>JAWODQ010000025.1:0-4311 GCA_046483165.1 Bacillota bacterium | reverse complement strand
TACCAGGCGGCGTCCTCGGTGATCGCTTCGGCGACGGCCGCGGCGATGAAGCCGTCGTAGAGTTCCGCGCCTTGGCTGCTGTCATCCCAGGTGGTGCCATAGCTCTGGCTCCAGTCCTTGTTGCGCGTCGGGTGGTTCGAGCCGTCGTAATCCACGAGATACGGCGGATCGGTCGCGAACAGGATCGCGCGCTCGCCGTTCATCAGGCGGCGGACATCCGTCTCGCTGGTGCTGTCTCCGCACAGCAGCCGATGATCCCCGAGGATCCAGAGATCGCCGGTGCGCGACGCTGGATTGCCACCGGGTGTGGTGGAACAGGCCGTGACGGGACGCTTCGGATCCCTCAAGTTTGCGGAATTGACATCCGTCGTGCCCCGGGCACTTTACGCAGTACGCCCTGAGGTCACCTTGATCAACCTGGCGAGGATGAAGGTACCCGCATCCGATGACGGGGATTGGAGTCTCGCGCTTAAGAACATGTTCGGACTGATCCCAGACCCCTACCGGATAGAATATCATCGTCGCGGTTTGGCCGACGCAATATTTGACATAAACCGAGTGTACCGTTCCCTGTTCCGCGTGGTGGATATCGTCGAGGGCCTGCAATCGGTGGTGGTGTATTCCGACGAGGGTGAGCTCGAAGCTCCCTGGGGCCGGTATGACCTCCTCGAAGACAGCGGACTTTTGGCGTGGGGCAGCGAACCCGTGACGCTGGAACGCGAAATCACCGCGCATTTCGGCCGCGATTTGTCAAAGAGACGTCTGACCCGGTTGGCCGAAGGAGTCTTCGGAGGGCCGGGAATTCAAATCTGAGAAGGGGTCCAGGCCGCGCCGCACGACCGAAATGAGGTGACGCACCGCCCGGCCACATTGCCATCGGGCGGTGCGTCCGATGCCTGGGAGCGTCCTCTGCTCAAACTGTTCGTAGTCTCGAAATTGGATCTCTCCTTGGGGGGAGACGAATATATCGAGATCCAGATCTACGTATTCGACGGTGATGCCCTCGCGGGATTCATTAACTCGCGGAGGCACACATATGTCGCAGTACCATCCCTGGAGTTCTCGGTCGAAATCCATCAAGCGAATAACTCCGTACCAAAGCTCGGAGTGGAAGTATTCTAGGACGGGCGCGCCCGCGGAGATGGTGAAATCGCCGAAATCTCCCGTGTGCGTCCATCTCGCCGAGAGTACCAGGCGGTGGGGGCTTCTGTCCCGTACCGTCGCCGGGTATTCGATCCGCGATCTCCCATCTAAATCAAGTTTCCGGACTACGACGGATGACCCGGGTGCCACCACGTCTTCCCAGCCGCCACCCGCGCGATGATCTCCGGGTGACACAAGTTGCCTCAATTGCCGACCCTCGCGCGCAAGAGACTGGCGGAATTGATGACGGCCAGGAGGGCAACCCCGACGTCGGCGAATACCGCCGCCCAAATCCCCGCCAGGCCGACGGCTCCGAGGATCAGGAAAGCCCCCTTCAATCCCAGGGCTCCTGCGGTGTTTTGGATTACCTTTTGCCTTGTTCTTTTGGCAACGTCGAGACCCACACCGATTCGATCCAACCTATCTTCCATTATTACCAGGTCGGCCGCCTCGATCGCGGCGTCGGAGCCGAGACCTCCCAGGGCTGCGCCCACGTCGGCCGCGGCCAGTACCGGGGCGTCATTTATGCCGTCACCCACATACATGAGCGGATGGTCCGTTTCATCCTGCACCCGCAGCAGATGGTCCACTTTGTCTTCGGGGAGAAGCTCCGAGTGATAGTTTTCTATGCCCAGCTCGTGCGCCAGTCGTCTGGCCGGCGCGTCATTATCTCCGGTGAGGAGCACCATGTTTTGTATGCCGGCCTCTCGTAAGGACTTGAGAGTCTCGCGTATCCCGGCTCGGTAGTTCTCCACCAGGATTATTCGTCCGGCGAGATTCCCGTCCAGGGCGACGAAGACTTGCGTTTCCTCCGTGGGCTTCACCTCGATGCCTTCGCCCTCCATCAATCTTGCGTTTCCCACAGCCACTGTGGCTTCGGGCGAGTCCATTATCATTCCTCTGCCCGCGATTTCTTCGAAACCAGCTCCTTTGGTGGTATTGTCGAGGTTGGCACGGCGATTGATGGCATCGGCGATGGGGTGGCTCGATCGGGCCTCGGCCCTCGCCGCCCATCGAAGGATCTCCCCTTCACTAAAGCCGGGTTCCGCTTCGATGCTTTCTACCTGCATGCGCCCGTCGGTGAGGGTGCCGGTCTTGTCGAAAAGTATGGTCTTCACCGAGACGAGAGTATCGAGTACATCGGCTCCCTTGATCAAGATGCCATTTCTCGAAGCCAGGCCGATGCCCGCGAAATAGCCGAGCGGTATCGATACTACGAGGGCGCAGGGGCACGATATTACAAGCAGCACAAGGGCGCGGTAACTCCAATCCGCAAAGGTTTGCCCCGGTACGAAAAGGGGAGGTAGAATCGCCAGAGACAGGGCCGCCAGCACGACCATGGGAGTATACCATCGCGCGAAGCGAGTGAGAAACTTCTCTACGGGTGCCCGGTGTTCGGCGGCTTCGGTGACCAGATCCAGAATGCGGGCGACGGCCGACCTGTCGTGGGGCCGGGTGACTTCGACGGTGACGACACCACTGCCGTTTACCGAGCCGGCGTGAATTTCGTCGCCGACGGCGGCTGCTCGAGGTGCCGACTCTCCCGTCAGTGCCGATGTATCCAGGGAGGTTTCCCCATCGATAATCATCCCGTCCAATGGCACACGTTCGCCAGGGTGGACGATGATTACTTCGCCGGGGGCAATCCCTTCAACGGGGACCAGTTCACCATCTCCGTCGGCCAACCGGGCCATTTCCGGTCTCAGTTCCATGAGTGAAGTAACCGCGGCCCGGGATCTTCGTACCGCCGCTCCCTGAAGGGTCTCGCCCACGGAGAAGAAGACCATGACCGCGGCCGCCTCGGCGAACTCGCCCAGGGCCAGGGCACCGGCCGTGGCGATGGTCATTAGAACGTTTTCATCGAGCAAGGCTTTTTGCCCGAGACTTCGGAATGCCGCCAAAATGACGGGATACCCGGCCGCGGCGAAGGCGATTAGAAAGAGTACAGATGCGAGCGTGTCGGGTAGCGACGGCGAAAGATGCGGTAGCCATCCGAGGGCGAAGGCCGTCACCGCGACAGCCACCCGTACCAGGTCGCGCTTTGGCAGTCCGCCGCGTTCGGAAGCATTTGATGCGTGGCTGTGGTCGTAAGCCCCGGCGGATGTAAGGCGCACACCGGGCTCGATTCTCCTCATAACTTCAGCTGCATCATCCACTTTGTCTTCGCGTACGGTGAGCGTCGATGTCGCGAAGTTTATCCTCGCGTTCTGCAATCCCTCGGTTTTCTGCAGGGCTTCTTCGATCTTCCGGGCGCAAATCGGGCAGTCCAGCCCCTGGATATGGCAGCGCATAGGTTCACCCCAATCGCATCTATCCTATTCACTTACCCATTGGTTGAGCAAGATATCGCGCTTTGGAATCGAGCTCGTGATGCTTTCGCATCGAGGGTGCAACCACACGAAGTGCAGATGGGCCGTGAGTTCTCCAAACTCCGTGCGGGCAGTGAATTTGGATGCTTAACCCCGGTGCGGTCGCCGGATGTCCCAGGATTCTCCGATGCGGAATCATTGGACCGACCCGCGATTTGCATCTGCGGAATCATTGGACCGACCCGCGATTTGCATCCTATGCATGGAGACCCGCGGAGGCTATCGCGTTTCCACGAGATGTATGGTACGGGATTATGGCGATAGGCGATGAAAAGATTGGAGAGGTATCCGAGAGTGTCGTGTGATTCGAGCATCGAGGGGCAAATACGGCTGTAAGTCTCGAGGCCCGAGTGCATTATCCGTGTTGCACTCACCGGAGTACCGCCGGACATCTTCAGCGATTGAATTGTCCCCCTCCCGGGTTAGCTCGTGGTACTGTCGCCGCTCAATGACGCCTGGGTCGTGGTGGTTGGGTTATCGTTGTAGTGGTATCTTTGATGGTGGAGTGTCAATTATGAAGAAGGCGGGCTCGCGAGAGTCGCGGCCGGTAACGAAATGTGAAAGGGTGACTGAATTGGCGCGGAGAACTCCCTTTACCCTGGCGACGAGAGCCGTACCTCGTTTGGCTTTGAGGCCGGAAAACACGGCTCTCGTCGTTCAGGACATGCAGAGGTATTTCGTCGAATAAAGCTGCTAATGCCTGTGCGGCTCGCATTAGATGCAATGAAGCCCTAGGGCTGACGCCGTAACGAATCTTAGGGGAATTTCGGGTAGCTTTTGCCAGGGATACAATATAGTG
>JAWODQ010000063.1:0-21478 GCA_046483165.1 Bacillota bacterium | reverse complement strand
AATCGCCCGTGCTAGTTTGGGTTTGAGGTTTTGATTTGAAAAAACCTGACGTAACTTGAGAAATGAAATAAAAAATCAACATTTGCTTGATCACATTTTGCACCAATTTCCAGGTCTGATTTCCTTATCCTTTGTACCCGTTTCCAAAGCGGCAATGCAACCCCCGAAAACCAGTATATCCGGAAACCGCGTAACCGCAAATGAAAATCCTTCTTCCTCCCCCATCGTGGGCGATCCACCTGCGAAAAAGCGAGGTATCCAAAGAGACCGGCGCTCGGCCAGATAGGTCGGGCTAGGCCCGCCATAAATCCAGTTCCAACCACCAAAGCATCCTCATCGACGTCACACATGGAATGATGGAGGGCGCAAATGCCGATACCTGCAGCTTGGTCGCTGATTCCCAGGCAAACAACAGGCCCCGCCAATTGGATCGGCATCCGTAGAATTGTTGGACTTCTTTTCATACCTACAGGAATCCGGTCCACGAGCGTCTTTCGGCCGCGGACCGGATCGATCCAGAGTCACTGTCGTCTCTACTATCGAGTTCCGTCTACTCTCGGGAATTCGCGGCCAAATAGTTGAGCGCCGAACCCGCCATTACCTTCATGCCGACGGCCAAACTGTCCTCATCCAGATCGAATTTCGGATTGTGGTTGGGATGGACGCCCAGCCCTTTCTCTTCGTTCTTGACTCCCAGACGGAAGAAGCATCCCGGAGCGGCCTGAGCGAAGTAGGCGAAATCCTCCGCCCCCATACTCGGCTCATCTATGGTCATGACTTTGTCATCTCCGAGGATAGCCGCGGCAGTTTGAGCCACCACGTCGACCATAGCTGGATCATTCTCCAAAGGCGGGTAACCGAAATCATATTCTATGGTGTATTCCGCCCTCATCGCCTTGGTCACACCGTCGATGATTCCCTCTATCCGTCCGGGGAGCACATCCCGAACCTCCTGGGACAGGGATCTAACCGTCGCGTCCATTTGAACCTTCGGTGCGATGATATTGTGGCGGTAGCCACCCTCGATCTTTCCGATCGTGATGACGGCGGATTCGGTGGGGGAGATCTCCCGGCTCACTATCGTCTGCAGTGCGGTGACCACGTGGGATGCCACCACAACGCTGTCCACCGATTTGTCGGGATGCGCTCCGTGGCCTCCCTTACCTATGACTTCGATCTTGACCTCATCCGCCGCGGCAGTTATCACGCCGTATCTCACGCCGACGGTGCCGACGTCGTGATTGACGTCTACGTGGAGACCAAATACCGCGTCCACGGCTGGATTCTCGAAGGCTCCGTCGGCCAGCATCGGTTCCGCACCACCGGGCCCCTCTTCGGCCGGCTGGAACAAGAACTTGATGTTACCGGCCAAGTTTTCTCCCCCGTCGGTCAGCGTGGCGAGTACTTTGGCGGTTCCGAGGAGACAGGCCGTGTGGGCATCGTGACCGCATGAGTGCATCTTACCGGAAACCTGCGAGGCATATTCCGCATCGGTATCTTCATCCATCGGCAGGGCGTCCATGTCGGCCCTAAGAGCCACCGTAGGACCCCCTTTTGCGCCGCGGAGAAGACCGACCACTCCGGTACCGCCGACCCCTTCGACGACTTCCAGATCCAAAGACCTCAAGTATTCGGCTACGGCGGCGGCGGTCTCGACCTCCTCCATGCCGAGCTCCGGATTCATGTGAAACTGACGGCGCAGTCCGATTACCTCGGGCAGAACCTCCTCCGCCCTGCGGGCCAGATCTTCTGTGCCGATACCACCGAGTTGCACTTCAGATGAATTGCGCAACTGTATCTCCTCCGTTTCGAATGGGTTAACGGTTGGAGCAGGAAGCCAGGTATATCATCGCCCTCAGCGCGCGATACGCGGCGGGAACGTCGTCTGCGGTGTACTCGAGGCACAGTGAATCCTTCCGCACCGAACCCGGCAATAGGCCGGCCAGGTCCGCCATGGCCGTATCCTTCGTGGTCAATTCTACCGTGGCGGGGCTTTGGGCGGTCGGAGCCGGAATATCGCCGGCGGCCGCGGCGCGCACCGCATCTGCCATGCCCTGACGGATGACCTCCTGCGCCACTTCGGTGGGCAGGGATAGGGCGGCGTAACGCCCCGCGTCCTCCTTCACGGCCACCGTAATAGCGTCCGGATACAGCTCGTTTACCTCGCGGCATACAGCCCCGTCACCGCTCACGAATACCAGCGGTATGCCGTAGTGTGCCGCGATGGCCGCACTCATTCCTGCCTCTCCCACCTCGACGCCGTTGAGGACCAATCGAGATACGACGGCTCCCGATATAGTGTGGTTGAGAACCCCCTGGGTTCCCGCCCGGGCGTGATAACCGATCAACGCAAGCCCGGCAAAACCTCCCTCACTATCTATACCTTCCATCTGTCCCATGAGTTTCGGCGCGCCGGTCAACAGCCTCGCGCGCCGATCTATCTCCTCTATGAGCACATTCCTCATGCCACCGTGACCATCATTGACCACCACTTCCGAGGCACCCGCGTCGACGGCCCCGGCGACGGCCGCATTGACCTCCCGGGTCAATAGTTTCCTGGTACGCCGGTAATCCGGGCCGCTAGCTCCCACCTGGTCCCCGTGAACGACACCACTAATTCCCTCGAGATCGGCGGATATGTAGATTCTCACGACTGATCGCTCCTTTCTGTGGCGATTCGCCCTTCGCGAAGAACGAAAGTAGGCTCGACGTGCCCCACATTCTCCCCGGCCAGATTGGTATTCACCACACTGCGGAATTCCTCCAGGACTTCCTCGTCTTCTCGATCCAAAAGACCCATCTGCCTCGCGGCCTCCACCGCCGACATCCCCGCGGGTCGCCCGTTGCCATCGTCAATCTTGACAGCCATCCCGATGCCTTCGCGGGAATCACCGAGGCAGTAGACACCCGCGGCTCCGCTCTTTGCGACGAACCTGGAGGAATTCAAACCGTTTATTGCGGTACAGACTCTACCATTACCGGCGACCAACAACGGATTGTCACGCATGGCAGATCTAATGCGTCCAGCAGATTCCTGGCGTTCCGCAGATAAACCTTCCCCCGTCGCGAGGCGCGCAAAGGCGTAAGCCATATTCATCAGCGGTAGACCGTGAACCACAACCCCGCAGCCGTCCGGCGCCAGTATCACATCGTCGGCGGGAAGGGACGCCACATCGGCGACCACTCTTCGGATCATCTCCTGCAGGGGATGCTCGGGTTTACGATAGTCTTCTAACTCCAGCCCGAGATGACTGCACACGGCGAGCATCCCGGCGTGTTTGCCGGAACAGTTGCAGTGCACCTCCCAGGGTTTTTCACCCGCCTCATAAAGAGACTTCCTGGCCTCGCGATCGATCGGCGGATGCACTCCACAATCGAGCCATCTCGGATCGACCCCGGCCTTGTTCAATAAGCTCAAAACGGCTTCTACGTGCTCCTTTTGCCCGCTATGCGATCCGCACGCTACGGCCAGCTCCGCATCGGTCAAACCAAATGCGTCCGCGGCGCCGCTTTCCACGATCAGAAGTGCCTGAAGCGGCTTGGCCGCCGATCTCATGAAGGTAACCAGCTCGGGATCCCCGACGTAAGCGAGCAGACTTCCCGCTCGATCTACGACGGCCAGAGAACCTCGATGTACGCACTCCACCAGAGCCCCCCGGGTTACCTCCACCAGTTGCTCGGACCGCTCATTCAAAATCCATCTCTCCCCTCGAATATTGACCCGACAATGCCGACAACTTCGTTCACCGGCAATCCCGGGACGAAGTTTCCGTCCCGTCCCACCACATCGTCCGCCACAAACAGACTGTTCAGCACGGCCTCTTCCGTACTTTCTACCGCGGCGCGGAACAAGACATTGATCCCGGGATGTCCGTCCATAAACACGGGACGATCTGCACGATATCCTCCGGGCGTATGAGCGATCCTTGATGCGGTAGAAAAAGCCAGGATGAAATCGCCACTTCCGTTACCCCCCACCGAACCGGTTCTCCCCAATCCCAGGGCTCCCCTGTGGGCCAAACGCCCGAGCTGTCGTGCGTCCAATGGCGCGTCGGTGGCGAGGATCACCACCACGGATCCATCGTCTTCGGGAGGGCATACGTCCGGCGCCGGCAACATGCTACCGACCGGAACTCCGGCCGCGCGGAAATCTTCCCAGGTGCCGAAGTTCGTCAGGACGAGGGCTCCCACGACGTAGCGATCCTCGCCCTCCCAGAGTTCCTCGTCCCCGGCTCCCCTGGGAATCCTGGCCATCCGCGAGGAAGTACCTATACCACCTTTATGGCCGTAGCATCTCATCCCCGCCCCCGCCCCGATGACTCCCTCCTGCACGGGTCCGTCGGAGGCATTTTCCAGCGCTTCGAATACCGAGGCGGAATCCACGTGCCGACCGCGGATGTCGTTAAGATGGCTGTCGTTGCACTCCAAAACGACGGCGTTGATGGTTCCGGTATCGCGACCGGCGTCCGGGTTTTGCCGGAGCATGTAATCGAGCAGCGCATCGCCCGCGCGAGCCACGCTCATGGTACCGGTCAGCAGTATGGGTGTTTCCAACTCTCCCAACTCGGCTATCTGGTTTAACCCCATCGGTTTTCCGAAACCGTTGAGGACGTGCAGGCCGGCGGGGAATTTGGCGCGGAAGATATTCCCGGGCCCGGGAATCACCGCCGTACAACCGGTCCTGACCGGGCCACGACCTTCCCGCAACCTACCTTCGCCGTGCCACAACGTACAGTGTCCCACGCGCACTCCGGGCACGTCCGTTATCGCGTTCAGCCGACCCGTCTTCATACCCGGGATAATCAATCCAGCCTCTCGGGCCCGCGGTCGTGGATCGGGGGAGCCCGTCACGAAAGACCTCGAGATCTACGTCGGGCGGCTTCCACGAAGGCCTCGAATAAGTTCTGCATGGGCAAAGATGTGCTCACCATATTCTCCGGATGCCACTGGACACCCACGACGAAACCGGCCTCGGGACACTCTATCGCTTCCACTATCCCGTCCGGTGCCCGGCCGGCGACCACCATGCCGTTGCCCAGTTCCCGCACGGCCTGGTGGTGAAGACTGTTGACACCTATCCTGGAAGATCCGAGTATTTCCGCGAGCCGCGCGTCACGGCTCAATGAGACGGTGTGGGTGGGATGCCACCGGGGAGCCTTCTGGCGGTGGCCCAGGGCACCTCCGACCTGAGACTCTATGTCCTGATAGAGGGAGCCACCCGCGGCGACGTTTAGAACCTGAACACCGCGGCAGATGGCCAAAATGGGGATGTCCTTTTTGAGGGCGCGACGGGTCAGGGCCAGCTCGAGTTCGTCCCGCTCGGGACTCACAGAGCCCAGTCCCGGCAGCGGTTCCTCGCCGAAGCGGGCGGGATCCAGATCCACCCCGCCGCTGAGGAGCAATCCGTCCAGACCGTCGAGGTAATTCGAGGGCTCCGGCACGTTCCCGGTTAACGAAAAGGGAGGCACAATCCAGGGCACACCCCCGGCACCGCGGACCGCCTCTACGTAATCTCTCGGGACGGCAATTGCGAGGCTATCGTAGTTCAAAGATGCCGTTATCCCTATCCTCACCCGTTATCACTCTCCAATGCGATCCAAGAGAACCTCCGGATGCGCGAAGTTGGCCGGAAAACCACCGGTGTGCAGGAATATCACCCGTTCATCCGGGGCAATCTCTCCGTCTTCGATCATGTCCACCATGCCGGCCAGGGCTTTACCGGTATAAGTTGGATCGGTCACGATGGCCTCTTCGAGAGCGAGGGTTCTTATGGCGCCGACCCCTTCCCGCGTGGGGATCGCGTATCCCGCGCCGACATACTCGTCGTGCACGATCAATCGATCGAGGGTATCGCCGACGTTCCATCCCAGGAACTCCGCCGTCTCGTGAATGAGATCGGCCGTCATTTCGAAAAGTTCATCGGCGTTTCTGCTGACGCTGATGGAATGCAGCCGTACCGGTGCCTGCATGGTAGAAAGAGCCATGGCCAAACCGGCGGTGGTACCGGCGGAACCCGACGCGACGAAGAGCCTATGGAAGTCGAGACCCGTCTCCACGACCTGGTTCAAAAGCTCCAGGCCTCCGAGGATATAGCCCACCGTCCCCACCGGGACGGATCCGCCGAGGGGGATGATGTAGGGATTCAAACCTTCCTGGCGCATCTGACCGGCAACCGACTCCATGGTCTCTTCGGCCTCGCTATCGCCACAAAAAACCGTCTCCGCCCCGAAGAGCAGGTCCAAAAAGAGATTCCCGGCCGCGAAGGCGGGTTCCTCGCCGGTGAGAACCAGGGTGCACTTCATACCGACGGTGGCAGCGGCCGCGGCAGTCATCCTGGCGTGATTGGATTGCACACCTCCGGTGGTGATCAGCGCGTCGCAACCGCTCGCCAGGGCGTCGCCGACCAAAAACTCCAGTTTTCTCGCCTTGTTGCCGCCCAGGCCCAGGGCGGTTAGATCATCGCGCTTGATCCAGATCTCCGGACCTCCCAGATTGTCGGTGAAGCGAGGTAGGAACTCGAGTGGAGTGGGTAGGGTGGCCAGCTTCCTGCGGGGCAGTTCGGAAATCAGCATGATCGCTCGATTCTCCCTTCCACCTAAACCTCGGTCAAGCCCAAACTGATCATCAGGGCCCGATCGATTCGTTTCATAGTCTCGGGACCCACGTGGGCAACTTTCTCTTTCAAACGTCGCTTGTCGATGGTACGGATCTGTTCGAGGAGCACCACGGAATCGCGATCGAGGTTGTGATCTTCCACGGTCAACTCCACGTGAATTGGGAGCTGGGACTTGGTGATTCGCGAGGTGATCGCGGCAACGATAACCGTCGGGCTGAACTTATTGCCTACGTCGTTTTGAATGACGAGTACCGGGCGCACCCCACCCTGCTCAGAACCGACGACCGGGCTGAGATCGGCGAAGAAAATGTCGCCCCTAACAACCCGCAAAGTCTCCTCCCCCCAGCAACTGCTGCATGTGCACATCCGAACCCTCGTTCTCCAAAGGCAACATGTATTCCGCGATGCTCAGGTTCAACTCGCCCATGTTTTCGTAGCCGGATCGGAGCGACTCGCGAAGATCGTAGTGCTTACGCGCTCTAAGGTATGAGGACATGACGTCGGAGACGAGTTCGTCGCGCGTCAGATCCAGGGATCGAGCCAAATCGTCCATTTCGTCGATCAACTCTTTGGCGAGCTCCAGGTTTATCTGCCTGCCCTCACTCATCTATCCATCCCTCCACGTTCGAGAAGGGTAGCGCCGTAGTCGAGCAGTTTCGCACGGGCGACCGCGCGTCCCCCTTCGAAGAGAATCCTAGGTACGCGAGGCCCTATTCCGGTGAACACCTCGTGAGCTATAGTCTCGCGCCTGCGAGCCATTTCGTCTACATCTATGGTCTCCCCTCCCATGGATCCCATCAGGACCACTTCTTCACCGACGTCGGGGGCGATCGCATCCGTCAGGGCGACCATGGCTTGATCCATACATACCCTTCCTATCACGGGGCAACGACGACCCCGGATCAACACCTCGCCCACTCCTCCGGAGAGGGATCGGGAGAAGCCGTCGGCATACCCCACGGGTAAAGTGGCGACGCGGACGGGTTCCGCGGCCAGGTAAGTTCGTCCGTATCCCACCGAATCGCCGGGGCGAATGTCGCGGATCTGGGATATCCGCGTCTTCCAGGTCATGAATTGTCTCACGGGAACGCTGCGGCTCACACTCGGAGAGGGGTAGACTCCATACATAACTAATCCGGGCCTGACCATATCGAAGGCGACGTCGGGAAAATCGAGTACCGCGGCGCTGTTGCAAAGATGTCTTATCGGAATGCGCAAACCCCTCGCGGAAAGCATGTTTTGCATCCGGAGGTAATGTCGTATCTGCTTCCTGGTGAAGACGTGATCCTCGTCCGCCACGGCAAAATGGGTAAACATGCCCTCCAGCTCGATACCATTCATGGAGGCTATGGCCACTATGTCGTCGACCGCCGCCGGTACCGGGGGAAATCCCAAACGCGACATACCGGTATCAATCTTGATGTGAACGGGGACGGTTGCGGCGGTCCTTTGGGCTACCTCCGAGAGGACTCGCGCGTCGTCGAGGGAGAATATGGTGAGCGTGAGATCTCCATCGACCGCCGCCTCCATCATCTCCGGAGGTGTCCATCCCAAAACCAGTATGGGTACGTCGAAACCTTCCTTCCTCAACGCAATTCCCTCGTCGGCAATGGCCACCGCGAGGGAATCTGCACCGGCTTTCAATGCAGTGCGGGCTATTGGAATGGCGCCGTGCCCGTAACCCTCGGCCTTCACCACTGCGGCGATCCGGGATCTTCGACCACCTCTTCGGTCGAGGTGTTCCCTGATGGCCGCGACGTTATCTCGCAAAGTATCGAGGTGAATCTCCAGCCAGTTTGGTCTCAATCCCCGATCAAAACCCGCCAATGTCCCGTCTCACTCCCCCGGAGCTCGCAGTCCTTCGCTCTCCAATTCGACAAAGGCCTCGGACAGGTATCCCGTGACGTCCCTCGGCAGTAGGCTCCTCGGATGGATATCTTTGACCGCAATGTCCGCGGCTCGGCCGTGAACGTGACATGCAGTAACCGCGGCCCGCCAGGGTGGGGCGCCCTCAGCCAGCAGGGCGGCCACTATACCCGTCAGCACATCGCCGGAGCCGCCGGTCGCCAACCCCACGTTTCCGGTCGAATTCACCGCCACGGTGCCACCGGGCGACGCCACCACGGCGGGAGCACCTTTGAGCAAGACCACACCGCCGGTCAGCACGGCGGTCCGCCTCGCCCAGCCGGCCCTATCTTCGGTAATGGTATTTACGTGCTCGTCGACCAACCGCGCCATCTCTCCCGGATGTGGCGTGAGGACGATTCTGCCTTCCAGGCCGAAAGTGCGAATGACGCCGGGGTCCGGGGCCAGTGCGTTGATCGCATCGGCATCTATCACCACGGGTGGCGAACTCCTGTCACCCAGTTCCTCGAGAAGCGACAGCACCATTTCCCGGGCGCCCTCACCGCGCCCGAGCCCGGGTCCGATGGCGAGCGCATCGGAGCTGCCGAGCAACCCCTCGAGAATGTCCGCCGCCTCCTCCACGAGGATGTCTCCATCCATCGTGGGAAGCCCGACCGTCATCGCCTCGGTTAATTTCCCGGCCACGATATCCTGAACCTCGTCGGGGAGTACGCAAGTTACGGTCCCCGCTCCCGTCCTCAGCGCCGCTTCCGCCGTCATGGTGGGGGCACCGGTGAAACCCCGGGAGCCTCCCACCACCGTCAGGTGGCCGAAGGTGCCCTTGTGTCCCACCGCCGACCTCTCGGGAAGATAGCCGCGCACCAATCGGGAGTGAGTCCAAATCAATCGGGATACCCCTACGCTCCAGGCTTCGCGCAAAATGTCCCGGGGTAGGCCGATATCTCGTAAGACGACGCGCCCCGCGGCGAGATTGCCCGGTTCGAGCAGTATCCCCGGTTTGGGAGCACCGAAAGTAACGGTAACGTCGGCCATGACCGAGACCGGTAAACCCATGCCGGAGTCCGCGTCACAGCCGCTGGGCACGTCGACGGAGACCACCCGACAGGGGGCGCGATTCACCGCGGCGATGATTTGGTCGTAGGGATGGCGCAAAGAACCCTCGATCCCGGTCCCCAGCAGGGCATCCACCGCGACGGATACGCGGCCGAGTACTTCTGTCAGAATGGATTCGTCGAGCTCACCCTCGTCGTCGATAAGCGAATCCACCGCGACGCGATGGACCGCAAGACGGCGCACCATCTCGGCGGCTTCTCCCTTCATGGAAGAAAGATCGACGGTGCTGAGTACCCGTACCGGGATGCCGCGAAGATGGAGCATTCGCGCTACCGCGATACCATCTCCACCGTTGTTGCCCGGTCCGACCAGGACCGCGACTTCTTCACCCCGCTGGCGCAGGTGCAAAACTTCCCGTACGACTCCTCGTGCGGCGGCTTCCATGAGGTCGATTCCCGGAATCCCTCGTTCTCGGATCGCGGTCTGATCCGCAATCTTCATTTGTTCGGAAGTCAGCACGTAGCGGAAATCATCTTCCATGATGGAAAGTCCTCCCTTCGGCCCGAAAATCCTCCCGAGCGACCAACAACGCGACGGCGATTACCATGCCGCCGGAGTGGCTCAAACTGAGGTGGATCCGGCTACCTCCCATTTCGTCAACTATACGCCCGGTTTCCCCCTGGAGCCGAACGACGGGTTCTCCCGATTCCCCGGGCAGGATCTCTACATCTGTCCAGGAGACGCCCTCGAGTTTTGCCCCGAGGATTTTCCGTACCGCCTCCTTCGCCGCCCATCGGCCGGCCAATCGGCGATGACGATCGTTACCATCCCCAGCGTACTTCAACTCCCCGGGGGTGTAAACTCGGCGGAGAAAGGACTCCCCGTGGCGTCCGATGGCTCTCTTTATCCGCGCTACCTCGGTGATATCCGTTCCCAAACCGAGAATCCTGTCAGCCACGATACATCACTCGACCGTCACGCTCTTGGCGAGGTTACGGGGCTTGTCCACCGGACATCCCCGCATCACGGCGGCGTGATAGGCCAGAAGCTGCAGGGCGAGTCCCACCAGTACCGGAGTGAGGGCCTCTGCGGTCCGTGGGAGAGTTATGACTTCGTCGGCGATTCCCACGGATCCTTCATCCGGCCGGTCGGTCACGAGGCAGATCCAGCCTCCTCGTGCCCTTACCGCCTCGACGTTGGAGGTCACCTTGTCCCTCAAATGATCCTGGGTACATATGGCGACGACCGGAACGTTTTCTTCGATGAGAGCGATGGTACCGTGTTTCAGTTCTCCCGCCGCATAAGCTTCGGCGTGAATGTAGGATATCTCCTTCAGCTTGAGTTGTCCCTCCATCGCGGCGGCGTAGTCCAGTCCTCGCCCGATGTAAAATGCATCCTCCCACGCGGCCAGGTATTTCGCGACCCTGATCACGGCTTCTTGATCCGCAAGGAGGCTCTCACCCATCCCGGGAAGATCCGGAGCCGCCCTCAAAAGAGAGTCGACCTCCGCTTGCGCCCCTTCGCCCAACTCCCGGAGCATGCCGAGATGACAGGCGATGAGATCCAGGATAAGCAATTGGGTAGTATAGGTCTTGGTCGACGCGACGGATATTTCCGGCCCCGCCCGGGTAAATACCACATCGTCAACTCCCCTGGACAACGAGGAACCGACAACGTTGGTTACCCCGATCGTGGTAGCTCCCGACGCCCGGGCAATATCGAGACAGGCAAGAGTGTCCGCCGTCTCTCCGGATTGGCTGACGAATACCACCAGCGTATTCTCGTCGATCAGGGGGCGGGCGTAGCGGAACTCGGAGCCGATTTCCGCCCTCGCCGGTACTCCGAGGAAACGTTCAAACTGCGATCTTGCCGCCACGGCCGCGTGGTAGGAGGTACCGCATCCGACGAGGTGGACTTTGGTAATATCCCGGACCATGGCCGAACTACTTTGAAGTTCCGGAAGATTTGCGGATCCCTCTCCTACACGACCCTGGAGTGCGGCGATCCACGCGGCGGGTTGTTCCAGGATTTCTTTGATCATGAAATGGGGATGCCCGCCCTTTTCCGCGGCGTCCGCATCCCAGTCAACCCGTTCCACCTCTCGCGATACGGCTCGGCCCGACTCATCGAATACCTCGAAACCCTCCCGCGTTAGCAGGGCGAAGTCGCCGTTTTCCAAAATCACCACATCGCGAGTGTAGGGAAGGAGTGCCGCAATATCCGAGGCCAGGAAGTTTTCTCCGTCTCCGACTCCGATTATGAGCGGGCTCTCGCGCCTAACTCCAACCAGGACTTCTTCTTCCTCGCCGCGACCCGCTTCCAAAACTGCCAGGGCGTACGCACCCCTGAGGTAATGCGTCGCCTCCATTGTGGCCGGCAGCAGATCCATTCCCGAATCCCGGTAGCGTTCCACGAGATGCGGTATGACCTCGGTGTCGACGTCGGATTTGAATCTGTGGCCTTCCTCACGGAGTTGATGCCCCAGTTCGAAATAGTTTTCGATTATCCCATTGTGTACCACCGCCAGTTCATCGCGGCAGTCCGTATGGGGGTGGGCGTTGACGTCGTTGGGGCGTCCGTGCGTCGCCCAGCGCGTGTGGCCTATCCCGGCACTCGATTCCGGGGGCGGCTTCTCCTCCAAGCCCACCTCGAGTCCGCTCGCAATATCCCCCTCGCGTTTCAGAACCCAGATGGCACCACCATCGCGAGGAACCAGCGCCAACCCGGCAGAGTCATAACCCCGGTACTCTAACCGTCTAAGCCCCTCCATTATTACTTCGGTAGCACACCTATGACCGATATATCCTACGATTCCACACAAGATATTTCCCCCTTCCGAAGGAGAGCAAATGGTGAAAGGAGGATGTGACGACCCGTCGGATCATCCGTAACCCTTTGTCCCCGGAGTTACCTCCGAGATTTGAGGTCACGGTCACGACCGATCCCAGCCGTGGAGCATCCGCCGAAAGATTCGATAAACTCCAAACCTCGTCAACCCGCCCTCCGTCGGGCGGGTTCGGGCGCTTAACCGTTCAGCCATCCATCCAGGGTCGAGCATCCCCGTTTCCATGTTCAACCGAGACGTTTTGAAACTATGTCGGCCAGATTACCCGCTATGCCTTCTATCATCTCCCTGTCCGGACCCTCTACCAGTATCCTGACCACCGGCTCCGTGCCGGAGGCCCTGACTATGATTCGGCCACTTTCCCCCAGTCGGTTTCGTGCCCGGGAGATGGCCTCTTCGATGGTCTCATCGTCCGCCAAACCCTCGCGATCACTTACCGGCACATTCTCCACGATTTGCGGATATTTCGTAAAGTCCGCCACCATTTCCTCGATACCTCGACCCCGATTCAGCTGGGCACGCGCTATCGTCAAGGCGGACAGAATGCCGTCGCCGGTAGTGGCGCAGTGACCGAGCACGATGTGCCCGGATATTTCGCCGCCCAGATTGGCCCCCGTCTCGCGCATCTTCAGCATTATCTCTCTATCTCCCACGGGGCACTGTACCGTCTCGACGCCCAGGGGTTCGAGGCACGCACCGAGACCCAGGTTGTTTATCATGGTGACCACGACGGTATCGTTGGCGAGTTCACCTTCCTCGGCCATATCCCGGGCGATTATGTAGAGGAGATCGTCACCGTCGAGCACCTCTCCGAGGGGGCTTACGGCGACCAACCGATCGGCATCTCCGTCGAGAGCAAATCCCACATCGTAGTCCCCCGCCGTCATCATACCGATCAAAGATTCCGGTTTGGTCGAACCACATTCGACGTTGATGTTGTCCCCGTCGGGTCGGTCAAATATCGGGGTCACCGAGGCTCCGGCGGACCGGAAGGCGGCCGGGCCCAGCCTATAACCGGCTCCGTTGGCACAATCCATCGCCACCTTGAATCCCTTCAGGGAATTCCCATCGAGGCCCAGCGAGGAGGTGAGGTGCTCCAGGTATTCCCACACTTCGCGATCCCCTCGTCGCAATCTCCCCAAAGCGGATCCCCGCGGCGCCAGGCCGACTTCACCCATGGATTGTTCTATCCTTTCTTCATCGTCGGGAGTCAGTTTGTAACCTCCGGCATCGAAAAACTTGATCCCATTGTACTCGGAGGGGTTGTGACTGGCGGAAACTACCACCCCGGCCACGTTGGCCTCGCAGCCCGCGGTGGCGTGGGCGACCGCCGGAGTAGGAACCACGCCCATATCGATGACATCTACACCGCAGGACATCGCGGCGGATGACGCCGCCGCACCGATCATGTCCCCGGAACGACGCGTATCACGACCCATGACTATACGCGGGCGGGAATCGTCGTCTCCTCGGTTTTCGAGGAAGAAACCGGTGGCCGCACGAACGAGATCAAAGGCCAGTTTTGGCGTGAGTTCCGAGTTGGCGACACCGCGAACTCCGTCGGTTCCAAAAAGTGAAGGTGACAAGGGATGACTCCCCTTTCGCAACCTCCCGAATGAATGAGTTCAATCGGGATCTATGATTTGCAATTTCAGCTCCAGCAATACTTCCTCGGGATCCAGGTGAATTTCTCGAGAATCCACGTTCCCCGGTAAATTCACCGAGGCGGTAACCTCGTGAAACAGAAAGTCTCCGGGTCCGGGTTCGGTGGGTTGAGCTTCCGCGTCCTCCCCTTCCTCGGCCGTCTCCTCTTCCGGCGACTCCGGTTCATCTTCGATACCCATCTCTTCTCGCCATCCATCGACGAGCTCTTCGAAATCGATCTCACTTAGATCCACCGGGGTGGTAACCAGGTACTCAAGCTCCTCTACCTCGGATTCGGGGCCGGTAACCTCGGCGACGTCGGGATCCGCAACTATCTCACGCAAAACCAGATTCTCGGGAAGATCACCGAAGACGGTGGGTCTTACCTCCAGAGTTCGCGACGCTCGGGTCGCCTCGAGCGGAACGACGACATCGATCTGCCTCGGCGTAATGAAGACGCCTCTGACGGTCTCCCCGTTAATATCCACCGGGGAGCAGACCACCTGCTCTCTCAATTCGCTATCCAGGTCGTCCACGGTCACAGCGGCCACGACCCGAGAAACGGCCGAGACGCGGCTCGAGGGACCTTCCACGACAACTCGGGCCGGATCCGCCGAAGGCTCGGCGAGATCCGTCGCGGGATCTCCGCGAAGATCTACCGAAACCGAAAAGACCTCTTCGACGGACTCTTCGATGTCCACGGTAACGGTCTGGGGAGTCACCTGCACCAGCTGTACCCCCCGAGGTACTGAGACCGTAACGAAATAGTTGGCCGCACCCGGCTCCGCACCGGCGAGACTGATGGTGGCGACGAAGTCATCTCTGGTCAAATCCCGCATTATTTCCCGATCTGCCCGCAGAGTCACGTCCACCTGCGACGGTTCCATTTCCAACACGGCGAGTCCCTCGGAGATTTCTCGCCAGCCCAGGGGAATACCCGTGAACGTACGCTGAACTTCGCGAGCGCTGCCGCTTGTGACCTGTATCCAGAGCACCAGCGCCACGAACACTGAGAATATGAGCACGAAGCGATCGTTGAACAGCAGTTTATTCACCGACATCGCCCCCCGAGGGGCTGAAATGGGAAAGAATAGAACTCTTCTCGCTACTGACCAGCAACTCGGACAGCATCTCTCGCACCGTCTCCTCGTCGAGATTCCGTATTAATTTGCCTGCGCGGGCTAAGGATATGGCCCCGTTCTCCTCTGAAACCACCAGGACCACCGCGTCCGTTTGTTCCGTTATACCCAAAGCCGCCCTGTGCCGTCCCCCCATCTTGGGATCCACTTCCGCTTCCGTGAGGGGCAGAAAGCATGCCGCCGCCACGACCCTGTTCCCCCGAATTATCACGGCGCCATCGTGAAGGGGGGTGTTTGGGATGAAGATGTTCACCAGGAACTCGGCCGAGACGCGCCCATCTATCCTGATTCCGGTCTCGGCCAGATCTTCCAGGCCAGTTTCTCGCTCCAAGACTATTAGCGCCCCGACCTTATTGCGCGACATGGTCCTCATTGCTCGGCTTAGATCCTGGATTAGCTGGTCGAGGTCGGGACGCTCCAAAACCGAAATACCCGGTCCGAACAGGCGCCCTCGCCCGACCTGTTCCAGGGCCCTGCGCAGCTCCGGCTGAAAGACTATCGGTATGGCCACCAGAAGCGAAAGTTGCACCTGCTCTAAAAGCCAATTGATCGCAGAAAGGCTGAGCCATCCGCTCACTACCGTCGCCGTGAGCAGGATCGCGAGACCCTGCACGAGGTGAATTGCCCGGGTACCGCGTATCAGGAGGATGATGCGATAGATTATGTACGCTATGAGCACGACATCCACAAACGCTACCAGGACATCGAGTAGCGTCATGGTCTCTATGTGGAAAACCAATCTATCCCAAACCGTACCCAAGCGATTACCCTCCGTCCTCGTGGGGATGGTCGTCGCGAGCATAATAGGCCAGACTCTCCAGTTCCGAGGTCAAATCTACCGTCCTCACCACGACGTCATCCGGTACCGGGAGATGTATGGGGGCGAAATTCAAAATGGCCCGCACTCCCGCGCTGACGAGCCTGTCAGCTACTTCACGGGCCGCAGTATCCGGAACGGCCACCACGGCGAGGCGTACGTCATTTTCGGATATGATCCGTTCCATGCGATCCGCGTGAAGAATCTCCAGGCCGGCGATACTCTTACCCACCAGATCCTCTCGCACGTCGAATAGGTATCTTATATCTAGATGTCGGTGCTCCTGGCGGCTGTAGCGCACCAGGGCCTGACCGATATTTCCACAACCGACTATCGCCAGGTGAACCGGACGGTCGAGGCCCAGGATTCCCCTGATCCTGTCCTCCAGGAGTTCCACATTATACCCGAGCCCTCGGGTGCCAAAGGCTCCAAAATACGCGAGATCCTTGCGGATTTGTTCCGATGAGAATCCCGTCAATTCTCCCATCCGCGAGGAGGACACTATGCTTTCTCCCTCATTTTGCAGCTCGTGAAGGACGCGGAGATAGGCCGGAAGCCGGCTGATCGTCACGTCGGGGATACTTCTGTCGATGATTCTGCCCCCTCTCCCCGTCTTACGCAGATCCGGGCGAGCGATGTGCTCCATGCAGACGTGCTTTAAGTTCTCTCGAAACTTCGACATATTCCGGCCGGCTCCTGCGGCAATCGCGTCGATACGGCCATCATCCGAAGGGGAAAGCCGACGTCCCCATCATTCCTCATCATCGTTTACCAGGTTGCGCATCTTTCGGAAATGATATTGCACCGTAGATTTCGTCACCGGCGGATCGGCCATCTCCCCGATCTCCCCCAGACTGGCTTCCGGGTGTTCCATCCGAAGTCTCAGCATCTCCCGAGTCCTCCCCGAAAGCCGGTCCATCAGATCCGGGCTCAGACGCTGTAGATCCCCTATCTGCCTGATAGCCGCCTCCACGGATTTATTCACATTAGCAGTCTCGAAATTCACCCGTCGATTCACGCGATTTCTCACCTCTCGCATGACGCGGATGTCTTCGAACCGCAGAAGCGACCGGGCACTACCGACCAGCCGCAAGAAATCCGCGATCGATTCTGCGTCCTTCAAATACACCCTGTCGCCGCGCCGGTTCGCACCCTCGATGCCCGCCTCCCGCAAGGACCCGGCGACGCATCTACCTATCCCACTCGAACCACACCGGAGCTCGAGGTGGTAACCGGAGCGCGGATCGTTTATCGATCCACCCGCGAGAAATACTCCCCGAAGGTACGCTCGATGGATTTCGACCCGCTCGCCCGTCGAGTCTTTCACAAAGGGCACCCGCTCGAAGGATGTGTCGGGAAGAAAGATATTGAAAATCAGGCGGCGACCGAAGCGATTGCTCTTTCCCGTCCGTAATGTGCCACCGATCCCGAGGACGCGCCGGGCCAAATTGAGAAGCCTCCGGGCCACTCCCGGATGCGTGGTAGTACACTGCACGGAAGGCTCATCCCCCTCCCCCTGCACGTGCTGCGCACGACAAAAAAGTCCCCTCAACTCCGCGGCGGCAAGATCCCGATCGCGAGGCAGGGGAATTTGTGCGAGCTCATCTTTCACGCGTCGAGAGAAGGGAGCCAGTTCTCTCCCGAGACCGGTACGACGTCTCGTCAATGTCTTTCATCCATCTCGTTCTCAGAGTTTCGTGGCCCGGCGTCGGAGACATCTATTCCGCGATGCTCCACGGTGACCGACAGAGAGCGCGTCCGTAGATGATCACCCAGCATCCGCGCGAGCACCACCGATCTATGCCGACCACCGGTGCAACCCAGTGCAACCACCAGTTGCGTCTTCCCCTCCGCCCGATAGTGCGGAATGAGGAAATCCAAAAACCCCAGCAGCCGCCCAAAGAACTCCCTCGTGAGAGGTGAAGAGTCGACGAAGTCTCGAACCCGCTCGTCGAGACCGGTGAGAGGCCGCAGATCTTCGTCGTAATGGGGATTTGGCAGGAATCTCACGTCGAAGACCAGATCGGCATCGGTTGGAATGCCGTTTTTGAAACCGAAGGACACCACCGATACGTAGGGACCCGGTCTATGATCTCCCGCGCTGAAAAGTTGAAATACCCGTTTGCGGAGATCGCCGGGATGCATCTCGGAGGTATCTATCACGTGGGTCGCCCGGCCCCGGAGGTCATACAGGAGAGTGCGCTCGCGGTGCAAAACCTCGGAAATACTTCCCTCGGAACCCAGCGGGTGACGCCGCCTCGTCTCCTTGAAACGCCGGATGAGAGTGGCATCATCCGCCTCCAGGAAGAGTACCGCAACGTCTCCCTCTATCTCGGCGAGGGATTCTCGAATCCGGTGGAAAAAGGCGCCGCCCCGCACATCTATGACCAGGGCTACGCGATCCACCAGGTTCTCGGGGGCCCCGAGCAACTGCGCGAAGCGCGGAATCAGTGCCGGGGGAAGATTATCTATGCAAAAGTAGCCCAAATCCTCCATCGCCCTAAGGGCAACGCTCTTGCCCGCTCCCGATAGCCCGGTGATAATTACGAAACTAACGCCGTCCAAAGCACTCACATCTCCCCGATAATCACTGTATCCATCACCTCGGGTGTCTCGCCATCGCTACTGTCGAGGCAAATCGTCCTCGTCCTCGCCGTCCACCTTTGGAGAATCCTCTGCTCCATCGGAATCATCGGTCGTCGCAGAATCGAGAGACGTCCGAGATGCGGACGCGGGCGAGGCGTTGTCCTTCGCGGGCGGAGAGGAGTCTTTGCTGGATACCAGGAGGGCAACCCCAGCGACTATCAACAGTACCGGCCACCAGGCCGACAAATCAAAATACACTAAACGGTCGATGAGGAAATATGCTCCGGCCGCGATCAATATCGCCCCGCCGATGCGGGTTCTTCCACGGGTATCGTGGTACTCTGGCTCGGCAGTCTCTTTGGCGACCGTCCCCTCCTGGGATTCCCCCGCCTGCGCCGTAGTAACTTCGGATTCGGGCGGGGCCTGGGTCGTCGAAGTGGTCGCTTGCCCCCTCACCGCTTTTTCATCGGGCATAATGATCCAGGCCAAAATGTAAAGGAGGACTCCCGTACCTCCTACCAGCACCAAGAAGAGCCAGGCCAGCCGGATTGCGACCGGATCCGTGTTGAAGTATTCCGCCAATCCCCCACAAACTCCGCCGATGACGCGGTGTTTGCGGGAACGATAAAGACGTGTCTGCACCGATCTCACCTCCACTTTGGGAAAGGCATCTACCTCTCCCGGCTACCACCACTTTATGGCGAGCCGAAGGCCCACGCAAGGGGTGGAGAGGATCACTAATCCCGGGCTATCGTTCGGTGATGGAACGGAGAAAAGCGTGGAGGGCGTCAATTTGAACGGGATCCAGGCACTCGAGTTCCGGCAGCAGCTCCATCAGGTCCGGTCTTCTCTCCAGGAGGCGGGCGGCGACGATCACTTCCTCGGAGACCAGATCCGTGGATTCCTCCACGTCGGCCACGATTCGGCCGACGGGTACCTCGTATATCTCCGCCAGCTCCCGCAACATTCGTACGCTGGGCTGACGTTCTCCTCGCTCATACTTGCTGATGGTGGTGAAATGCTTCCCCACCATTTTCTCTACATCGTAGATGCTCAAACCGGCCCTTTCGCGGTAGCGACGCAACCGGCCTCCGAGCTCTTCCAAGGAGAACCCTCCCAATCGTTATCCAATCGGCCACTCGATATGGAATACGATTCGGAGGGTTGGTCTCCTATAGCCTCACGGGCTATCATCTGCCATGGGTAGCCATTAGCGCCAGCCTTTGGGCGAATTCACCGGAGTCCGGGGTTCCTTCCCCTCGAGTACCGCGATTACGTTTTGAGCCGCCAGCTCCGCCATGGCCGTACGTGCTTCCACCGTGGCACTGCCGAGATGCGGGGCGAGCACCACATTCTCCAAAGAGGTCAGGGGATGATCCGTGGGCAGGGGTTCCCGCGAATAGACATCCAGACCGGCCGCGGCCAGGTCTCCCCCCTCCAGTGCCCCCACGAGCGCTTCCCCCTGCACCAGCTCGCCGCGGGCGGTGTTTATGAGTATGGCCCCGGATTTCATGCGGCGAAACTCCGACGCGCCCATCATGCCCCTGGTCTCGGCGGTAAGCGGGACGTGTAGGGTGACGAAGTCCGAAGAAACCAACAGACTATCCAAATCCACGTATTCGGCGCCCACTTCCGACTCGATGCGTTCATCCCGCTCGGTATCGGTATAAAGGATGCGCATAGAAAACCCCTCGGCCCTGCGGGCGACGGCAGTCCCTATACGCCCCATTCCCACGATCCCCAAAGTCGCGCGACTGACGTCCACACCCAGCATATACGTCGGTTC
This sequence comes from Bacillota bacterium, assembly GCA_046483165.1. Taxonomy (GTDB): domain Bacteria; phylum Bacillota; class Sulfobacillia; order SLMV01; family SLMV01; genus CSSED11-154. The sequence continues at coordinate 1,126 of JAWODQ010000063.1, read as the reverse complement.
CCAGGTCAGCCACTTTCCGGTTCTCGTGGCGCGATCTGCCTCCACCACGCGGCGCGCCGTGGCGAGGATCAGGGCGAAGGCGAAATCCGCCGTGGTCTCCGTCAACACTTCCGGCGTGTTGGTAACCCAGATTCCTCGAGAGGTAGCCGCCCTGACATCGATGTTGTCGTAGCCCACGGCATAGTTAGCTATCACCGAAAGATTGGGAGCAGCATCGAGGACGGCTTCGTCTATTTGATCCGTCAGCAGACAAAGTAGACCTTCGGCGTCGCGAACCGAGGATCGCAGCTTCTCGGGAGACGGCGGCAGGCGATCGGGCCACACCTCTACATCAGCGCGATTTTCGAGGATTTCTATTCCGGCGGCTGGCAGTTTGCGGGTTACGAAGACCTTAGGCTTCGCGGACAAAAAATCCCTCCCCCATGATTTACCTTCAACCGTGCTCCAAATATGTTGCCAGTTGCCTGGTTGCGGCGAAAAGGGCGCGTTCGGCCTCCCGCAAATCGGGATCTCTTTTCGGGCGACCGTCAAAACACGGGACTATCCAGTCGAACTCTCGGCTCAGTTCTTCCTCGGAGCCGGCTTCAACGAAGCCGGGCAGAACTGCCGTCGGCACGCCCAATCTCCGCGCCCGCCGCGCGACGGTGACGGGGAGTTTTCCACCGATTGTTTGAGAATCCAGCCGGCCTTCCCCGGTGATTACCAGATCACAGTCCGAGGCGAGAGCCTCGAAATCGACGATGTCCAGGGCCATATCCGATCCGGGCAGAAGCCGGGCACCCAACATGGCCACGAGCATGGCGCCCATGCCGCCCGCAGCTCCGGCCCCGGGCAGTTTCGTAACGTCCCGCCCGACCCTCTCCGACAACACGCCACCCAGGGTTACGAGCGATTTCTCCAACACGACGACATCCGAGGCAGTGGCTCCCTTTTGTGGTCCGAAAACGGCCGCCGCGCCCCGCGGTCCCACGAGGGGATTATTGACGTCGGACATGATCCCAAGCGACATCCCTTCGCGCCAGCGACGGGCGTAGTCACCGAAATCGACGCCAACAATCCGGCGAAATTCCCTCGGACCACCGACGATCTCTCTACCGGAGGCATCCCAAAAATGTGCGCCCAACGC
>JAWODQ010000030.1:0-21582 GCA_046483165.1 Bacillota bacterium | reverse complement strand
TCGAAACTCCTCATGATCCGCCATGAGGGAATCGCCGCAGCCAACCGAGACTAAGGCCACCAATAGTACCATCATGGAGATCATTGCAGTCCTCACGAGCGACCTCCTCCGTTCCGTGGACTACCGACTCATTTGGTGCCGGTATCCGTCCAAAATCTATGCTAGACGGCGCGGTCTTCATTCACAAGGGGTATCGCCCGGGATCGAGATAAACGGTAGGATTGAGTCGTGAAGATCAATTCTTGGAGGTGTCGAATATGGAAATCCGGCGTATCTCTCCCGGTTCAGTCTTCAAGGTGATCGCTGCCGCGTATGCCCTGATAGGCATGGTGTTGGGGCTTTTGGGAGGCCTGATAGCGAGCACGCGGGGCGGCTTTCCCCTGGGAGGTCCCACGGCGGGGCTTTTGGGAGGCCTGCTGGCTGGAGTACTGGCGGGCATGATGGCGGCACTGACCGCCCTAGTTTATAACATCGTCGCCGGCATCATCGGGGGTATTTGGATCCGCTTGGAGGAATGAGTCCCCGGGATCCGGCCACGACTTTACGTGAATATCTCTTTGGGGAAACGGTACGGAAATGTCGTTTTCGGCAAACTTACGGTAGATGGCACAATTGATATCACTGATCAGCCGACCCCGGGTATGTAACCGTTTCACCGTCCATACCCGAAGTTCCAACTCCAAACCACTCTCGCCGAAAGCCAAAAAGCGGGCGGCCGGCGCCGGATTCTTCAAGACCTCGGGGATCTCGGCCCCGGCCTCCTCCATCGATTTCATGGCCAGCTCCACGTCGGTTCCGTAGGCGACGTCCACGGGTACGCGGAATCGTATGCGCCGGTCCCGCTGGCTCCAGTTGGTGACCCGGCCGGATATTAGCTCCGAGTTGGGGACGATGATGTCGATGTTGTCGTTGGTGCGAACGCTGGTACTGCGGGCCGAGATCCGCGTAACTTCCCCGTGGACACCACCCACCTCTATGCGGTCCCCCACCTTGATGGGTCTCTCCGCCAAGAGTATCAGGCCGGATATGAAGTTGTTGGCGATGTTTTGCAGGCCGAATCCGATCCCGATGCTCAGCGCTCCGGCGATGACGGCCAGCGTGCTTAAATCGAGCCCGACGAGATCCAGGGCAATCAGGCCACCCAGCAGCAAGAAGACATAACCTGTCGCCGTGGCCAGGGCTTCCTGCACCCCGAGGTCCAGGCCCAGACGACTGAGCAGGTGGCGACGTATTCCCCTGCGCACCGCTGTGGCACCCAGGAAAACGCCGATGAGTATGAAAATGAGAGTCACGAGGAAACTGAGGCTGATATCCTGCTGTCCCAAAGTGAAGAGCGTTCGAGTGAAGATGGCCCTTAGAAACTCGTAAGCGGAGCCGAGAGAAGCGATGGCGGAGTCCACCAAACTCGAGGAAACGTCGAAAGCGCGCAACACGATCAACCCGTACCCGACCCAAACGCCCCCTCGCACTAGTCGCAATATCCGGTCGAAAAACCGCAGCAGCACGTGGTCCGTTAGGGGGCCGATAACTCGCTCGGGCGGCTGCGATTTGAGCCGAGCCGTTATTCTGGCGGCGAGCCGACCGGCCAGAAAGTAAATCGCCGCGGCAAGGATACCCCAACCGATGAGTCCCATCATGTCGGCAGTGTCCGTGATCATTTCCACCCTCCCCGAGGGATCTTTACGGCCCCGGATTTGACCGAGCATACGGGGTTGCTATCCTCCGGCGGCAAGATTGACCGAAGGCTGGACGGGAACCGCCCCGGAGAGTATTCCCCGGGGCGGAATCCACAAGATCTAGCGATAAACGCTGCTTACGATAAGATGCTCGGATTCTATGTCGGTGAGCGCGCGAAATACTTCCTGCATTCTCGGCTCCGGAGCGCGGCCGGCGACCTGCTGGTAGAAACGAATTGCCCGCGATTCGCGACCGTGTGCCTCTTTCATGTTCTCCGCTTCATCTTCGCTACAGTCGACATCGGGATCGTCCGGCTCTTCGATGCCCATCATTTCCGCGATCAGCTCGGCGTGCTCGCCCTCCTGCTTGGAGAGTCGTTTGAAGAATGCCCTGGTAATCTGATCCTTCGCCTTGGAGGCGGCGCAGGCGTAAAACGCCTTATTGTTGGTCTCCAAATCCAGGGCTTTCTCGCAATCCTTCTTGCTCTGTTCGGAAAGCTCGATCTCACCGTAGTCGATCCACTCGGAGGCCCGCTTGATATGATCCCTGTGTGCTCCACAGAAGGGGCAACGATCCGGCACCTCGGCACCCAGGTAGGTCTCGCCGCATATCTGGCAACGATTTGCCTGCATCATGGACAATCATCCTCTCTTCGGTGTTCATTTCAATGTTAAGATAACCACTACTACATAACAATTGCTCTGCAACCTCGCGCGGAAACAGAATCTCCCGAAACGTCGGCCCGGCCTCTCCCGGATAAGCTGGAAACTGGTTCGTAACCCTCACCTGATAGGTTTCGATGCGAGGCCCTCCGCTCCTTCACGGAAGGAGGCGCGGTACCACGGGAAAGTAGTCTGTGGGAGTGATGTTATCGGACTGACTCCAGCGCCGCCTTCACACGTCGGGGGTAATCCTCGAGGACGGACGCGATTTCCACGTCTTCCCGATCGGCGAGCTCGATCTCGCTGCGTCTTTGCGGAGGGAGAAGGTGCCAATCCCGATCCGTCAGAATTCTCACGCGAGGGCGTCGCGCCGAGGAAGCACCCTGGGCACAAACGACGGCCAACTCTCCCGTACTGAGCAGGAGCCTGGTGCCGACGGGAGAGTGGGCCACCCTCTCGATCAATGCATCGGTAATCACGGGATCGAGGTTTTCCCCCGAAGGTCCTTCCAGGAGTCTAATCGCTTCGTGGGGTGCCATCTTGTCACGATAGACCCTATCACTCGTCATCGCGTCGTACACGTCGGCCACCGCGACTACCCTGCCAAATTCACAGATCCGTTCGCCGGATATTCCTTCGGGATAGCCGGAACCATCGATTCGCTCGTGATGCTCTCGGGCGATCCGAGAACCGGCGGACTCTTCGGGAAATATGTTGCGAAGTACTCCGTAGCCCACTTCGGGATGTCGTTGCACTTCGCGATACTCTTCTTCCGTCAGCGAGGAAGGTTTTAGCAGTATCTCGAGGGGGACGCTCAATTTCCCGATGTAGTGAAGGAGTGCGCCCCTGCCCAAATCCAGCAGATCGGCGTCATCATCCAACACCGTCGAGCCCAAATAGACCGAGAGGATGCAAACGTTTACGCTGTGTTCGTATGTGTAGTTGTCGACGGTCTTTATGGAGCTCAGCGTGATGACTCCATCCGGGCGCGAGTTCAAATCGTCGACAATCCTTTCCACCACTCCGTCGACCTGTTTCACGTCCAACGGGCGGCCGGAGGCCATGCGGAGCCCGAATTCTTTCACCGCACCCAGGGCACGAGTGCGGGTCTCGCTTCCTATGCTTTCCTCGAGACGTATATCCGGAGCCAACTCATCCCGGACGTAGACGCTCCGGTATCCCCTGTCCTTCAATCGCCGCATGTAGCCGGACGTAAGCGTGACTCCACGTCTCAGCAGGATGCGTCCCGAATCGTCATAGATATTGTGTCCGAGTGTTTGCCCGACTACCCTCTCATCCAGTTTGGCGAGGATCATTGGCACCTCCGGGTTGCTAGCGAAAACGCGTCTTGGGTCGACGCGATGCGTTTCCCCAGGATTCTATCGTAATTCGGAACCCCAAGTATTAGCTCAGGCTATCCACGCCTCTCGCGCCAGGCACTTTCCAACGTTGGCGACCGCTACGATATGCATATATATTGATATTCTGCCCGATAATGCGAAGCCACGATTACGGCCTGTGTAACATTTCTCACTTCGGAAAATAGTGCTTGATTTCTTTTGCGACGCGATTTATAATCTACCGCGACCCGGAGGCGAACGGCAAGTTCGCCCTTCGCATTCTATGCACCTATATGATAGAGTATGCAAAGGCGCGGCGATTTGCGGGCCGGCGCAAAACTGGGAGATACTTCGAGGGGGGTACGAAACGAATGTCATCTATGAAGAAATGGTCCCTGGTGGTAATCCTACTGGTCGCCCTCGTGGCGCTTAGCCTCGCGGCGTGCGGCCCTCAGGATACAGAACCCGAGTCCGAACCCGAAGAATCCGAAGAGGAGACGACGGAACCAGAAGAAGAGACGACGGAACCCGAGGAACTACCGCGGCTGACCATAGCCATCCAGTCGGAGATCCAGGGAACCGACCCACAACAAATCAGCACGACTTCGACCGGCGTACACCATTTAATCTTCACGCCCCCGATGAGCCTCGGTTTGGAAAACGAAGATATCCTGCCGTGGGGTGCCAGTGAAGTCGAAGTCTCCGACGACGGTCTGGAGTGGCGCTTCACCTACGATCCCTCGGTCGAGTTCCACAATGGCAAACCGGTCACCGCGGAAGCGGCCAAGGAGAGTATCGAGCGCTACAATGTCACCGGGCCCTACCTCGCCGATTACGAGTCTCTGGAGGAAATGGTCGTCGAAGGGGATACCCTGATCTTTAAGATGTCGGAACCGATGCCGGGCATCCTACCGGTACTAAGTAGCGCTTACGGCGCACCGATAGATGTAGAAGAGGCGGAGGAACTGGGCGAGGAGATGTTCCATCGCAAGGCCATCGGAAGCGGTCCCTACTACGTCGAAGAATGGGTCGACGGCTCCCACATCCTCCTAAAGCGCAATGACGAATACAAGGATTTCCTTCCATTCGTGGACAACAACGGACCGTTCCACTTCAGTGAAGTAATGGTGCGTTTCATACCGGAACCCTTCACCCGGGTACAGGAGATACGCGCGGGCAATGTGGACATGATTGCTGACGTCCCCGGCGAATCCCTACAGGAATTGCAGGACGATCCCGAAGTCGACGTGCACGAGTATCTCAACTCGAACACCCGGCACATGCAGATGAACGTGGAGCGTTTCCCGTTCACCGATAAGGCCGTACGGGAAGCGGTCGCGTTGGCGTTGAATCGCGACGAGATCGCCGAAGGTGTCGGGGGAATAATCGAGCCCGTTTACGGTCTCATAGGACCCGCCATGTTGAACCACGATCCCGAGGCCGAAGAGCGATTTGCCACGCAGTGGGCGCACGACGCCGAGATGGCGAGCGAGATTCTCGCCGATGCCGGCTGGGAAGAAAACGCAGAGGGCATCCTGGAAAAGGACGGAGAAACGCTCACCTTTACCTTGGTGTTCTCGGGCGATAACGCCATCGACTCGCGCGCCGCACCCATAATCCAAAACCAGCTGAGCCAGCTCGGTATGGACGTTGAGCTGCGGGAGTACGAGACGGCCTACACGCGGGAACTGATACGCGAATCGGACTTCGATATGATCATACGGAACTGGTCGTGGCTGGATCCCGGAGGGGTCTGGTACTACGGTCTGCACAGCTCCGCCAGCCTCGCTCCCTGGTCGGCTCCCGACCTCGACGAGATGCTCGACGAGGTTCTCTTCATCGCCGACGACCAGGAACGGATGGATGCGTGGACGGCGATCTCCGAACGCGTTTGGGAAGATATCCCCATCGTGCCTCTTTGGAGTGATCGTCTGTTCGTAGCGACCCGAGAGAACGTAACAGGTTTGCACATCAGCGTATCCGGTGATCTTTACTACCACGACATGCAAAAATCCGAATAGGCAATCTCCAATACTCGGCGACCCCGGGACGGCCAGAAAATCGGCCGTCCCGGGGTTGTGGCACTCGCGGCGGCAAACGTGATTTGAACGGAGGATCGCTACAGTATGATGAACTACGGCCTCAGAAAACTCGGGCTGGGATTGATCTCAGTCATCACGGTGACCGTGGTCCTGTTTTTGATCCTCCATTCCATCCCCGGGGATCCCATACGCATGATCACCGATCCCCGGGTATCCGACGAAGTCATCGAGCAACTTCGAGCCCGCTGGGGACTGGATCGGCCGCTTTACGTTCAGTACTTCTATTGGATCGCCAACATGCTTCGGGGAGATATGGGGACTTCAATTCTCACGCACCAGTCCGTGGCCTTCCTCATCGGCACCAGGTTGCCCTATACCCTGGCACTGGCGGTGGGTGCCCTGTTCTTTCAGTACATCGTCGGCGTAACGGTGGGGCTGTTCGTCGCGGTACGCCGGGGCAGCTGGGTGGATAAAGCCCTGGTGACCGTCGCGGTGGTACTTCGATCCATACCGCAGTTCTGGCTCGGCATCCTCCTCATAATATTGTTCTCGGTGACCTGGCGGGTTCTGCCGATTTCGGGTTACGAGGGCCCGCAATCTATCGTGCTGCCGCTTTTGGCCCTGGCGCTTCCGCCCATCGCTTCGACCATGCGGCTTACCCGCTCCGAGATATTGGAGGTAATGCGGGAGGACTACGTCCGCACCGCCCATGCCAAAGGCGTCACCTGGTACGGAGTTATCCTTCGTCACGTATTACGTAACGCGTTGATTCCCGTCACCGTAACCTTCTTTTTGTCTCTGCCCTGGTTGATCGGAGGCTCGGTGGTGGTGGAAACGGTCTTCGCCTGGCCGGGGATGGGTCGCCTGCTGTGGCGTTCGATAATGCGCCAGGATCTCCCGGTGGTACAGGCCATCGTATTGATCATCGCGATCCTGACGGTGACATCCAACACCATCGGTGACATCATGACTGGCTTTTTGGATCCCAGGGTTCGAGAACAAATGGAAGACCGTTCATGACGGCGGGCTCGGGCTCCAGGGGCGAGGCACAAAGACCACTCGAAGGGAGGACTGAGCGGTGGGCCATTTCGATCTGAAAACCATGAGAAAAATGCTGCGCCACCCCATGTTCACCCTGGGACTGGTCATTTTCCTGAGCGTGGTGCTGGTGGCCATCTTCGCGGATAACATCGCGCCCCGGACCTACAGGGAGATGAACATGTCCGAGTCCTTCCGACCTCCGAGCGCGGAATACCCCTTCGGTACGGACAATTACGGTCGCTGCCTGTTCAGCCGGGTGGTCTACGGCTCTCGCATCGCCCTGCGGGTGGGTCTGATAGTGGTATCCATCCAGGCCGTTTTGGGAATTAGTTTTGGACTATTGGCCGGGTATTACGGGGGAAATCTGGATAAGGTGATCTCCTTTTTGGCCGATGTGACCTGGTCCATGCCCCCGCTGGTTTTCGCGATGGCCATAGTCATGGCGCTCGGTCCGAGTCTCGACAACGTCATCATCGCCATTGCCCTGGTCAGCTGGGCGCAGATGGCCCGGGTAGTCCGCTCCAAGACCCAATCAGTCAAATCCGCCGCGTATGTGGAGGCGGCGCGGGCGATCGGACGCACGGACTCGGGCATAATGACGCGACATATCCTGCCCAATATCATGTCACCGATCATCGTGCTGGTGACGCTCGCACTGCCGATGGCCATTTTATCCACCACCGCGCTCAGTTTCCTGGGACTCGGCGCTCAACCGCCCGCCCCGGACTGGGGTGTGATCCTCAACGAAGGCGTGGACTTCATCCAGCGCGCTCCCTGGATTTCCGTATTTCCGGGGCTGGCTCTCGTATACACCGTTCTGGGTTTCAATCTGTTGGGCGTGGGACTGCGCGATATCCTTGATCCCCAGCTGAAAGATCTGTAGAATTACCCGTCCGGATAATTGAGCATATCAATCGTCCTCGGCCACCGGGCTCGGGATCAGATGTGTATCGTGGTAGTTTCGGAGGAAATACAGCGACAACCCGATGCCGGCGAACCCGATGGCACCCGCCGCCCGAAAAGCGTTGGAGTAACCGAATCCGTCGAGGAAAGCTCCTCCCGCAGTGGAGCCGATGGCCATGGCGAAACTCTGCCACATACCCTCCAGGCCCATGATGCGACCCATACCGTATTCCCGGCCTCGATCCACGGCGATGGAGGTGGCGGCCGGAACGGATATCCCCGTGCTCAACCCCAACAGGCAGGCCAGAAGGAGAAGCTGTGCCAAATTGGAGGTCCAGGGAACCAGGAAGAACGCCAGAGGAGCTAGGAGGAATCCTCCGACCGCGAGCCACTTGCGGTTGTGGCGGTCGGCGACGCGACCGAATCCCGGCTGCAATACCGCCGACAACAGTGGCCGTACCGAAACCACCAGGCCCACCTGCGCCGAACTCAATCCCACTATACCCTGGGCGAAGATGGGCAGTAGTGCCGAAAAGATCCCCCGGCCCATGGCGACCGAGCTCCTGATGGCGAGGATTCCCCGCACCGTATCGTTTTTCATCATTTCGAAATAACGATCGCGTTCCGTCCTCTTGGGCCCGCCACTTCCCACCGCCGCCGGCCCTTGGTCGGGTACGAAAAGGTACACCATGATCGCCGCCGCACCCGAAAGCATCGCCATCGCCATGAAGGGTGCCGTCATGCCGAAGCCGTCCGCCAGCACTCCCCCGACGAGCGGTCCCGCGGCGAAACCCGCGAAAAAGCCGGCATTGATCATGCCCATTATCCTACCTTCGAACCTGGCCGGGCTCAGCTGACCGGCGTAGGCCCGGGCAACCGGGGCTATCATGGCTGAAAGGAGTCCCTGCCCGACACGCAGAGAGAGGAGGTGGATGGGGGTCGAAGCGAACACGAATCCCACGGCGGCGAGCAGATAACCGGTCATGCCCAGCTCCAGGAACATTTTCTTCCCGCGGCGGTCGGCGAGGGATCCGAAAGTCAACATGCTGGCACCGCGTACGAAGGGATTGGCTCCGTAGATCAACCCGATCATCAGCCCGCTGGCACCCATGGCCTCGGAATATATCGGCAACAGGGGGATGATCATGCCGACGCCGAAATTGACGCTGAACATGGCAATGATGAGTGCCCAAAGTCCCTTTAACTCGGCGGGGCTCAACCCATTGCTTTCGTCCCGCCCCTCGCCCACTCCCACCCCATCTTCCACCGTGGCGGCCCTCCCCTCGCGCTGCGGCGGGCGATAGAGCACAATAAAGGGTAAACGCGACACTACTTCGCCCCCCGAAGTATTTTTCTCACCTTTCTTCGCGGTATCGGGGTTTCCTGCGGACGGAGGTTGAATCGTCCGCGGATGGCCGTTTCGACAGTCGCCCATGCCAAAAGGTGTGGGAAGAATCGGGAAAACGCCGTTTCGTTGAGATCTCAGCCATCATGAGAATCGAATAGTTGCCGAAAGGCAGATACGATGGAGGGATCGAACTGGATCCCCGAATTGCGGTCGATCTCCGCCACTGCCTCGGAGTGGGGCATCGCCTCCCGGTAGGGCCGTCCCGCGGTCATGACATCGTAGGCATCGACGACCGCCAGGATTCTGGCCGCGAGCGGAATGGCTTCTCCCTTAAGCCTACGAGGGTATCCCTCACCATTCCACCATTCGTGATGGGAGAGTACGGCGTCCGCGATCGGTGCCAGATCGGGCACCGCCCGCACGATGCGATATCCCACCTCGGGATGCTTCTTGATCTCGCGCCACTCCTCTTCGGTCAGAAGATCATCTTTCAGGAGCATCCCCGACGGGACAGCGACCTTACCGATATCGTGCAATCGCGCCAGAATGCGGAGGTCGTGGATCTGATCCGCCGATAATCCCAGGCGATATCCCATCTGCGAGGCCAAACGGGCCAGTCGTTGGGCGTGCTCCTCACTTTCCAGGTGAGTCTCGCGCAACGTAGCCTCAAGTGACGCTAGAATGGAGCTGCGCGCGCTTTCACTTTCCGTGAGCTTGTTTCGATACATGTTCTCCTCGGCCCGCCGCAACACGGAACGGACGTCCTCGTCCGGATGAACCTTGGTTGCGTGGCCGAAGGACATACTCAAGTGTAGCGGATGATGGGAATCTCGAGCATCGAGGTGTAGGGTAACCCGAAGCCTTTCGGCTATCTCCCCAACTTTCTCCGGGGAAGTCCCGGGGAGTATGATGGCGAATTCATCGCCCCCCCATCGGGCAACGATATCCTCGCTGCGGAATTGGGAACTGAGGATATCCGCAACCACGTTCAAACGCCTGTCGCCCTCGAGGTGTCCGAAGGCATCGTTTACGAGCTTGAGACCATTGAGGTCGACTATGACGATACTCAGTGGGAGCTGCCGGGCCGTATCCAGCCGCTCCAATTCCGCATCGAAGAAATTGCGGTTGTAAATACCCGTCAGATGGTCGTGCATACTCATGTGGCGCAGTCGCTCTTCCGCCACGACGGCTTCGGTAATGTCGCGAGAGACGCTCAATAGGGTTTCCACCTCGCCACCGTCGCCGAATTCCGGGATCAAGCGGGTATCGAAGTATCTGAGTCCCCAGCGTGTCTCGATCTGCCAGCGGAACGCCTGCGCCCGGTGGGTACGCAGGGCCTTTAGGGCATGTTCGCGCCACTCACTTACCACGGTCGGGTCCACTCCCAAATCGGAGTTGGTACCGTCCGCGTATTCCTCCCGAGGTATGCCCAGCAATTTCTCGATGGCGGGATTGGCGTAAAGCCTTCGGAACTCGCGGTCAATCCTGGTAATCAGGTCGGGCGTGTTCTGCAGCAACGTGGAAAGTTCCCTTTCTCTCCGGCGTAATTCCTCGCGGGCCATTTTGGTGGAGGTGATGTCGGTGGCCACTCCGGCCTCCCGGTAGATCTCCCCGGATTCCGAGAACACGGGGGTGGTACGATACCAGATCCAGCGAACCACCCCATCGGGACGGAGGATGCGGAATTCCAACTCCATACCACCGTCGAGCAAATACCGATCGGAATTCAACGCTCGCTCTACCCGTTCTCGGTCATCGACGTGGATGGAATGCATCAAGATGTCGGGATTCGCGTAGGCCTCTCCCGTACTCCTCCCCCAGACCTCTTCGAAGGCCGGGTTGATGTACAAAAAGCCCTCGGAAGAACGAAGCCAAAACACCTCGTTTATGCCCTCGGCCAGCTGCCGGAATCGGGCCTCACTGTTCCGCAGGGCTTTCTCCGCCTCTTTTCGAGATCCCACGTCCCGACCTATGAATAGACACGAAGGACTCTCCGGTCCATCTATTCTGGCGAGACTGGCGGCGTACCAATGCCAACCGCCTCCGGTATCTCTGAGGCGGATCTCGATGCCCGGAGGCATCTCCCTCCCATCGAGGGTAGTCTCTATCGCTTTGTACAGGACTTTCAAATCCGCAGGATGCACGAACGCTTCCGCCGGAGCATCTACCACCTCCCCCACGGCGTGACCGAGGTGAGCGTTCCAGTTAGGTGAGACGTAGCGGAAGGTGGCACTTTGGTCGAAAGATGCGATCAGATCGTTGGCCCGCTCGACGAAGCTACGGAACTTCTCTTCACTCTCCGTTAGCCGTCGTTCCATGCGGCGCCGACGCTCCACGTCCCGAAGTATCATTATGGCTCCGGAGTTCGACTCATCCCGATCGTTCACCGGAGCCACCGAATACTCTACCGCAATACGCTCGCCCCCCTTGGTCACGAGGAGTTGCCGATCTGAGGAGGTGAGGGATTTGCTCGAATTGAGCGCTAAGAGCAGGGGATCATCGACGAACGCTCCATCTTCCTCGCGCTCCAATCGCAGTATTTCTGACACCGGAAGTCCCCGGGCTTCCCTCTCCACCCAGCCCAGCAAGGTCTCCGCTCCGGGATTGATCAGCACCACCTGACCAGCGCTATCCGTGGCAATTACGGCGTCGCCGATACCGCGGAGAGTGGCTCGCAGCCAGCGCTCCCGCTCACCGAGCCGAACTCGCGCGCGCCGATCCTGTACCGCAGCCCGCAGTACGTCGGCGAGAGATTCCAGCGCTCTCACTTCTTCATCGACAAATGCCGGACCTTCCACCGGTGGCTTCTCCCGGTAACCAACCTCTATGATGCCCCGGTCGCCATAAATGGTCTCGAATTCCCTTCGCATCATATGTTCCCCGGCGGTGAAACCGAAGGTCGCACGCGCGACATCCCCGAGCGTGACCCGGGCCTCGGCCAAATGTGGGTATCGGGGAAACCTCGTGATCTCCTCCACCAACCGATCCATTACCTCGGGAATATCCAGGGTCAGGTCTCGCGTCAGCTCGGTCGCAGCGTGGAGAAGGCGCAATTCCTTGTTGCGCTCTCGAAGATCCTCGACCAGCCGATCCATCTTCATTTCGTGAAGCCGTGTCTCGGTCCTGTCGCGAAAAACCAGTACCGCGCCCGACGGTTTACCTCTGCGGTCGAACTTCGGGGTCGACGCCTGTTCTACGGGGATCTGGCGGCCATCGCGGTGCACGAGCAATACGGTTTCCGGAAGCCTTTCATGCCCGGCGTCGTCGAGTACGCGATGCGCCACATCTTGCACGCGGATCTTCGCCTCCTCGTCTACGACATGGAAGACTTCCTCCAGTTGGGCACCGACGGCCCGCCATCGATCCCATCCCGTCAACTTCTCGGCCGCCGGATTCATGAATGTTATGGAGCCCAATCCGTCGACGGTGATCACCGCGTCGGCTATCCCCTCCAGCGTAGCACCCAGACGTTCCTCGTCCTCACACGCTCGGCCCCTCTGTCTTTCGGCATCCGTCACGGCCCTGCGGTGGGCGTCCACCACGTATCCCATGACGAACACGGATATTCCGAGCACGAAGAGAATGGGCAAGAGACTTACGCCCTCCGCCACCAGAGGACATCCGTGGACGGAGCCGGCCGCCATGAACAGCGCGACGCCGGCGACTCCGAATCCCAGGGCGTAACGAAACCCCCGGGCGGCGGCGAGGAAGATCGCCGCAAATCCGACGGCTACGCGAACGGAAGGTTCGGGTACGATCAGAACCGAGGCCAATCCCACCCCCGCGACGTATATGTAGTTGTCGACGATTCTACGCCACAATCTTGTCACGTTCATCTCTTCACTCCCGCGCGGCATAAGATCAGACTACCGGCTCAAATGTTACCGTTGAACAAACGCAAATCTCAAAGCTACCTCCGCGATACCGAACTCCTTCATTATTGCACATTACGGCGAATTTCAGCTACCCGGAGAGTTGAAAAGTTGAATCTGCAGGTATACACGCCGAATTGTCGAATTCAGCATGTAGCTCATCGTGCAGACGAGGTGACAATTGCGTGGACAATGCAGTTCTCACCATAATCAATAACGCAACTCTCCTGGTCGCCCTGGCGATAGTCTACGAACTGGGATACTCTCTGCCCGCCTCGCTCAAAAGATTCGAGGAGTTCGGACGGGGACTGGCGATCGGCCTCCTGGGAGTCGCCGTAATGTATTTGCCCTTTTGGGTAGTCCCGGGGGTTCAAATAGACGCGCGCTCCATCCTCATGGGCGTCACGGGTCTCTTCATGGGCCCGGTGACGACTCTGATCGCTGCGGTAATAACCAGCGCCTTCCGATTATATCGGGCGGGTGCCGGCATGATAACGGGTCTGTTGGTAATCTGGGTTTCCGGGGGACTGGGGTTAATCTGGAGACGGGTGCGAGGTGGAGCCCACCTGAGCACCCAGGAGTATTTCGCCTTCGGTGTCGCGCTGCACGTGGCCATGGTGCTCGCGCTGCTGACACTGCCCGCTGGCGTTCGCTTCGAGGTAATCCGCGTCACCGTCCTTCCCGTGATGATAGTCTATCCGCCGGTCACTACGATGCTCGGAGTCCTGATGTCACAACGCCGCGAACGCAACTACCTGGTGGAACTCCTCCGGGAGAGCGAAGAGCGTTACGCCAACCTCTTTCATAACACCCACACCATGATGATGGTCGTCGACCCAAAAGACGGCCGAATTCTCGAAGCCAACCCGGCGGCGCGACAGTTCTACGGATGGGAAAGCGCTGACTCGGAGGATCTGACCGTCTACGACATCAGTACGCTGACAAAGGAGCAGATCGACGCCGAAATCGATCGCGCCCGACGGACGCAAAAAGCCTACTTCAACTTCCGACATCTTCGCGCCGACGGATCTACGGCGGACGTGGAAGTTCACAGTAGTCCGGTACCCTGGGATGGCCGCCAAGCCCTGCTTTCCGTAATTCACGACGTAACCCCACGGATGCGATATCAACGGGCTCTACAAGAGAGCGAAAGGAGGTTTCGGAGCCTCGTCTGGGGCGCTCCGGACGCCATATTCGTACAAACAGGCGGACGATTCGTTTTCGTCAACGACGCGGCGATGCAACTGTTCGGCGCCGAAGAACCGGAGGATCTCCTGGGCAATTCGGTGATCGAAAGGATGCACCCCGACTATCGCAATGTGGTAGAAGAAAGAATACGGCGCTTAAACGAGCAATCAATCGCGGCGCCCGCCCTGGAGGAAGTCTACCTGCGACTGGATGGGACGCCCGTGCCCGTGGAGGTGTCTGCGGTCCCCACCAGGTACGGCGGAGAACCCGGGGCGGTGGTGTTCGTACGGGACGTCTCGGAGCGCAAGCGACTGGAGCGAACTCAAAGAAAGATGCAGACCCGACTGATTCAGCAACAAAAAATGGAATCCATCGGCACCCTGGCTGGCGGGGTTGCCCACGAGATCAACAGTCCCATAAACGGGATCATGAATTACGCGCAGCTACTGCACGATGCGATGCCCAAAGACGATCCGGATCGCCAGTACGCGAAGGAGATAATGTCCGAGGCCGAAAGGGTGGCAAAAATCACCTCGAGCCTGCTGCAATTCTCCCGCACGGAATACGAGGCGAGCAGTCCCGCGCGGGTAGTAGACATAGTATCGAATACCCTATTGCTCATCAGGACGATCGTACGTCGCGATCAAATCGAACTCGACGTGGACGTGCCAGATAATCTACCCCGGGTGCGATGCCGCAGCCAGCAAATCCAACAGGTACTGATGAATCTCGTTACCAACTCCCGCGACGCCCTAAACGAAAGGTACCCGGGTTGCCACGAAAACAAGATTATCCATATCTGGGCACGCTCGGCCGAAAGCCATGGACGCGCCCACGTCCGCGTCTTCGTAAAGGATTACGGCGGCGGGATCCCCGCGGAGGTTAGGGATCGCATTTTCGAACCGTTCTTCACCACCAAGGAGAGGGAACGCGGAACGGGCCTGGGTCTGGCAATAAGTTACGGAATCATCGCCGATCACGGGGAAAATCTCGATTTCGAAACCAGCACGGGGAGTCACACCATCTTCCACTTTGACCTGCCCGTAGCCGAAGAAGAAGCCATCCCATCCGGGAAGGAAGACAAACACGATGACTAAGGTGCTCGTGGTCGACGACGAAAAGAGCATACGTTTTACACTGACCGAGTTTCTTCGTCGGGACGGCTACGAAGCCGTGGCGGCAAAAGATGCGGAGGAGGCCATGGCAATCCTCCGATCGGAGACATTGGATGTGGTCATCACCGATATAATAATGCCGCGGGTCTCGGGGACCAGACTGCTTCAGGACATAAAAGAATATGATGAGGGGATCCAGGTCATTCTCCTCACGGGAGAACCCGCCCTGCAAACCGCCGTGGAAGCGGTCCGAGCCGGAGCCCACGATTACCTGGCGAAGCCCGTACGTCGCGAAGATCTATTGAAAACGGTGGGGCAGGCGACCCAACTTAAGCATCTGATGGATGCTAAGCACCGGCTGGAGAAGGTCAACGAGAGATACCGTCGGGAGTTAGAAGAGAGGGTCGCTAGGAGAACCGAGGCTCTGCAGAAAACGATGGCCGACATGATATCCCTCATCTCCTCCATCGTCGAGACGCGGGATCTCTACACCGCGGGACACCAGATGCGGGTCGGCAATCTGGCGGCAGATTTGGCGAGCGAGTTGCGGATGGATAAAGAAACGATTGATATCCTCCGGGTCACCGGCTACATTCACGATATCGGTAAGATCCGGATACCGGCGGAGATATTGGCCAAACCGGCTCGACTCAACGAAGAAGAGCTGGCCCTGGTTCGCCAACACCCCACCATCGGGTACGATCTCCTGCGCGACGTCAACGTGCCAGCTCCGATATCGGAGCTGGTGCGCCAGCACCACGAGCGCATGGACGGCAGCGGTTACCCGCGAGGTCTCACCGCATCAAAGATGCTGCCCGAAACCCATCTCCTGGTCGTCGCCGACGTGGTCGAGGCGATGATCTCTCATCGACCCTACCGCCCGGCATTGGGTATCGACGTCGCCCTGGACGAGATCACATCCCGCGAAAACGAATTATACCATCCCGACGCCGTGCGGGCGTGTGTGGAGTTATTCTCCGACGAAGACTACCGGATAAGCGAGGATAAGTTGCCCGTCCGACTCCCCCTGGAGGAGGCCAATGGGGCGGGGAGCCCCCGATATGACTCCCCGTCCGCAGGCGAGCTCGAATCCCGGAACTGAGACCGGATTCGCTCAAACGCCTTCTATACCCAGATCCTCCGCGACTTCGCAGATACCGCTCCAGACATCCCGGTGTAGGGAAACCCCCAGACGCAGGTTCTCTTCTCGATGTCTCCACTCGGGATCTCCCGCCACCAGAACTTCTTCCTCGCCCGCGGCCAGGGGCGCCGCGCGCAACTCGCGGATGAATCCGTCCATACGGGAGGCGAAATCGTCCGGATCCATCAGTGCGTCGATGCGCATGGCACCGACGAAGTGGCCCACGCCGGAGGCGCCGGGGTCGGCTCCGGCCAACACCGAAGTCAGAACCGACGCGCCCGAGAGAACTCCGCATAGCACATCCACCACGGCTCCCAGACCGTAGCCCTTGTAGCCGGCGGTCTCTTTCGCTCCTCCGAGCGGGAATAGACCACCGCCGTCTATTATCTTCTCCGGGTCGTCGGTGATTCTGCCCTCGGAGTCCGCGCCCCAGCCCATCGGCACCTTCTTACCGCGGCGTCGCTTGACTTCTACTTTGCCGATCGGGACTCCGCTGGTCGCCATGTCCAAAAGAAATGGTTCCTGTTCTCCCGCCGGTATGGCGACGCTTATCGGGTTGGTACCGATCATGGCCTTCTTCGAACCGGTGGGTAAAACCAGTGGCCGCGAGTTGGTGAGGCAAAGGCCGATCATGCCGCGCTCGGCGGCCAGGTTGGAGTAATAGCCCGCGATTCCGAAATGGTTGCTGTTTCCGACGGTACCGATACCGACGCCGAACTCGCCGGCGAGATCCATAGCGCGCTCCATCGCCCGCTTACAGACCACATGCCCCAGGCCGTTGTCGCCATCCATAGAAAAGACCGCACCCGTCTCCCGTACGATCCGCGGCTGACTTCTCGGGTTGATATTCCCTTCCCTTATGCCCTCGACATAGTAGCGAATGAGCCGGGACACTCCGTGGGACTCTATACCGCGAAGATCCGCCGTGACCAACACCTCGGCTACGGTCGCCGCGTCATCGCCCGGCACGTCTAGCCTTTCCAGTATGCGCTGTACCGTGTCTCGCACCCGATCCGCGGGTATCCGCAGGTAATCCGATCTATCTTCCAACTCCATCACCCTCCCTTTACTCTCCGTCTGTGTAAAGCCAATCGTAGATGGCACGCGAGTCGGCGACTCGAGTGATGTAAAGCCTCGTCTCCCGGAAGGTCACCGCCGTGGGAAAGGTGGACGGATCGGATCCCAGGGGACTGTCGAGCCATCTCGCGGCGTTGCCTCCTCCGGCGTTATATGCGGCCAAAGCCGCGTCCACGGTCCCGTATTCATCCAGCATACGCCCCAGATACCAGGTACCGTAACGCAGGTTAGTTTCCGCATCGCGCAGATCGGCGACGTCGAAACTGTCACCCAGACGCCCGGCGATATCGCGGCCAGTTCCGGGCATGATTTGCATAAGACCCACGGCTCCGGCCCAGGAGACCACCTGGGGCTGAAAACGACTTTCCTCCCGCATCACCGCCCACACGAGGTAGGGATCCACCTCGTACATCCGGGCGTACTCGAGGACCGAATCCTCGAAGGCTTTCGGATACGCGACTCTATACGCGGCGGGACAGGGGCGCTCCCGCACCAGTTCGGAACCCCAGCGTACCGCGCGCTCATATTCTCCCCTCTGGAGATGCTGCAATCCCAGGTAAAGCATCTCCGCCGCCCCGGCGTGGCGCTCTCCTATCCGGCGTTCCAGGGCAGCCAGTTCGCCCCGCCCCGACTCCCGATACGCCGCCTCGCGAAGCAGAAACTCCGGTCTTTCGGGTACCAGCTCGGGAAACAGCTCCAGATCGGGCTCGCGACCGAGGCGTACCATCCAGGCGGGGCGATCCCGCAGGAGATCGAGCATTTCTTCCCTTCTCGGATCATCTTCGCCCATCATGAGAAAGGCACGGTATGCGGCGTCATCCCAGAGGGTACTATCGCTCATCTCGCTCACCCGCAGGTAGGCCGCGAGGGCCGCATCATTCATCCCTTCTTCGTCGAATATCCTGGCTCCTCGCCAAATGGCCTCCGGTTCCGTCCCGGATACGAAACTCTCGGCCGCTTCCAGGTGTTGCCCGCGATCCTCGAGGATTATTCCAGCCCGATATCCCCCCTCCGAACCCAGTGCGCGATAGACGGCGAGGGCGGAGTCGACTCGCCCCAGGGCTTCCATGGTGCGGGCCAGCCACCAGCTGCCCCGGGCATCCCCTTCGGCGTCCAGATCCCGAAATACTTCTAGCGCCTCTTCCAACTCGCCGATCTCGTAAAGGGCCCGACCGTAGTGGAAGAGACCATCGGCTTCGTCCGGTGGTTCTTCCAACAGATCGAGGATCGCCGTGTAGTATCCATCCTCGCCGAGCATCGTCGCCAGGGTGCTCCGAGAGATCTGCAAATCCAAAATCGCCTGGATGGCCTCTTCTTCTGGGAGCAAACGCCGGTACTCCGCGATCGCCCCCTCGATTTCGCCCATCTCGACCAGGAGTTCCGCCAGCTCACGGGTGACCGTGGGATCTTCGAACAGCCGTTGCGCCCGGCGCAACAGGTCCTCCGCCCTCTCGGAATCGGCAGAAGACACGGTACGCGCCAAATGCAGGGACGCGATGTACCCGACCGCATCTTCTCGCTCGGCCAGATCCGAAAGGGGTTTTTGCGCCTCGTCGGACGGTAAATCTCGCGCCCACTCCAGGGTTATGGCGGGCCACAGTATGCCCGGCGCACCCTCGAGCTCGGGTCCCCTCTCCACTTCCTCTTCCTCCGCGACTTCGACGGGCCCCGCGAAGGGATTTTCTACCAATCCCCCGCCAACGGCCCAGAGGGCCAGGGTACCCATCACCAGGCCGCCGAGTATCGCCACTACCAGATATCCGATGATCCTCTTCAAAAGAGATCTCCCATCGAGGGGCGCGCGCCATTCTCGCCCCGACACGTTTTGGTCTCATCCTACCTCCGAGTATACCCAAACCCCGGGCCGGCGATAACTTCGCAACACGGTGGAGTGCCTCGTCGACAGTGAATCGGCCGCATGTACGTCGGATCGCAGGATAGTATAAGCTGAAGATGAATTAGTTCAATCTGAGAATCTTTGATTAGCGCGTCGCACAAGAGAGGTCGCGCAAGGGAAACCGGAGGTCTGATATGCAGTATCGAACTTTGGGAAAGACGGGACTCGAGGTCTCCGCTTTGGGCTTTGGTCTCATGCGCCTGCCCAGATCGGGCGACGAACCGTCGGATATCGACGAAGACCGCGCGATAAAGCTGGTTCGCCACGCCATCGATAACGGAGTCAACTACCTGGACACCGCCTACGGTTATCACGGAGGAGAGAGTGAGCGCCTGGCGGCCAAGGCATTGAAGGACGGCTACCGCGAACGGGTAAACTTGGTAACCAAACTTCCCTCGTATTTGGTCGAGACCGAGGACGATTTCGAACGTCTCCTAAATGAACAGATGGAGAAACTGGATACGGACTTCATCGACGTCTATCTCATCCACGCCCTCAATCGGGAGCGTTGGGACAACGTGTCGAGTCTCGGGATCACGGAGTTTTTGGACCGCGCCCGCGCCGAGGGGCGCATCGGCGCCACCGGATTTTCCTTTCACGACGACCGCGCCGTATTCAAAGAGATCGTAGATGCCTACGACTGGGACGCCTGTCTGATACAGCTGAACTTCATGGACTACGATTATCAGGCCGGCGTCGAGGGCATGCGCTACGCGGCCGGACGCGGCATGGGTATCGCGGTTATGGAGCCCCTACGCGGGGGCAAACTGGCGGGGCGGATTCCCGAGGAAGTAGAACGCCTCTGGAAAACCATGCACCCGGAGCGCAGCCCGGCGGAGTGGGCCTTCCGCTGGGTATGTAACCATCCGGAAGTGGGAGTCGTTCTTAGTGGCATGAGCAACATGGAGCAGCTGGAGGAAAACCTGACGATCTTCGAGGACGCCCGGGCGAATTCCCTAAGCGATGAAGAACTCGCCCTGATCGACCGCGTCAGATCCGTTTATCTGGAGCGGACTGCCGTCGGCTGTACCGAATGCGGCTACTGCGTGCCCTGCCCCCAGGGAGTAGAGATCCCCGAGATCTTCAAAAACTACAACGATCTCACCATGTACGACGACGCGGAGACGACGCGAAGAAGCTACCAAAACATGCTGAGGGACAGCAAAGGCTTCCCCTCCTGCATCGACTGTGGCCAGTGCGTCGAGGCCTGCCCCCAGAACATCCAGATACCCGAAGTGCTGGAGGAAGCCCACGAAGCCCTGACCAAAGAAGACTGACGAAAAGATAGCCATCTACCTCGACCGGGGGGCCGGTTTCACTCCGCCCCCCCGCCGAGGACCTTCGAGAAGAGACGTCGCAATTCATCCGACCGGAGTTTCCTGGGACCTAATCCCTGATCTCTCTGGGTGATGGCCACGAGCCGCCGAAGCTCCCCCTCTCCCCCCAGGACATCCAGTTCTTTGGGCAGGCCGCATCTTTCTGCCAGGCTTTCAATTCTCCGGGGCAGGTCGACTCCGTCACTGCCGGCAAAACGACTCAGGATTTCTATCCTTTCCCCGACCCCGGGCGCCAGACACCGAACTGCCTCGGGCAACAGAAGACCGTTCAACTGACCGTGGGGCAGATCGTAGGCTCCTCCGGCCGCCTCGGCGGCAGAGTGCACCGCCCCCAATCCGGAGGCAGAAAACGCCAGCGCCGACATTATGCTCGCCTGCAACATATTGCTTCTGGCCTCCATGTCCCCCGGTTGGTTCACGGCTCGCTCGAGATTGGCGAAGACCAGCCCGACCGCAGTCGAAGCCAACGCGTCCGAATAGTGGTTGGCCACCCGGCTCAAGTATGCCTCCACGGCGTGGGTGAGCACGTCCATACCTCCCCACGCGGTCGGTCCCGGGGGAAGGCTGGTGGTCAGCACCGGGTCGGCGACGGCCAACACCGGGAAAAGACGACGACCGAAAATGCCCAGCTTTCTGTCGACGTCGGTGACGATACTCCACCCGGTCACCTCGGAACCAGAACCCGCCGTGGTGGGTACGGCGATCACAGGAAGCGGCGCCACTGGCAAACGGCCCTCGCCCTCGCACGCTCGCAAATCTCGTCCACCGCCCGCCACGATGGCGGCCGCCTTGGCGGCATCGATGGGACTCCCACCACCGACGGCAACCATTACCTCGGAATTCCCATCGATCGCCATCGCGGCGGCGGATTCGGCGTCCTCTATCCGCGGGTTCGGACGAACCTCGTCGAACACGCGGTAATCTATATCCCACTCCTCGAGC
>JAWODQ010000022.1:0-22835 GCA_046483165.1 Bacillota bacterium | reverse complement strand
CGTGCAGCGCGCGGATGTGCGGTTTGTAGGGCTTGGGACAGTATTTTTCCGGCAGAAACTCCAGGATCTCCTCCAGCGCCGCCTCGGCTTCGGGGCCGCGAAGGTTCCCGCGCAATCGGGGCCAGTGCGGCACGAAGGCGTCGATGAGGGGAGGAGACTTCTTCGATCTGGTGGCATCTCCGCGTCGATGCATCTGCAGGAGGTCTTCGACTGTATCCTCCACCATATCGGCGTCGCCCTCCTCCAATCCCCCGCGCATCCAGGTGTCTTCGGAACCGCCCGATAGGCGGTATTTCTCCCACAATGAGAACTCCGTGATCTGGGCCAATTCATCCCACGAGAGGGGCGAACGCCTGCTGTCATTCCAAATCCCCCGTACCAGATCGAGGTGGGTATTTTGCGAACGGTGACCTCGACGATCCACCACCTCCCGCAGGAAAGCGGCCCTATCGGCGGCAAGACTCTCTTCCACCACGCGCCGGATGATATCGTCCATTATCAGACGGCGACGATACGGATCCATGACGGCAAACTCCGGATCCAAATCGGCACTTTGCGGATAGTCCCGCAGCATACTCTGGCAGAAACCGTGGATCGTCCCGATGTAGGCACTCTCTATCCGCCACACCAGAGATCTCCAGCGATGCGCGTCGGCCAGATCTCCCTCTCGCCGTGCCATAACCCAGCGCTCCGCCAATCTCGCGCGCAGCCGCTCCTTCATCTCCGCCGCGGCGCGTTTAGTGAAGGTTATCGCCGCGATCTTCTCGGGGGGTACTCCCCGGGCCAAAAGGTGTTCCATGCGTCCCACGAGCACCCGGGTTTTGCCGCTCCCCGGCCCCGCCGTAACCACCACATCGCCCAAAGGACAGGTCATGGCTTCCCTTTGTGGATCGGTGGGGATTATCTCTTCTCCCTGAGTTGTGCCGATCTCTTTCACTGTGGCCCCCCTTCCGGCGAAGAATGCCGGTCTCTCTTCGCCTCGGATCTGTCTCGCGAATGGCGGCAAAGGGAAGCGTAGGGGCAATTATCGCACCCCTTATCCCTGCCCGGCAGCACCGGGAAATATCCCGAATTCATCGACCGCCAGGCTTTTGCGATCTTCGCCGCCGCCGAGCGCAACAGGTCTGGCATATCACCGGTGGCGCGCGACGGCGGTAAACCCAAGATGTCTGCCGCCTCGGGTGTATATATGCCCTTTTGCCAGTCAGTTCCGGCTATACTGACGTAGCCGCCGCCCAGAAGTCGTCCCCGGGAAAACTCCCGGCGAGTCGCCATCAGGTAAAGGGGCATCTGGAAATCGATCCCCTCCCGGGCATCGGCGGGCCCCGGTGGCTCCGATCCCAGCTTGTAGTCGAAGACCAGGAACTCGTCTTCCGCCTCGCTTTCCGGCCTCTCGCGAATATCGATGCGGTCGATGGTACCGGATACGACCACGTCGCGAGGCGAATCGATCCCGGCTACGGAAGTGAGCGCCCCCAGGGGCTGGGAAAACCGCCTTTCCAGGAGGTAGGGTTGAAACTCGGATCCGGGAGTCGAATTCCTTCGGGCTTCTTCGGCGATCAGCAGCTCCGACAGGCGGCGGGATGAATGTCGGTAGACCGATTCCCACCAGGGATCCGGTATCCAACGATATCCCGGCCGCAGCCGATCGATCAGACTGCGGAGGATAGTCTCCAGGCGTTCTCGATGCGCGGCAAAGGTGGACGAGGCTTCGTCCCCTTGCGCCAACAGGGGAATCAAATCGCGGTAATATCTCTCGAGGGCGCGATGATAAACTTGCCCGACGCGCATGGGCGAGAGGGTTTCTTCCAGGAAGAAATCCTCGCGCAGGCGCAATATCGCGGACGCGAAATATCTGAAGGGACAACGCGCATACGTATCCAGCGCGGATACGGAAATCCGATCCGCCGAATGCAAACGATGTGAAATATCGTCGGCGACACGCTCCCCGAGGACGCCATCCCATCGACCGAAAGCGGCCCCCCATCGCTCTTGTTCGGCCTTGAGAGCCCGGCGTAGATCTCCCGGAGCTGGTCGGGGCAGATCGCGCGAAGACGGACCGATACGTCGCTGGGTCGTTCCCGAGTCGATTGTGCTGGCGGCGAGATCGAAAACTTCGGGTTGCCGGCGGCCGATTTCCGGCGCCAGGCGCAGGATCCTCATTCGCAGATTCTCCCAGGTCGGGGCCGCGACCGAATCCGACTCACCCGCCAGATCGCGAAATACCTCCGGGGCCTCCATCAGCATCTCCTGCAGGTACGGAGAAGCGGTGGGCGTATCCTCCTCCCGCCTTGCGGGATAGGTGAGGAGCAGGGTATCGCGAGCCGCCCGGATAACCCGATAGAAGCGTCTGTTCTGCTCCCTTTGTTCCTCGGCGTTGAAGGATACATCTCCTCCGAGGCGGCGAATCCAGGACGGTCCGATCGGGGCCGGATAGGTACCGGCCGATACGTCGGTCATGGCGAGGAATTCGTAGGTCTCGTCGACGATCCCCTCGGGAGTGGTAACTCGCACACCTCGACCGGGCTCCGGCCGCAACGCCAAATCATCCGGCGTCGCAGGCTCGACGACCGTGCTCCCCTCCATCATCTCCCCCAGGCTACGATACACCCATTTGGAAGGACAATCCGGGCGAGTCTGTGACAGGAGTCCGGCGAGACGCACCTTCAATCCGTCCTCCAGGAGGTTCCAGGCCTCCAAATCGCGCAGTAAATCTACGCTCCAGCCGCCATCCGATTCGAGACTCGCCCGCAACTCCGCCGGCAACCCGAGCTTACACAGCACCTCCAACACGGCGGCACAGATCTTCTCCGCACCCCGCCCGGGTATGCTTGCCAGAATCTCGCGGATCTTCTCCAGGTCCCGGAGCATGCGACCTATCTCGTCCATCCATCTTCCGAGGGCCTCGGGCGATTCCCAGGATATGCCTTCCTCTCGGCGGCGTCGGCGCTCCGCAAGGGATAGCCTGACCGCTTCCATATGATCTACGACTTCCTCTCCCTCGATCTCCGGGGGACAATAGCGCGTAAGTCGAAGCAAGCTGCTCCATCGGCCCATGTAGGGAGCCGAAGCCAGGTTAGCGAAATTCTCGGCGCTCGGCGAATCCACCAGCTCCAACAGTGCCGCTACCGCTCGACCCGGCCCCGTCTCCGAGACGGGTAGGGTCGGCTCTCCATCCACCGGCACGCCACCTCTGAACAATTCGCGCAACCCCGCCCGCACCCGGGCCTCGGAGGGGAAAACCACACAGCAATGGCTCGGTTCGGTACCACTACGTATCCTATCCTTCAATCGGGAAATCAGTTCGGAAAAGCCGTGCACCTCGTCGGCGACCCGCAAGACGGATACCTCGGGTCCCCCCGAAGGATCCCATCCGGAGGGATGGAAAATGCCCCGGGCCAAAGCGGTCCGAGATCTGTCGGGGTCGTAAGCGAGGGTGTTGTCGTAAAGTTCTCCCAACATCTCCCGTAGCCTTTGAGCATCCCCGAAGAGATCCGGTCGGGCGGGATCGTGGGCCAACAGGAGCTTCGGATCTCGAGATCGACCAAATACGACGCGAAGCAATTCGACCAGGGAAGGATCCAAATACCAAAAACCCTCGACGGTAACGACGTCCCAGAGGATCGAATCCCCATCCTCGAGATGTCGGATTATGGAGGCGAAAAGCTCGGAGGCGTCGGCCAGATTATTGCGGGAAAGGAGTTCTTCGTATTCCGATATCAGGGACGCAACGAAGAGCGGTATTCTCGGTCCCGGGGACCCGGTATCGGCGGAGCGCAGCTCGCGGACGAAACGGGCGAGGGATGCCGCGGTGCCGGCCTTGGACCAGATATCGCCGAGGGGATCTCCGGGCGGCGGATCCATCTCATCTACGAGTATCCGAAGTAGCGTGTTCTGCTCCCAGGCGCGCAGCCGCCGAAGCTCGACATCGTGCTGCGCCGTGAGGTCGCGGATCCACCCTCCCGTCATACGCACGGGTGGCTCGTGGTGACCTCTTCCATCTCCTTGGACCATTTCGGCATAAATCGCGCGGCGCGCCCGCAACTGATGCCGATCCGAGACCAGGTGAAGATGTCCCATGGGCGCCACCGGATCGCGAAGACACATATTCAGTCTCCGGCGTACCAGGTTCACGGGGTTTTCTCTCGAAGTCTGCAACGTCTACCACCCGAATTCCACACAAAGGGCCGGGGCGATTCCCGACAGTACCCCGGGAACCGCCCCGCCAGAATCTACCGACTCAGTACCGGTTCAATTATCGCAGGAACTCGCAGCCTTTTCGGGCTGAGAATTCTTCAGCCGCGCCTTCTCGCGCAGCTGCTCCCGGTACATACTCTTTTTGGTCTGCATGATGAGTTCGACGAAGCTATGCTTCCTCTTCCTCAGTTCGTGACGCCTACGAGTCAACTTTTCCTGGCTGATGTCAGCGGACATCTGGGACACGACCTCCCTAAACCTGCGGACGGAAATGCCTTAACGATTACAATACTTCGGCATCCGAAGGAAATGTCCTGCCCGGACCGCGAAGAAATATTCAATCGGAGTGATGAAAAACTCTAATGGCGGTCTCCCCTCGACGAATACCCACCAGACCGATCGGATACCCTCGAACACCCCGTGATTTCATCGCCGCGAGCAGGGAGTCTCTGCGCATCCCCGGGACGGATAACAGTAAACCGCCACTCGTAACCGCGTCCGCCAACAGTAATCGGATGGGTTCTTCGATGTTGTCGCCGAATTCGACGGCACCACGCGATGTGAGGTAATTCAAGTTGGAACGGCTCCCGCCGGGAAAGACATCGCGGAAAGCCAATTCTCGGGCTCCGGGCAACAGGGGCACGGCCTCGGAGTAGATATCCAGGGTGCACGCGGATGCATCGGCCATCTCCGCGGCATGGCCGAGCAGACCGAACCCGGTAACGTCGGTCGCGGCATTGACCCCCACCTGTCGGGCCGCTTCCGAGGCCCTGGCATTGCTCTCCTTCATGACGGATACGGCGACCCGCACTGCCTCCGGGTCAGTCATATCGCGTTTTAGGGCCGTGGTGATTATTCCGGTTCCTATGGGCTTGGTAAGCACCAGGGCGTCTCCCGGTCGGGCTCCTCCCGTCCTGATTATCCGATCGGGATGAATTATGCCCGTCACGGATAGACCAAACTTGGGCTCTCGATCGTCGATGGAATGGCCTCCCAATAATGCCACACCGGCTTCCTCGAGTACGGCGGCACTGCCGCGAAGAATCTCGTCGAGGACCCAAAGGGGTAGTCTCTCCTCGGGGAAAGCGACCAGATTCAGGGCAGTCAGTGGTTCCGCCCCCATCGCGTACAGGTCACTTAGGGCGTTGGATGCGGCTATGGCGCCGAAGTCGGAGGGATCATCCACCACGGGAGTGAAGAAATCCACCGATTGGACCAGCGCCCTTTCTTCATCCAGGCGATAGATGCCGGCGTCGTCGGGAAACTCGAGCCCCACCAGCACTCGGGAGGAAACGTTGCCCGTGTCCATGTGGCGCATGACCTGCGCCAGGGTCTCGGGACCCAGTTTGCAGCCTCAACCGGCCTTATCGGTCATCCTGGTCAGGCGAATCTGTTCTCTATCGGACACTCGCATCCCCTCCCATCGAAGCCGCGGCGGAAGTGAAACTTTCCACCAGGGCGGATTCGTCGTCGGGCAGAATTGTCCTCGGGTCCAACAAAAGTGCATCCGAAGCCACGCGCAATATCACGGGCGGCTCGCTACCACGCAATCCCTCCGCCCACGAGGCGGCATCACCGGTCGACGGGCTACACCGTACCAGATGTGTGGGCAACTCCAAACCCGGCGAAGAACCTCCACCGACTCGCGAGGCACCCGCGACCACCTCTACGTCACCGGGGAATATCTCGTCAAGTCGTTCGGCCAGCCCGACGGCGCGATCATGTAACGTCTTCTCTTCACAACATATCATCCGCAATATGGGGATCTCTCGCTTTTCTCGTTCATTCAAATAGGACGAGAGCGTAGCCACGAGAGCTAAAGTAGTCATCTTATCGACCCGGAGGGCACGCAGAAGCTGGTTGCTCCTCATGGCGTCCAGGAGTTCCGAGGATCCCAGGATGATGCCGGCCTGGGGTCCACCGAGCAACTTGTCGCCGCTGAAGGTTACCAGGTCGACTCCGCTCGAGAGGGCGTCTATTACGGAAGGCTCCCTCGACAGGTGGGGGATGGTATTACGGCCCAGATATCCGCTACCGAGGTCGTAAATGCTCAAGAGCCCGGCCCGCCCGGCGATGTCGGCGACCTGCTCGGCCGAGACCTCCGCGGTGAAACCCTCGAGGTGGAAATTGCTCCGATGGACTTTCAGTAAAGCTCCGACCCCTTCATCTATTGCGTCGCGATAATCCGAGGGGTGGGTTCTGTTGGTGGTTCCGACCTCGACGAGGTGAGCCCCGCCCGCGCGGAGGACTTCCGGAATTCGAAAAGAACCCCCTATCTCCACCAATTCTCCCCGGGATACGATCACCCCGCGATCTCGGGCGAACGTGTTGAGGATCAAGAGCAAAGCGGCGGCATTATTGTTCACCACTAACGCGTCAGCGGCACCGGTAAGCCGGCGCAATGCCTCGACGGCGAAATGGCCCCGGCTCCCGCGCTTCCCGGACTCCAAATCATACTCCAGGTTGGAATAGCCACCACCCACGACACCCAGGCGTCGAATGGCTTCGGCGGACAGGGGAGCGCGACCCAAGTTGGTATGCAAGACCACTCCCGTGGCGTTGATTACCCTGTGAGGTCCGGGATCGAACCATTGGTCCAGGATATCGCGCACCGGCTTCCAAATTTCGTCGGGTCCCATCTCGTCGAAGGGAATCTCTGTTTCCCCGGATCTGACCGCCTCGCGATACCGATCGAGCACGACGGCGAGGGCGTCGCGCACGCCGTTTTGGGAATAACGGGCTATTAGCGCGGCACCCTCGCTGCTCGAAAGTAGTTCATCGACCGGCGGGATCGATCTCAGGAGTCTCTGAAGATCGGTTTTCATCCCGTGCTCCCGTCAGAGGGCAACACCCCATTCGAAACTCTGCTTGAAGACCCGGAGGAGCAAAGAGGTGTTGATCTCTCGGATGCCCTCGACGGCACTGAGGTCCTCGAGGATGAAGCGCGACAGATCCTCGTTGGTGGGGAAGACTCCCTGGACGATGATGTCGAAATTCCCCGTTGCCAATCCCACGTAGTGGAGGGGACGAAGCTTCGCTATCTGCTCCGCGACCACCTTACTCTTACCCGGCTCGACGTTGAGTGCGATGATGACCGGAGAACTGAAACCGATCTTGAAGGGATCGGAAACTCCGGCAATATGTATAATGCCCTCATTTATCAGCCGATAGAACTTGCGGCGGATAGTGCCTTCGGTAACTCCGATCTCCTCGGCCATGTCGACAAAAGACATGCGTCCATCCTTTTGCAACAACTCCATCACGCGCTTTTCGGTTCTGTCCAGTTTAACCATTACTATATCCTCCTCCGGATTGTGTGATTGATTTTGGGGCGGATCACCGCACCTAACGAGAGAGGTCGGCCGGATCATCTATGTACATTAACCCTGACACATTGAACCCTAGATGTCAGCTATTCGGCAGAGAACTCCCCGTTTCCTTTAGCAATCGGCACTCAGCTCGAAAAACTACAGATCCTATCCAGTTCGAGCAACTTCATCTTCATCGCTCGACCTCCCCCGAACCGGCCGATATCTCCATCCGAACGTATCACCCGGTGACAGGGGACAAACAGCGGAAACGGGTTTTGCGCCATCACCGTACCGACCGCGCGCGCGGCCCCCGGACTCTTCGCCCGCCTGGCCACTTCCCCGTAACTCATGGTCTGCCCCGGCGGTATGTTGGCCGCCACTCGCCGAACCTCTCGGGCGAATTTCGTACCCCTGGGAGCGAGAGGAGGGATTTTCCCGGGATCTATACCGGCGAAATAGTTCCGTAACCAGTGCACGTAATCTTCGCCGATTCCACCACTTTCCGGCGTCTCGCCGACCTCCGACAGAAAGTCGGGATCGTCGCGACCCGGCAGGGTACTGCGGTAGAGACCTTCCGACGACAAAGCGAGCAGGATCCTTCCCATCGGAGTTTCTATCCCAATCCACTGCACCGTTACGTCATTCCCTCCATCGCGAGATAAGCTTCTTTCGACATTTTACAGCTCTCAGGGCGGTATGAAAAAGGGAGTTTCGCAAAATGGAAGGGCGGGAGCACACAGCTCCCGCCCTTCTTTACGTCTTCCGTCGTCTATGAACTATTCTCCTACAACCTGTCGGCGACCCATTCGACGCCAAGTTCTTCCAATCTACTCGGAGTCGGTCGACCCAAGTCATCCCATCCCATCAGATGATAATAGGTCACGCGCGCCCGGTTGTAGACCTTTCGATCGATTTCCTTACCCTCGAGCGGACCGCGCTCGAAAGCGGTGAAGAAGCGGTCGTTGAGTTCGTCGTCGCGGTCGTCGAAACCGCAGCTCATATTGAATATCCGGGCGAGGGTCGCAGTGCGTTCACCGGCTTTGACCAGCTCGTATGCGCTGGTGTCCCAACCCGTGATGGCCCTCATGGCATCCACGTACTCTCGCTTACTCCAGGGTACGAATTGACAGCATACCGAAGAGTTCAGCATGTGTTTCCAGTTACTCTCGTAGTAGAGTACCCGTACCTTGCGCCCGGTGAGGTCGTCGATGGGGAGCGGTTCCAGGACCCCGAAAACGCTCACGGCCTCGGCACTACCCTCGTATGCCGTGTCGTGGATGTTGTGACAGTGATCCGCACCCGTCGGGGAAACCGAGTAACCCAGGCCGAGCCCGTGCTTGAAGCGGGGTTCGTGCATGGGAATCTCCTGACCCTTGATGGTCAGGGCCATCTCGTGCGCCTGAGGCCCGATGGCGCGGGCGGCCCGGGCGGCACCTTCGGCCAGGAGGTCTCCGACACCTTCGCGGCGGGCCATCTTTTCCACCATCTTAACCATGGCCTCGCCGTTGCCGAATTCCAACTCCAGTCCATCAAGATCCTCTCGGGACAGTATTCCGCGTTCGAAACACTCCATCGCGAAGCTGATGGTCATTCCCGCCGAGATGGTATCCAGGCCCAGCTTGTTGCAAATCTCGCCGCCCTTTGCCACGGCGGCCAGATCGTCGATGCCACAGTTTGAGCCCAGGGATCCCAAAGTCTCGTACTCCGGTCCCCCGTAAACCGGATCCGCTCCACCGTACTCGTCGGTCTTAACCACGCGCTTGCAGAAGATGGGGCAGGCATGACAGGTTTCTCGATCGACCAGTATGGTGTCCGTCATTGTCTGACCGGAGATCTTCTCCGCACCTTCGAAATCGCCGAACTGGAAGTTGCGGGTGGGAAGACCTCCGCCCTCGTTTAAGGCCATGAGTCCCCCGGCTGTACCGTGTTCATTCAAACTGGTCGCCCGACCCCGAACGCCTTCTCTTACTCCGGTAGCCATACTCCGGGCCAGCTGCATTACGGCGTCGCGGTCATCCAACTCCACCGCGTTCGATCCACGAACTGCCACCGCGCGCAGATTCTTGGATCCCATGACCGCTCCCATGCCCGTGCGGCCGGAAAAGTGGGTTAGATCGTTGACTATGCAGGCGAAGCGGACCAGATTCTCTCCGGCCACACCGCACTGGGTGACCCGTATTCTGTCGTCGTCCAACTCTTCTCTTATGCCTTCTTCGACTTCGCGAGTCTCTTTGCCCCAAAGATGTGAGGCGTCACGGATTTCTGCCTCTCCGTCTTTGATCCACAGGTATACGGGCGACTCCGCTCGACCGGCGATCACTATGTGATCGAACCCTGCCTTTTTGAGCTCGGCCATCCAGTATCCACCGCCCTGAGAATCGCCGAACCCTCCATTTAACGGCGACTTCGCCCCGACGCTATTCCTTCCGCTTCCCGCCAGGGGAGTCCCGGTGAAGGGACCTGTCGCAAAGATCAGCCTGTTCTCGGGATCGAAGGCTTCCAGATCCGCGGGGACCTCCTTGAGCAGGTAATAGGCCACGACGGCACTGCCGCCCAGGTACGTTCGATACCACGACTCCGTCGGCTCCTCTATCCATGTCTCATTCTTCGTTAGATCGACTCGCAAGACTTTACCAGTGAAACCCTTTGGCACCGTTATCCCTCCATTTTCCTACGCCCCTCTATGAGGGCGCGGATAGAAATTCTCGAATTTTCGCCATCGCTTCGTTGGGATCGTCGTTCTCCACGGCTATCTTTTCCAGTGGACATAGGTCGTCGCCGGCGCGATTCACTATGTGCGAAACCCTCTTTTCGGACTCGACTCTCACGCCAGCTCCTTCGAGATATTCACGGGCATGATCGCTGAGTATCGCGCCGAAAACCGCGCTCACGCCGGCATCGCGCAAAAAGAGGGCGGCGGCCTTGCCCACCACGCGATCCGCGACGGCGGATCCTATGAGGCCATCACCGAGAACTTCATCTGCCTCGAGTATCGGTTTGATACCGGGGCCATTTCCTCTAAGAAGGATATTCCCTCCGGCCACGACCACCAGGGATTCGTCCGAGGCCAAGAGATCCTCGGCGGCGATCTTCAAATCTTCGGGCCATCCCGCGGTGGAACTCAACTCTCAAGCACCCCTCCCACCGCACAGCGACCCAGGATGAGGGCACCCCACATCTTCTTGAAGGCTGTCACGTAATCTTCGTCGACTATCTCAACCGTATTGGGTCCCTTCGGCGTAACCGATGGGAACAAGCACGCCATTCCCGCCGAGGCAGTGGATCGGAAGGTGAGATCGAAGGTCACCGGTGAACCGACCCCGAGTGGTTCTACCCGTCCCATTTCTGCGAGAGCTCCCTCCGCCGCCTCTTCTATCATCACGGCTGTGCGGGCCGGCGGAATGCAATTGGAGGCGTGCCGATCGAAAGAATCCTTAACTTCCACGGTGGTTATGCCCGGGATTAGCTCCCTCGCCTCGCGAGCCACCTGGGCATCTCCGGCCAACAGGACTACCGGCACCCCGAAAGACCCCGCGATTCCCGCGTTTATTGCCGTCTCCCCGACGGGTTCGCCGTTGCAGAGGATGCGCTGCACTACCGATCCCATTATGGTGTGGTTCAGAAGTCCTCGATCCGACCCTTCCTGGGCGTGATAGGCGACGAAGAGGGCCGCGTCGAAACTTTCATCGATTCCCTGCATCTGCAAAAGCGGCTTGTTGCTGCCACTTATCAGGCGCGCACTCTCCTCCAGATCTTCGATAAGGATGTTCGTCATAGGACCGTGACTGTCGTTGACCAACACTTCCGAGGCTCCGGCGTTCACGGCTCCACGGATGGCAGCATTGACATCTCCAGTGAGAAACTTTCGTCCTCGTTCGTATTCATTTTTTTCCTTCGGCGAACACTGTTTGGTGCTGGTGATGCCACTGGCACCTTCCATATCGGCGGTTATGAATACTTTCAATTCTCTCCTCCTCCTGTAGATCTCCTACAGATATGTAACTATCTCGTCCAAATCTCTTCGCGGGGTCGGCTTCGGCCGAATGGCCTTGACGCCGACCGGTATCATGGCAACCGGCCGATGCCTATCGGGAACATCCACCACCCGCGCACAGGCCTCTTCGTCGAAGGCGCCTATCCAGCAGGTACCGAGATCTCGGTCCTCGGCGGCGAGCAGAATGTTTTGAATCGCGGCGGCGGTATCCTGGATACAATAAAGGTTTCTACCCCGGTCCGCGTAGCGTTCGGCGGAACGCTCCGCGTCGGCACATACGACTATCACGATCGGGGCCTCCGCGATGAATTCCTGGCCACCCGCGGCCTCGACCAACTCGCGTCTTTTCCGCTCATCACCCACAACGTAGAAATGCCACGGCTGTCTATTCCCAGCGCTGGGCGCCCACCGGGCCGCCTCGAGCAATTCCTCGACTACTTCCGGGGGTAACGGCTCGGGTTCGAATCTCCTGATACTGCGTCTACTCTTTATGGCTTCCATAACGGTCAAGAATTCCACCTCTCAATATTCGCGCATATTAGGGTTTTCTTTAGTGGGACGGCAATTCCTACCGCCGCCTTCGCCCAATGGGCTTCGCGCGGGCAGACAATCGCCATGATGGAGGAGAGGAACCGGGGAGGAGATGCCCTCTCCGGTTCCCCCTGTGATTATTCGCCCTTCCAAAGTTTCATTACCAGCGCGTGGGCTCTGGCGGCCACATCTTTATCGAGGGGGCCGATACTGAGTTGATTACCGATGTGCTTCTTGATGAGCAAATTCACACCCTCGTCGCCTTCGATCATCTTGCAGCTGCTCATGTCCTCAAACATGACGGTCGTCTTGGACTTGCCCAGCTTCTTCTCCTCGATGGAAGTAATTCTGTCCTCTTCAATTATCGCCTCATTGCCGGCCGCCTGGGCTTTCAGCGTAAGGGGTAACTCTTCAGCGATTTCCTTTTCTTCGGCAGAGAAATCCATTGACGTCCCTCCTCACTATACCTACGTCGCCATCCGTAACGCGGGAAAATGTTCTCCAAATCACTCAGCTCGTGCTGATACATTGCATTGTACATATTCGACCATAGCTCGCCGGAATCCTTCGGTATTCGAAGCCTAGAGCGCATATAGTGTCGGATCTCTCATGTCACGACATTTCCGGGTGTGGAAATACGAGGATAGCGGGATTCTCCGGAGAACAATCGAGTTAGGGACAACGCAATTTGCGCGCAGAATCTCGACTGTTTTTGAGACTCGATATCGATAAGCCGGATAGCGAGGCAGAGAAAACGCTCAAATCGCGAGAATCTCCGGGACCGCGGAATCGCGTCCCATGCTCGGGCGGCGTCCGCCCGGGCGCGGATGATTCTCGCGTCCCGGGTGAGATCATCGACCGAGAGGGGGTTTACCCTTTGAACTCGAGGAGACGAGCACAGCAAGACGAAATTCCACTGGAGCGGCTGGATAATGAGGTGGGGGTACGCTGGCCCGACCAGCTCCCCCGGCACCCTCGCCCGATACTCGGGGGGGACGTACCGCTGACCAACCTGTGCGCGGGGATACTCGCCGAGCAGCTTTCGGGATGCGGGGCCGACGCGGTAGCATTTCGCGATGTAGAACTCGCCGCCCTGGCCCACGCGCTGGCGAGCTTCCTCGGTATCGACCGCACAGTCTTCGTGCCACCACCGGAAAGTCACTCGGGCGAGACCCCGACACGCACCTCTGCGCGGCCCAAAGAGAGCAACCTGCTCTTCCTGCACGGAATAATCGAGGACGACAATCGGGTGGCGACGGACGAATCCCTCTCCGGGGACGCGGGAAAGATCGTCGCCCGCGCATCCCTTATCGCAAACCCGGAAGTGGCGCGAAGGTTTCACATACATTACGTGAAGCCTATACCCGGATAACTCGACGTCAGCCGATGATCTCCGAGGCGGGATATGAGGAGATGCGATCTCCCTCCACCACGGCACACTCCGGTCCGGAGGACTCCCCGGACTCCGTTCCCCGGGCCATCACCGAGGCGATGCGAAGCTGCAGGGGACGCATCGAGCCCGCGTATATCGTGCGAGAGGAATCTCCCCCGGAACCCGCGACGGCAAAACCGCCCAGGGTTCCCGAGACGTAGAGATCTCCCACAGCCGCCACCCGGCCGCCCGGATTGACGTTACCGAGTATTACCAAAGTTCGCGAAGAGGTCACGGTTTGTCCACTGCGCACGTTGCCGGCATGAAATTCCACCTCCCCCGAGGAGGATTCTTCCTCCTCGGGAGCCCGCGCGATTACCCCGACCAGATTCAAAGAGACCGATGCGCCGACGGCCCGAGATATCGTCTGCAAAATGTCGGCACTCAGGGTGGAGATGGGCAATTGAACGGTGAGGTCGGCCTCGTCAAAAAAATCGCCCGCCGCCAGGAGGCGTTCGCGGACGGAAAACTCGAGGGCCTCCTCACCCCTGTCTATTAGCTCGGGGTCGATGATCATCTGGAGACCCTCGGGAGTACCCTTTATCTTTATCAACTGGAGACACCTCCGGGGGATAGTTCGGAATCGTAGTGAATACTATCCGAAGCATCCCCCGCGGGCAAATATCACCTCAGGGAATCAGGACTACTTTGCCGCATTCTCCGGATCCCATCAGTTCCATTCCCCGCTCGAACTCCTCCAGAGGCATCCTGTGGGTGAGAATTGGCTCGATATCCAGACCCGCAGCCAGGAGTCCTGCGGTCTGGGCCCAGGTTCTCCATATCTCGCGTCCGGCGATACCCTGGACGCGCACGTGGGGGAACACGATTCCGTTGGCCATGTCCAAAGTAACCTCGCTGCCGGAGGGCACGCCCAGCACACTCATGTGACCTCCCGGACGTATCATCGCCAGACCCTGGTTGACCGCCTTGGGGCTGCCGGACATCTCCAACACTCGGTCGACGCCGATACCGCCGGTCGCCTCGAGGATAATCGGCACCGGATCCTCCTGGGCCGGGTTGATGGCGATATCCGCCCCGAGTTCCTTCGCCAGATTCAAGCGGTAGGGGCTTATCTCCGTCACGAAGACGTTTTGTGCCCCACACTTCTTGAGTACAGGGATGGCCATCAGCCCGATGGGACCGGCTCCGGTAACCGCGACGTTTTGGGCCGCCACCTCACCATCGAGGGACGTATGCACTGCGTTGCCCAGCGGTTCCTGGGCCGATGCTATCGCGGGATCCAGGTCCGGGTCGTTGATCCAGAGGTTCTCGGCGGGAATGGATATGTACTCGGCGAAACAACCGTCGATATCCACCCCGATTATCGTCGTGTTGACGCAGGTGTGGAATTCACCCAGGCGACATTGATGACAGGTGTGGCATACTATGTGGGTTTCCGCCGATACCATGTCCCCCGGCTTAACTGCCGCGACGTTTTCACCGACCTCGACCACTTCGCCGGCGAACTCGTGGCCCGCGATCAGGGGTGGATTGATTCGCCCCTGGGACCACTCGTCCCAGGAATATATGTGGTAATCCGTACCACAAATGGATGTCGCGGCCACCTTGACCAGGGCATCATTCGGGCCCACGTCGGGTATGTCCACCTCCTGCAACGTCAATCCCGGCGCGCGTTCCGTCTTAACCAATGCCTTCATCTTACCTTCCATCACGATTCTCCTTCCTTGCGATTACCCGTACCCGCCAGTGCGGGCCCGGGCCCGTCAACGGGTAAAACCCGCCACCGTTTCGGCGTCCAATTCCCGGATCAGTTGGGTCAGGAGATCCAGGGTGTATTCGTAATCCTCCAGGGCCATCAGGCCGGCCTGTGCGTGTATGTATCGCGTCGGCACTCCCAATACCACGCTGGGTACCCCACCGGCGTGCATGTGGATTTTCCCTGCATCGGTCGCCCCACCACTCATCACGGACGCCTGAAGCGGGATATCGCTTTGCTCGGCGAGATCCATCACGAGATCTCGGAACGGTAGATTGGGAACCATGCTGCGATCGTAGACCAAAAGCGAGGGACCCTTGCGGAGCTCGTCGCCGGCCTTATCCTTATCCCCTCCCGGGACGTCACCCGCAATGCTGACCTCCAGGGCCACACCGACGTCGGGACGCACCATCTCCACGCTGGTGTGGGCACCTCTCAGGCCGATCTCCTCCTGGGTGGTCCCGACCCCGACCAGGGTGCCGGGGAAATCTCCATCGCTCAACCTGTGGAATAGATCCACTATGAGTGCACATCCGACGCGATCGTCCCACGCCTTGCTTACCAGCAGGTCTCCGTCTCCCATGCGCCCGAAGGGACTGAAGGGTACGATGGGATCTCCCACGCGAATGCCCATGTTATCCCGGGCGTCCTCTTCATCTTTGGCGCCCACGTCGATGAACATGTCTTTGATCTTGACCACTTTATCGCGCTCTTTGGAATCGAGTATGTGCGGGGGTTTCGAACCGATTATCCCCACGAAATCCCCGTTGGAGGACTTAACCACGACTCGATGGCCCAAAAGCACCTGATCCCACCAGCCACCGAGCGTCTGAAACTTGAGAAAGCCCTCGGGGTTTATGCGGGAAACCATGAAGCCTACCTCGTCCATGTGTCCCGCCAGCATTATCCTCGGTTTATCCGATCGCCCCGGCAGCTCGAACATGACGCTCCCGAGTCCGTCATAACTCGGCGTGGCCACATCTTTCAACCACTCGCTCATCAGATCCGCGACGGCACCCTCATATCCGGGCACTCCCGGTGCCTGCGTGAGCTCCTCCATCATCGCAATCCTTCGTTCCCTACCAAGATCCGTCAAAGTCTATTCCTCCCGTCTTCTGCCATCCGGTAAACCTACAAGAAGTGCGGCGGCGTGGGCGACCGCTACCGATGCCGGTATCGCCGCCACGCCGGATTCCTCCTCGATATACGCGGCCATCTCCCCGTGGTAACCCATACAGTTCATAGCTATCACTTCTACATGATGTCGTGCAAAGAAACGCGCGACATTGCGAAAAGCATCCCTATCCTGGGAAAAACTGTAGGGAGAAGCGCTCGCGGTAACGATCTCGGGGCCACATTGTCCGAACAATTCCCCCGCCGCCATTTCCTGTCTCGGATCCGGCACCATCACGCCGATGGGGCCGGCACTGAGACCGCGAACTAGCCGCGGAAACAGTTCTCGTGGCCATATCACCCGGCGACCGGTAACGGGAGCTGGACGGGCTCCGGTACAAAGAACCAGGATCGGATCCGCACCCGCCTCCGCGAGATGCTTCACGGCTCCGTGGAGCATCTCCTCGCCCCTGGCGGCGTCCATGCGAATCTCGGAGCCATCCCGCAATCGAGACACGAGAACGGAGTCCGTCTCGGATTCGAGGTCCTCCAACTCCGATTCCCCCAGATCGTCCAATCCCCCGCGCTCCAGTACGGGTATGTCCTCTCCCCAGATCGCTCTCATCTGGGGCACCACGTCATCGCGGGGAGACTGACCTATCGTGGCGATCCCGATGGGCTTCAATCTTACATCCCCTCCCCCGTCGCTTCGGCTCCCTTTGCGAACTCCATTCGCCGCTTCGGGAAATCAACCCTCCCGAACTACGGATGACGCCGCTGATAGTTATCGTGCCTATGTAGGATTATATCGCAAGATCGTCCTCGCACCACTTAACTGCGAAAATCTCGTTTCCCGTAGGGATGGACGTCCCCAAATCGCGGTGCTAGAATTGGCTCATCATTTAACGGGAGGCGCGGCGATGGGAGACGTCGGAGGCAGGAAATCGAAGTCTCGCCGCGGTTTCCCACGTCCCTCCCCCGCCGGGCGACCCATCCCGGTACCCCGGAACATGAGCGAATTGCCACCCGACGATTCCCTCATACGCCGGGGCATCTTCAATCTCGCCTGGCCGGCGATAACGGAAATGCTTCTCATGACCATCACTCAGATCATCGATATGCTCATGGTGGGGCGTCTCGGCGCCGCCGCCATAGCGGCGGTAGGGATCGCCAATCAACCGTCCTTTTTCATAATGGCCGTCTTCCAGGCCCTCGCGGTTGGGACCACCGCCATCGTGGCGCGAATGATAGGCGCCGGCGATGAATCCTCCGCGGGAGCGGTACTTCGTCAATCGGTCCTGCTCGCCCTCGTGATGGGAGTGGCGGCGTCCATTCTCTTCTTCGCCATCAGCCCGGCGGTAATCACCTTCATGGGAGCGGAGCCCGAAGTCTACACCCAGTCGCTGGGATATTTTCGCGTGGTGGTCAGCGGCCTCACCTTCACCGCCCTGACCATAATACTGATAGCGGCCCTACGGGGCGCCGGCGACACCAGGACGCCCATGCTCGTCCGCGCGGTCGCCAACGTCCTCAACGTGGCTTTGAACTATCTCCTGATTTTCGGAGCCTTCGGTTTTCCGCGCCTGGAGGTCATGGGTGCCGCGGTGGGCACCGTCGCCAGCAGGGTGGTGAGCGTCGCCCTACTCGGCTGGGCCATCAGCAGAAATCGGACGGTCCTAAGCTGGAAGGGACGCGTGCTCGACGGACTCGATTTGGCCGTCGTCAGGAGGATCGTCGGCGTGGGATTTCCCGCCGCCATCGAGCAAGTCATCATGCGCAGCGGGCAGCTGATCTTCGTGCGCACCGTCGCGAGCATGGGTACCGCCGCCATGGCCGCCCACCAGATCGCCATGAACGTGGAATCCCTTTCGATCATGCCGGGATTCGGCTTCTCAGTGGCCGCCACGACGCTGGTCGGCCAACACCTGGGAGCGGGGAGACCCGCCTGGGCCGAGCGAGCCGGGTTCACCACGGCCCGCATCGCGGTGATCTCCATGAGCGTGATGGGCGTACTCCTCTTCGCTTTCGGTCCCTCGGTGGTGCATCTCTATACCGATGATCCCGAAGTGATACGACTGGGCGGCACCGCCCTCCGGATACTCGCCCTGGCACAGCCCTTTTGCGCCCTCAGCTTCACCATGGCCGGGGGATTGCGCGGCGCGGGAGATACGCGTTTCGTAATGATAAGCACCGCCGTAGGCATCTGGGTGATACGCCTGGTGATGGCGTACATATTCGGAATAGTCATGGGATGGGGAGTACCGGGCGCCTGGATGGGTATGGTGGCCGACCAGGTCGTACGTTCCGGCCTCACCCGACTGCGCTTCGCGCGCGGTGCGTGGAAAAAACTCAAAGTCTAGGCCTGCCCCGGCAGGTTATTCTCCCCCGTACGGCCAATCGAATCGGAGGAAGAAGCCCGATAGACCGTGAAAACACCACCCCAGAGAGGAGCAGCCATGCCCGACACAGTTATCAGAAACGCAAACGTCGTCGACGGCCTGGGCAATCCCGGTTTCCGGGGAGGCCTCGGCATCACCGACGGCATAATATCGGAGATCTGGCGGGAGGATGTACCCGACTTCTCCGGATCGTCGGTCGAAGTAATTGATGCCTCCGGCCAAACCGTTTGCCCGGGATTCATAGACATCCACACCCACTCGGATTGGGGAATACTGGATTATCCCGCCGCCGGCTCGTCGCTGATGATGGGAGTAACCACGGAGGTAGGCGGCAATTGCGGTACCAGCGTGGCGCCGGGATCGTCGGCCCTGACGGAATACCTGCGCGGGCTGGGGAGAGCCCCGGGCGAGGAGATCTCGCGGGTTGGCGACTATCTCAACCGACTCGAGGACGCCAAACCCGGGAATAATCAGGCTCTCTTCGTCGGCCAGGGCGCAATTCGAGCCGCGGTTATGGGAAACCGCACGGGATTCCCCGGCCCGGAAGAAATGAGACTCATGGTGCGGATGTTGCGAGAGGCCATGCAGGAGGGAGCCTTCGGCATGAGCACGGGCCGCGCCTACGTACCCGGATGCCACGCGGGCTTCGCCGAAATACTGGAGCTCACCGAAGAGCTGGGAAGACATCGCGGCCTTTATTCCTGCCACCTGGCCGATCAATGGGCCAACATTCATCGCGCAGTTCGCGAGGTCCTGGAGCTCGGTATCCGTTGTGAAACGCCGGTGCAGATATCCCACATAAAGGTCGTGGGCAAAGACAACTGGGGCCGCATGGACGAGGTGCTGGCCCTGGTGGAGGACGGCCTGGATATGGGAGTAGACGTCGCCGGTGACGTCTACCCGTACGAATATGCCGCCGTTGCCCAGCTCCGCGACAGGCTCCCCGAGGATCTGCGGGATAAGGACGACGGGGAACTGCTGGACTTGATGCGCACGGATCGAGGGATGGACCGTATCAGGTCCGGCTGGAGAGAAAACCCCAGCTACGCCACCGCACGGCTGGCGGGGCTTGGAGTGGTTTGGTGTTCGGCAACCGAGAAAATGGAGGGAAAGGACCTGGGTGAGATCGCCGCGGAATTGAAAACCGATGTCGCGGGAGCCGTCGCCCATCTACTTTCGGAAAACGAGTTGCAAGTGAAGGTGGCGGGCATAATGGCGGCAGAAGACGTCCGGACCGCGTTGTGCCACCCCCTGATCGCCATCGGTAGCGATTCCACCGTTAGAAACCCGGCGGAGGACGCAGAGGCGGACCCGGCCCGCTCCTCCATTCACCCGCGCGAATACGGCACGTTTCCCCGGGTCCTGGGCAAGTACGTGCGAGAAGAGGGCCTTTTGACGCTCGAAGAGGCGATATTCAAGATGACCGGCCTGCCGGCGGAACGACTCGAACTTTCCGACCGCGGCGCGATCGCGCGCGGACACCGCGCGGACCTGGTGATTTTCGATCCGAACGTCATTTCCGATAGAGCCGACCTGGACGAACCCACGGCTCCTCCGGTCGGCATATCCCGGGTCCTGGTGGGAGGAAGGGTGGCGGTATCGGAGGGTGATATCGCGAGCGAGAGATACGGGATGACTTTGCGGGATCTGCAGGGTAGGACGATATACCGCTGAGGATGCAAATAGTAGCGAGACTCGCGAGCCGGCACCGGCGGGCCCGCTTTCGACGAAGGGGTTGAGAAATTGGGTGATAATCGGGGTATGCGGCCACCCCCACCGCTCACCGATGGCGCCGCGATGCAAAGGCGGGTCATGCGCCTGGCCTGGCCCGTGATGGCGGAACAGATCCTGGCCACGGTAACTCAGATGGTGGATGTGGCCATGGTTGGTCGCCTCGGTGCCGCCTCCATAGCTGCCGTGGGTATCAGCATGCAGCCCCTGATGCTGGCTTTTTCGCTCTTCGCCGCCCTGTCGGTGGGAACCACGGCGGTCGTCGCGCGGGCCGTCGGCGCCGGGGACCCCCGGGAGGCCTCCCGGGCGCTTCGGCAGTCGCTTTTCATCGGAACCTTGCTGGCGACGGTGGTGTGCACCCTGGCCTACCGTTATGCGCACCTGGTCGTGGGCATTATGGGGCCGCAACCCGACGTGTTGCGGCTGGGTATCGGCTACGTCCGGGTGGTGCTGCCCGGCGTAATCTTCATGGTGGCGTCCTTTTCCATCTCCGCCGCCCTGCGTGGAGCCGGGGATACCATCACTCCGATGAAGGTCAACCTCGGCGTCAACCTCCTGAACCCGATTTTGAACTACATCTTCATCTTCGGAGCCTTCGGCTTCCCCGCCCTCGGAGTACGGGGGGCGGCCCTCGGCAGTACCCTGGCCCGCAGCGCCGGAGGTATCGTGTTGCTGGTCATGATCACGCGGGGACCGTCGCGACTGCGCGTATTGTGGCGTCAGGGGCAGGTTTTCGAGCGAGATATGATCTCCCGGATAGTCCGGGTCGGGTTGCCCGCGGCCCTGGAACAGTTCGTCAGCCGCGTGGGTCAGGTATTCTTCCTGCGCGTGGTTTCCAGCCTGGGTACTCTGGCCTACGCGGCTCACACGGTGGCGGTGAGCGTGGAATCGATCTCGTTCATGCCCGCGTTCGGATTTGCCACCGCCGCGACCACCCTGGTGGGACAATATCTCGGGGCGGGCGATCGCGACATGGCGGAGCGAAGCGCCTGGGCGACGTGGAAGATCACCACCCTGATAGCGACCGGCGCCGCCGTCCTCATGCTAACCATACCGGGGCCAATGATGCGGCTTTTCACCGACGACGTCGGGGTAGTCGCCACCGGTGTCAGGCTCTTGCGGATCGTCGCCCTGGCACAGATACCCATGACCACGTTCTTCGTAATGGCGGGAGGATTGCGAGGCGCCGGCGACACCCGCTCCATGCTCTACATCTCTACCGGGAGCGTCTGGATGGTCAGGCTGCTCCCCGCGGCCCTATTCGTGGGAACTTTCGGTAAGGGTCTGGAGTTCGTTTGGTACGCCATGGTAGCGGACTGGTTCGTGCGGGCGACCCTGGCGACGCTGCGTTTTCGTTCGGGGGCCTGGAAGAAAATCGAGGTGTGACCACTCAGTTATCCGGATTCGTCAGATGCGCGCGATCCAGGTCAAAGTCGTTACCGTAGGGTACCCGAACGCCGCGCACTTCGTCCCTGATGAGTCCCCTGATCGAAGTATTCCAAAGGGAGCTGTAGAGGTGATTCTCCGTAACCATCTCCGCGAAATCCGCCAGAAGTTCCATGCGTTCCTCTTCATCGTATACCCCGGCGGCACCGACGAGCACTTCGTCGATTCTTTCCTGTAGATCCCGCATTTCGGGATTGTCCCATATTTGGGACACGTTCCAGTAGTTGTCACTTCGGAAGTTGGCCGTGTAGGCCAACGGATCCA
Source organism: Bacillota bacterium (assembly GCA_046483165.1). Lineage (GTDB taxonomy): Bacteria > Bacillota > Sulfobacillia > SLMV01 > SLMV01 > CSSED11-154. Next base: position 700 of record JAWODQ010000022.1, on the reverse strand, counting down.
CGAGTTCGGGTACCAAGACCCAATACGATAGGTCGTAATCTCCCGACCGCATCCGCTCATAATAATCGGAACGTTCAAGTACCTCCAGATTCACCGATATGCCCAGAAGCTCGATATGTTCCGCGATGAGGCGAGAGACCTCTACTCGTCGGGGTTGGGAGTCGCTTATCATGACGAGTTCCACATCGGATTCGGATTCCGAGTTACTTCCCGCTTCCGGAGCCAGAAACCCGGCATCCGCCAGCAGGGAAAGCCCACGTTCTACGTTACCCTCCCGGTTTTCGCCCTCGCGTCTCTCCCCGGTCGTGGGTACCTCGCAGGCCGAAAGCAACTCGGCGTCGCCCGAAAAGACCCGGTCGACGATGCCCTCTTTGTCCACCGCAGCCGAAATCGCTCTTCGCACTCTTTCGTCGGAGAGAACGGGATTAGCGAGGTTGTACATCAGAACGTGATGATCCAGATTGGGCCTATTCAGAGCGCTCCAGCCGTCCGGCGATTCGTAGCCCGGAGGCACCTCGGTAATGAGTCCGACGTTCATCCGCATGAGATCTTCGGGATCCGTATCGGGGGAAAAACTGGTTACGATCAGAGAGTCCAGGTTAGCCGATCCTCCATAATAGTCGGGATCGGCCACGAGACCAACGGAGACGGTGTCGGGTGCCTGCCCTTCCCCACCTCCTTCATCTTTCTTTGCGCTCCC
>JAWODQ010000011.1:0-5943 GCA_046483165.1 Bacillota bacterium | reverse complement strand
CCAACGTCACCACCGCCGTCACCCTCAACGGCGGGGCCCTGGCCGGCCAGCTGCACTGGAGCGGCGGGGGCTCGACGCACGAGTTCAGCGGCCCGATCTTCGCCCCTGTCCTCGTGATAGGCGCGAATCAGCATGATGCCGGTGATCTCGCCGTGGGCACCCGCCGCCGGTTGCAGAGTCGCTCGCTTCATACCCGCGATTTCGCACAGGTATTTCTCCGTCTCGTAAAGGAGTTTCAACGCTCCCTGTACCGTCTCGTCCGGCTGGTAGGGATGGAGCGTAGCGAAGCCGGGCAGACGGGAGACGTCCTCGTTGATCTTCGGATTGTACTTCATGGTGCAAGATCCCAGGGGGTAGAAACCGGTGTCCACACCGTGGTTCATCTGCGAGAGGTTCACGAAGTGCCTTACCGTGTCCACTTCGGCCACCTCGGGAAGGCCGACCTCGCCCTCGCGCAGAGCCGATTGGGGGATGAGGGATTCGAGGGGTTCTTCGGGTACGTCCAGCTCGCCGAGTCGGAAACCCCGGCGCCCGGGAGAACTGAGCTCGAAGATCAGGGGCTCTACCACCTTTTGGTCCATGACCTCACGTTCCTCGTTCATGCCGATCCCTCCAGCCCCGCCACCAGGCGGTCGATCTCTTCCTTCGTCCTCTTTTCGGTAACGGCTATGAGTAACACGTTACTCATCTCGGAATCGAAACGTCCCAAATCCACACCGGCCAGAATACCTTCCGAGGCGAGATCGGAGACTATTTCGGCCGCGGGACGCGGGCAGCGCACCGCAAATTCTTTGAAGAAGGGACGATCGAAGGCCAATTCGTATCCGTCCAGATCCGCTATCGCCCTGGCGGCGTAGTGAGCCTTTTGCGCGGAATGCTCCGCCACCTCGCGAAGACCCTTCTCTCCCACGAGACTCAAATAGACGGTCGCGGCCAAAGCGTTAAGGGCTTCGTTGGAGCAGATATTGGAAGTGGCCCGTTCCCTCCGTATGTGCTGTTCTCGTGTCTGCAGTGTCATGACGTAACCGCGGGTTCCATCCACATCGGTAGTCTCACCGATGATGCGGCCCGGCATGGAGCGAATATTCTTCTGAGTGGAGGCGAAAAAGCCCAGGTAGGGACCGCCGTAACTCGTCGGGTTGCCCAGGGGCTGTCCCTCGCCTACCACGATATCGGCACCGTAATCGGCGGGAGCCTTCATGATTGCCAGGGATATGGGATCGCAGGCGACGACCAGCTGCGCCTTACCCATATCGTCCGCCAAAGACCCGAAATCTTCCATCGGCTCGACGATGCCGAAGAAGTTGGGATTTTGCACCAGCACCGCGATGACGTCATCACCCAGGGCGGCGCGCACCGCCGCGACATCGGTAACTCCGTCGACTGCGGGTATTTCTTCCATCTCCCAGCCCAGGCTGTGGATGTAGGTGGCGACGACTTCGCGGTATTCCGGATGTACCGTTTCGGATATCAGGACGCGTTCGCCTTTACGCTTAATGCGCCCCGCCATCAGGGCGGCCTCGGCCATGGCCGTGGAACCGTCGTACATGGAAGCGTTGGCGACGTCCATGCCCGTCAATTGAGTGACCAGGGTCTGAAACTCGAATATGGCCTGTAACGTTCCCTGGCTGACCTCCGGCTGATAGGGGGTGTACGCGGTATAGAATTCCCCGCGGGACATCATGTGATCTACGGCGGCCGGGATGTAGTGATCGTATACCCCGGCACCCAGGAAGGATACGGCATCTTCCGCTCCGACGTTCTCCGCCGCCAGGCGGCTCATATGCCGACCCAGCTCCATCTCCGAAAGACCCTCCGGCAAGTCTAGCGGCCGGTCGAACCTGACCTTCTCGGGGATGGGCGCGAAGAGGTCGTCGACGGATTCGACCCCGATCGCTTCCAGCATCATTTTCCTGTCCGCATCGGTATTGGGCAGGTATCTCATCGGATCACCCGATCCCTTCTCACTTATTCCAGGGTCGCCTGGTAATCGTCCGCGTTGAGGAGTCCATCGAGTTCGGATTCGTCCTCGATGCGGATCTTGACCAGCCAGCCCTCACCGTAGGGATCGCTATTAACCAATTCGGGGGCGTCGAGGACTTCCTCGTTGGCCTCCACGATGGTACCGCTAACGGGCATGTAGATATCCGATACGGCCTTAACCGACTCCACGACTCCCAAAGCATCGCCCTGGGAAAGCTCTTCTTCTTCCTCGGGGAGCTCGACGAATACGATGTCTCCGAGTTCATCCTGCGCGTGATCGGTAATTCCCATGGTGCCGACGCCGTCTTCCACCTTCAACCACTCGTGGTCTTCTGTGTACAACAGATCCTCTGGATACATTCAACTATCCCTCCCGCTTATAGAATGGAATTTTTGTCACTACCGCATTCAGCTTACGGTTACGGATGCCTATCTGCAACCGCGTACCCCACTTGATCATGTCGGGCGGAACGAAGCCCAACCCCACGTTTTTCTCAAGCGTCGGTGCGTAGGAGCCGCTGCTCACGTGACCCACCTCGCTGCCTTCGGAATCGTAGATGGGATATCCGGTCCTCGGAACGCCCCGCTCCTCCATCTCGAAGCCCACCAGGCGTTTTTCGAGACCCCCTTCCTTGGCCTTGACCAACGCGTCCCGGCCGATGAAGTCACCGGCATCCAGCTTGACGGCGAAACCGAGCTTGGCCTCCAGGGGGTTGATATCCGGGCTCAGTTCCTGCCCGTAAAGGGGCAACGTGGCCTCGAAGCGCAGGGTATCCCTCGCCCCCAGACCGGCCGGCTTGAGGCCGTATTCCTCCCCGGCTTCCATGAGGGCCTTCCAGACTTCGGGACCGGCGTCGGAGTCGGTGTAGATCTCGAAGCCGTCTTCGCCGGTGTAGCCCGTCCGGGATACCAGGGCGGTATGCCCGGCAACCTGGACATCTCTTTTGAAACGGAAGAACTTGATTTCGTTGGGGTCGAAGGAGACCACCTTCGCCAAGATCTCGTTGCATTTCGGCCCCTGCAAGGCGAGCTGTGCAAATTGTGGCGACTCGTCATTCACTTCGACGTCGAACTCCTCGGAGTTCTTCAGAACCCATTCGTAATCTTTGTCCGCATTGGCCGCGTTTACCACCAGGAACATCTCGTCCTCGGAGATCCTGTAGGTGAGAAGGTCATCCACAGTTCCTCCGTCGGGATAGCACATGGGGCTGTAGATGATCCGGCCGTCTTTGATCTTCTTTAGATCGTTGGTGAGCAGGTAGTCGACGAATTCCAGTGCCTCGGGACCGGTTACCCGTATCTCGCCCATGTGGGACACGTCGAACAGTCCGGCGGCATTTCGTACCGCGTTATGTTCTTCGATTATGCCCTCGTATTGCACGGGTAGGGCCCAGCCTCCAAAGTCGATGATCTTTCCGCCGCTGTTCTTATGAACTTCGAACAACGGCGTCTTCTTGAGATTCTCTAGGTCCGCCATGAAATCACCTCCACTTTATCTTACCACGCCTCGGGCGACCGCGGCGAAATTACCCAAACAAAAGGGGACCGAGGCGTGCCCGTGGCAGCCCTCTGTCCCCTTTACCTGAGAGATTCCCCGAATTGAAACCGGGTTGCTCCTTCGGTGCTCGACTGGCGAGTCTCTCCAGAGATCCGTCCGGCCGCGGTCCTAAGCCTGAGAGTTTACCCCTTCGGCGCACATCCCCTGCGATGTGACTCTCCCGCGCCCGTCATCCGGCTCTAAGTTTTCCGTCTTCCATCGGGCAGCGCGCGATAGCGGGCTACCCCATCTCGTTGTTCGCGGACGGATCGGAAACTCCTTCTCGTTTCCCGCGATATTTGCGCCGCGATATCCCGATTACTCCCGCGGTCGAACCGAGGCGTCGGCTTCCGCGGACAGAGTGAAGGAACCGAGCGCGGCCCCGAGTACGGAGGCGGGTCGGTCCACGTCAATTCGCACGACCACGGTCGGGTATTCCAGGTCATCTCCCGTCACCGGGTGGGGAGCCGGGTCGTCGACCGAACCGTTGATCACCCAAACTCGCACCTCTTTTGCCTCTCGATCCATTAGGCGCTCCAGGTTTTCGCGCGAGTAGTCGCGGGCCGCCATCTCCGCGAGCTCGGGAACCAGCGTGATCTCGCCCTCGGCCAGTGCGTCCCAGTCCACCGATTGCACCGCGGCCAAAGCCGCCAGGTCGGCGGCCGATTGGAGGCGGCTTCTGTCCACGAGTATTCTCCCCAGATTCACCGCCAGCGAGGTCACCGCGAGCAAGACCGGCAGCCAGATCACCACCAACAATGCCGCGGCACCCCGGCGGGTCCTAGCGATCTTCCAGGCGTTCACTGCGGGTCACCACCTCGGCCGCCAGAGGTATCTCCGCATCGATGATCGGGTAGAGGAAGGGCGAGCGAACCCGGTAGGGATACTCCACCCTCACGCTGACCGGGCGTCCGTAGGCGACCCGATGGGGTTGCACTTCGATCTCGTATTCGGGCACCTCCAGACCACCCAGATGCAGGAGATCCTCCACTCGCTCCTCGACCGCCCGCGACCAGCCTCCGTCGATCGAGGCCTGACGAGCGCCATCCCGCGCCGCACCCGTGACCACGAGCTGCGCGTCGAGAATCAAACCCAGCTCCAAACACATCAACAGCATCAACAACAGCACCGTACTCACCAGCGCGAATTCGGCGGTGACGGCACCGCGCTGTCCGGCGATATTCAAGATATACCACCTCCCGGTGAGTGTCCGCGGGAGAGATGACTCCTCCCGCGGACACGTCGGCGCTCATTGCGAGCTCTGTAGATCGTTGACAATCTCGGTGATTTGGCTGTCCAGCGCCTCACGCAAGCTGGTCAAACTGCCGATTAGGGCTATGGCCACCAGGGCCAGTATCAGGGCATATTCCGCCGTGGCCGCACCCCGCCGCCTGCGATCGATGTCGGCCATCAGCCGGTACAAACGTCGACGAAGCTTGCCGAACATCACTTCTACCTCCCTTCGAGCCCGATACAAGTTCACATGGAAACGAAGGCCAAAACGTTGGGCAATACGATCAATACGAAGGCCGGAGGAAACAACAGGAAGACCGTGACCAGGGTAATTCGCAATCCCAGGGTGCGAAGATGCGCTCCGATGTCCGCGCGTCTTTTCCGCATGAGATGACCGCGCAAGTCCGAAAGCGCCGACGCCAGAGGCAAACCGTCCCTTACGGAATCCCGCAGGAGCCACGCCACCTCGCCCGCCACTTCACCGGCCTCGGCGAGCTCTTCGGCCAACACGTCCAGAAGGGAATCGCCCGCGGCGTAGCGAGAAAGCCCTCGCCGCAAAACCCCCGCCAGTTCTTCGTCTACCATGGGCGCGGTCCGAGATACGGCGTCATGCAGGTTCAGACCACAGCAGGCGGCGACGTACAACATGTCCATCCAATCGAGAACCTGACGGTCGAGATCCCGGCGCTCCTTCTTCTCTCTACGTAATATTCCGCGTACCCGACGGACGGGCGTCTCGAGGTGGGCCGCAGCCGAGTTCACAACGCGCGTGGCCAGTGCGTCGTTCCACAAGCATCCCGCGGCAAAAGCGGCAATCCCGGCGGGTATCGCGAGCAAGATACCATAGCCATTCATCGACAAAGCCCCTCTGCCCTGGCCAGGATGGCTTTGATGGCGAACAATCCGCAAAACCATGATGCGACGGCAAAGAACAACGCCGCGCGTCCCACCGGTTCCAGCAGCAAAGGCCCCATCATCTCCGCCCGACCCCAAACTCCATAGATGGCGGCTCCGAGCGGAATTGCCGCGACTATGATGGCCGAGTAGCGAGCCTCCGCCGTTTCCTCCCGCACGCGCGAGCGCAACTCCCGGCGCTCCCTCACTATGCGCTCCAGAGCGGAGAGACCGTGAGCCAGGTCGCCACCGGTCTCGCGCGCCAGGCTCATCGCGGTGATGAAGCGCCCGTATAT
>JAWODQ010000061.1:0-15798 GCA_046483165.1 Bacillota bacterium | reverse complement strand
GCCCGAACTGGTCGCTGTGACCCGAATCATCTGGTCGTCCCATCGCTTGTTCTATCTCTCCCAGACTCTTTCCGAGTAGCCCAGGGATGGGATCTTCCGGGGAGATATCCAATGGTGAGGCTTCACCCGAAACGGGCTCACTTTGGGCCGGAGCTTGAAACTCTCGTCGCCGTTCTTCCCAAAGTCCGTCTTCATCTCGGGCATCCATCGAGGGAGGGGGCACGGTATTTGGATCGGGACGCCCGGATCTCATGTCTCGAAAACCTCTATAACTGGGCACTGCGTGCGAATTCGCATATTCCGTATCGATTACCCCGAGAATCTCCTCGATCAACTTTGCATCCCGGTCCCGTTGAGGAATTATCGAGGCACCTCGAATATCGGGCGTCATGAGGCCGATCATATCAGAGGCCATACCGGCCTTCTCCCAACCGGTTACTTCTCGGTTCTCTAAGAAGCGCGCACGATCGCGGCTCCGTACGGTCATGGAAGCACCACCCGCCAGAACGGCCAAAACCACTACACCCGCCACAATGATGTAGAGAGTCCTTCCTCGCAACCGTCGCACCTCCTCGACTACTGTAACTCTGTGCATCTATCGAACCTAGAACCGACGGACAACGAAGTATCTTATTGGAAATCTCGAGAGGAAACCGATAATGTGGGGGCCCTGCAAGAATATGCGCCGATCATCATCGCGCCAGAGTTCTCTACGATTCGGTGTTATTTGTTTACCCGGCGTGCGGCATTTCAAACGACTTATAGCCTGATAGACTGTATAATTGCTGATCGGCCTAGATTAGCGCGTGAATCTTCGCATTTCGCAGATCGGAACCCGTCCTGAGGCGCGGAAATCTCCGGCTCGAGGTTTCCCCGGGCGACAGCCAATTTCTATACCGACTGGCACACATCTATATGAACAACTTGAGAAGAACGAGTCTCTGCCCTAAACTATGGATAACTTAAGTCTCATATCTGCGAGGCGACGAGGTGAAACCGTGTTATTGGTCAAACGGATCGTCATGATCTCGATAGTTCTGGCAATCTTGATAGGTTTCGGGGTACTGTCAGCTCTTTTGTTGGTCCAGGTACTGCCGACTACTCGCCTCTACCAGCTCATCATGGTCGTATCGGCCATTGTTTTCTCGTTGGCCCTAATACTCGCGGCCTTCAACTTCTACGTAAACTACGGATTCGCAAACCAGGCCGACATCATTCGGAGAGTGCACACCTCGGAGAAACTGGTTAGCTTCACCTTCGATGACGGGCCCAGTCCCGAGTACACGCCGGCGATACTGGATATCCTGAAAACCTACGACGTGCAGGCATCATTTTTCGTAGTCGGAGAACACGCGCAGGAGTACCCTGAAATAGTCAAGCGTATGTACAGCGAGGGACACGACGTGGGCAATCACACATTCAATCACGTTAATGCACCGACCACCCCCGCGGCATCCCTATCCTCGCAGATCCTCTCCACCAATATCGAAATCATGAAGATCACCGGAGAGCACCCCCAATATGTTCGTCCTCCCCGCGGAATGTACGATGCACGATTCAGGCGGTTGGCAGAACTTATGGGTATGACCTTGGTATTGTGGAGTCTTTCCAGCCAGGATTGGCGGGGTTCGAGTACCCCGGCGAAGATAACGGCCCGGGTCACGAATCGAGTTAGTCCGGGGGACATACTGCTCTTTCACGACGGCGGGAATCTCATCCGCTCGGAAGGAGCCAGTCGCCAGAGGACCGTCGATGCCCTGGCGGGCCTAATTGAAGAGTTGCAGGAGGTGGGTTATCGAATTGTACCCCTGTCGAGACTTCTGCGTTATCCGCCGGCTCACGACGCAGATGAATCCAAGGCTTTCGATTACGAGACGTAGGTCCGACCCGACGTCCCGGGCACGAGCCATCCTCACCGTATTGGACCCCGCGTTTGCAGCTGCCGGGAGGAGGATCGATGATCCTCGCCCCCGGGCACGCTCCTACCCTCTGCGCCGAGCCGCGAACACCTGAGAGTTAGGATCGGATCCGCCATCGATCGGTGAGTTTTACCTCAAGAATTTCGCCACACTACCGGGGGATATCGCCCGCTCCGTCTTTCGCCGCACGTTTGTTGGCCCGGTCACGTTCGGTCTTGTCCAGGAATCGCTTGCGCAAACGGATGTTTTCGGGGGTGATTTCTACCAATTCGTCGTCGGCGATGTAACCGATGGCCTCCTCCAGGGTCAAAGTTCTGGGTTCGGTCAGTTTCACGGTATCGTCGGATCCACTCGCGCGCATGTTCGTTAGGTGCTTGCGCTTACATACGTTGACTTCGAGGTCCCGTTCTCGGCTGTTCATGCCGACGACCATGCCGGCATATACCCGGGTACCGGGACCTATGAAGAGCGTACCTCGGCCTTCCGCCTGCAGAAGTCCGTAGGTGACGGCCGTGCCCGTTTCCCAGGCGATGAGCGAACCGTGATATCGAGTGTGTATATCACCTCTGTAGGGTTCGTACCCGTGGAAACCGTAGTTCATCACCCCGGCACCTCGAGTCTCGGTGAGAAAACCCGAGCGGAATCCGGTGAGACCGCGGGTGGGAACCAGGTATTCCATTCGGATATCTCCACCGCCGGCGGAGGCCATACTCACGAGTTCACCTTTACGCCGACCCAGATCTTCCATGACGGCACCGCGGGCTTCCTCCGGAATCAGAACGGTCAGGCGCTCGATCGGTTCCAGAACTACGCCGTCCAGAATCTTCGTTATTACTTCGGGTTTTGAAACCTGCAATTCATATCCTTCTCGGCGCATGCTCTCGATTAGAATGGACAGATGCAACTCACCGCGACCCGATACTCGAAATTGATCGGGGCTTTCGGTTTCCTCTACCCGAAGACTCACGTTTGCATTAGTCTCTCGGGCCAACCTTTCCCGCAGCTTCCGTGAGGTCACATATTCGCCCTCCTGCCCCGCGAAGGGACTGTCATTGACCATGAAAGTCATCGTCAGCGTCGGTTCATCCACGCGGATCACCGGTAGAGGCTCTGGATTATCCGGGTCGACGAGGGTCTCCCCGATGTTTACCGTTTCCAGGCCCGCCACTGCGGCGATGTCGCCGGCGAAGGCTTCCGATACCTCCGCCTTTTGCAGCCCATCGAAGACGAACACTTTGACCGTCTTGCCCTGGGTCAGGGTCCCGTCGTGGTGGATTATGGCGAGGGGATCTCCCGGCCTGCTCGTGCCTCGAGCGATCCGACCGATGGCGTACGTTCCCAGGTAGTTGTCGTGCTCCCGGTTCGAGACCAGCATTTGGAAAGAACCCTCGGGATCGACCTCCGGGGCAGACACATAGTTCACTATGCTCTCGAACAACGCCTCCATGTTCGTACGGGGGTCGGTAAATTCTCGAATGGCCCATCCTTCCTTGGCGGATGCGTAAAGTACCGGGAAGTCCAGCTGCTCTTCCGTGGCACCCAGCTCGAAAAAGAGGTCGATGATCTGATCGAGTACTTCCCGCGGACGCCGGTCAAGCCGGTCGGATTTATTGATTACGAGCAAGGGCTGAAGGCCGGCGCGGAGGGCCTTGTCCAAAACGAATTTGGTCTGGGCCATGGGACCCTCGGTAGAATCCACAACGAGGAGTACACCGTCGGCCATACTCAGCGCTCGCTCGACCTCGCCGCCGAAATCGGCATGGCCGGGGGTGTCCACGATATTGATCTTGGTGCCTTTATAGTGAATGGCGGTATTCTTGGCCATAATGGTTATGCCGCGTTCTCGCTCCTGGTCGATGGAATCCATAACTCGTTCGATAACGTCGGCTCTCTCGTGGAAGGTACCGCTCTGCCGCAGCAGACAATCAACGAGGGTAGTCTTGCCGTGGTCCACGTGAGCGATTATGGCCACATTTCGTACCGAAGTAGTACTTAACTCGGATGTCAATCCATATTCCCCCTCTGATACACGATCCCGTTACATGTACACATTTGTCTATATTACCTCATTTCTCGAAAAGCCGGGTAGATTATCCGGAATTGGGCCCGCATCAGGGTTTGTCGGCCGAACCTTCTTCAGTGTCAACGTACGCTCAATGCCGGTGCTTTTGAGGATTTCTAGCCGGCCACATCCGATCCGGGATGCATCGTTGCCCGGACGGCTAAGTCGTAAAACCTCGAACGGCACCTGGATTTGGATTATTCCTCCACATTAACGCGGCGTCCTCAGATAGCACAGAAGTAAACACTCGATCGGCCCCTCGGGAGTGCTCCGGTACCAAACGGAGGCTGGCGGCGAATCCCTGCAAATCGCTTTCCTCCAAACGGCCGATAGACGTACCATATCGATCGTCCGTTATCCTCTCTAAGTATTCTTACCCGCATGAACCCATAACAAAAAACTGTCCCGCCATGAATGAAGCGATGCGGATGCAAACGAGGCCGCGGAACCGTCATCGTTCGCGGCGATTCACAGTGCAGGGTCCAAGCCCAACCTCACCAGGATTCAGGCTCACCCCGAAAGGAATTGCTCGCGCGATTTAGAATCCCCTTATTGAGCACTAATCGCACCAGTGTGACTTTGAGGCACCGAGCGGGAAGGCGCCCGCTCGCGTCCTGGAGGAGACTTGCCCTTGGTGCCAGATTGGCTGTCGTTTGACGTCGAGGGAGAGATATGACGTGCAAACTCACAATAAGAACCTCCCCATTTTAGCCGCTCTTCTGGGCTCGATCATAGTGATTCTCGTCTACTACACGGGCGGTACAGTGCGAGTGTATGCGCACCTCATATACATCCCTATCGGAGTAATTGCCACCACTTCCGGCGTCAAATTCGGCCTGACGAGTGCGCTCGTTTTCGGTCTGGCTATAGGCCCCTACATGCCTTTGAACGTTGCCAGCGGTACGCTGCAATCACCGGTCAACTGGATACTTCGAATCGTCGTCTACTGTGCAGTTGCCGTTACCATTGGACAAGTCTCCAGCACCAGTAGTAGACGTCTGCGGACCATCTTCGCAAATGAACGACAAAGGCGAGAAAACACGGAGGCAATGATCATGGCTCTGGTTCAGCTCGCAAGTATGCGAAACGATGAAACGGGTGAGCATCTGAACCGAGTTGCGGCCTACTCTCGCCTGATCGCCGAAGGCCTGCAGAAGAACACAGAGTACCGAGATCGTATTACTGAACACTACGTAGACACCTTAGAACAGGCCAGCGAGCTTCACGATATCGGGAAAATTGGAATCCCAGATAGCGTACTCCGCAAACCCGGACGTCTGTCGGATGCGGAGTTTGAGTTGATGAAAACGCATACCACTTTGGGAGCAAAGACCCTCGAGAAGGTTGGCAAGCGCTACCCGGATAATGAACTCGTGCAGATGGCTACCTCACTCGCATTGACCCACCACGAAAAATGGGATGGATCCGGCTATCCCAATGGGTTGCATGGACAAGAAATCCCTCTCAGCGGGCGGATCATGGCGCTCACGGACGCCTACGACGCCATGCGGTCTGAGCGAGTGTACAAAAAGGCCTTCTCGCACGACTACTGCGTGGAGGCAATTACTGAGAATTCCGGCACCCATTATGACCCCGATATCGTCGCTATATTCCTGGAAAACGAGCACGAGTTCAACCGCATCTACGATGAGTTTTCCTGATTGGATCTACTCTGTTTGAGAATATCCCTTTCGCCGGCAAGTTTCGGCAATCCCGCGACCTCGCTCGAAAGATCCGTCCCACAATTGGGACATACCCAGGCACCAGAATCACTCGCTGAGTAGGAAGTCTCACCACAACTGGGGCAACTCTTTTTGTACATAGATCCCCCTCTCCGTGATCTCGAAAATCACCATATTCCCCCTGTGACAACCCTTTGTCACAGCGAATAGTCTATGCCTTTCTCCCTCGAATGAGAGTCCAAGATTTTGTCCGCACCCCCCTTTTTGTTAGTTCCTAGGCCGGTGTTGACACCTATGACAATAACCTGGCCGAGTCTGTAACCGGCCTGTACAAGACTGAGGTCATCCGTCGACTGGGGCCCTGGAGAAATGCGGGGGACGTGGAGTTCGAGATTCTCGACCAGGTCGACTGGTTCAACTATAGGCGGTTACTGGAACCCATCGGTTATGTCCCGCCAGACGAAGTCGAAAGGATCCACTATAAGAATCAAGAACAGATGGCTATGGTGATGGGACTCAACTAAAGAACCCTCCGGAAAACCCGGGGCGGTTCAGTTGAGTTGATAAAATGGTTGTGCATTAGACTAACCAACATTACTGAAATATGCGTATATGTTTATCCGCCATAAGGAGCATACAAATGGAATTATTTTTGAGCAATATGATAAACAGTATCATGCAAATCGTTCTTTTTGTTGCGATACCGTTGGTATGGTGGATTCTATCAGCGAGAAAACAGATCTCTTTTTTAAATTGGATAGGGTTAAAAAAGGTTGAAAGTTTTGATAAAGGCAGCCTGTTTAAGTGGACTGGAATTACTACTGCGATTTTTCTCTTCCTTTCGATTTTTATGCTTTCTATGGTGTCGGGAGTTGAAAAGGCAACTTCAGATTTTACTGGACTGGGACTGACCGCATTACCCGCAGCTTTGATATACGCTTTCCTTAAAACCGCATTATCAGAAGAGATATTGTTCAGAGGCTTTTTATTAAAGAGACTGTCAGGAAAATTTGGCTTTCAAATAGGCAATGCTGTCCAAAGCATCTTATTTGGATTAACACATGGCCTCATGTTTGTAGCCCTTGTCGGTGCTTTTAAGGCAACACTGATTATTCTGTTTACCGGTGCTATCGGCTGGAGCATGGGATACATAAATGAACGGAAAGCGGGCGGTTCAATTCTTCCGGGTTGGTTGATACACGGTATTGCGAATACCTTTTCTGCACTTATTGCAGCGTTTTCGATTATATAGATTAGAATTTGTCGATGAACCTACAATTACGAGTAACGGTAGGGTCGGATAGGAACCCCCTTTTTTTCAACCACTTAGATGGCTAAGTTAGGCTAATTCGCGGCGATGTGGCATCATGACCCGGACCGCTTTTACAGACAATATTTGACTTGACCGTAGCATCCCGGTAAAGATTTGGACCCGTACGCTTTTACGTCTAGTGGATTCTCCGACCTTTCAACCGCTTCAGTAAAGAAAGTAACCAATCGCCACCACGATAATTCCCAGAATCGACGCAGCGATATTGATCAATGCCAGTGTTTTCCGATCTTTCGTCAGCACCCGAACGACAAACTCTCGGAACTGCTTATAGTTGAAGAGAACCTGAGACATCTTGATCAGCGTCAGGGAAAGTATCAGGGTGATGACCAGGGAGTTTGGGACGTCGAGGGTAAAGTGCTGATACCAGGTGAACAACACAAGGCATACCCCCAGGATCCCCGCATACCAAACCCACCTGGGTTGCTCTTCCGTGTAGGCCGTATTTAGTTCAAAATCATTCCAGCGCTTCGGGAAAAGCTGAATGGCCGGCCTAGTCAGAATCAAAATGGCACCGAAGGCATAACTGAGCGCCTGAAAATAGTTCATCTCTCATCGACCTCCTTCTCATATTCGAGCCAAACGCGGTACCTCTCCCTACGGATAGTCCTCCGGAGTTGACCGATCATTGTGCGATAAGATCTCGAATCCCGTTTGTGCTCACCCCCACCTTAGCCAGCAACGGATTATCCCCCTCGATTAGCCCCCACGCGTGCCTCTCCTGTCGACAGGAATGCGACCGTGATTAATCATATACTCCCGCGAGCTTTCATTCTACTATTGGGAATGTTGCGTTCGTAGCAACCTCTAGCATGGACACGAGTCGGCTATCCGAAGCCTTCCTCAGCTCGGACTCAACGGAACTGAATACCATCACCGGCGAAGGATAATCTCAGGCAAGGGCGCACGCAATAACCTGCCGAATGGGGGTTGATAGCGGTACTCCAGAACCGACAAAGCAGGTGGACTTCTCTCGGGATTGCGATCCAACCGGCGATGAGGGGGTGCGGAACCTTTACTCCGGCGATGCTTCACGTTCAGGCCGGCCGGCGTTTGCATCTACCACCGTCGAGGGAAGTGACTCGTCATTCTAACCTCGCACCCGATAATAAATTAGCCAGTGGGCCCTTTTGGCGACCCCGAACAGATTGGCTACAGAAAACGCCAGCCGATAGGCGGGTCCCACAAGAGGGAGTTCTTGGGACTCAGTGAAAAACCATTCTTCTTCCAGCTGAATGCCCTCGTCCCATACTTCCAACTCGTGCGGTCCACCCAATCCCCATCTTACCGACCCACCCGTGCTGCGGATGGACGGGTGTGCGCCAATGGTTCGTGCCGTCAACTTCCCGTAGGCGTCGAAAGCGAGGTCGTATTCGCCCAAGTTATCACGCAAGGTGAGAATCAGGGACCTCACCTCCTCCTCTCGGAGGTACATGAACAGCCCCTCCGCCACCACGAGAAAAGGTCCCCGCCCGACGGGAAGCGTTTCCATCCAGCTGTGTTCGGTCACCGAGGACGGTATGAGATGATATCGTTTTGTCGGCGGAAAGAACCTGCGGCGCATCCGGACGACTTCTGGCATGTCGAGATCGTACCAATGGATGCGACCATCATCCATCCTCGCAAAGCGGCTATCCAACCCACATCCCAACTGAATAACCGTTCCGCCGGAGGTTCGCTCCATAAAGCGTGCGACCCATCTATCGAACTGCTTGGCCCGCATGCACAACATCACCCGGGTTTTTTGCGGTATCTGTAGCTCATGACAATCGAAATCTAGATGCCGCAGTATCCTTACCGCCCACGGGTCAGATATGATCGGATGCACGCTTTCGGCCTCTGCAGCACGGCAGCAAAGGGGCACCAGTAAGGTTTTTTGGTTACCGATAAGCCCCATCTCACCCTCGCCACTCACAATTCTCTCTCCCGGGAGATTCTTCTCCAAGCCGCAGGATTGCCATTATCGACCATCGCCATTGCATCCCTTCCTACATCTACTTCGGGAGATCACAAACGATATACAAACTATACGTCACAGAACGGTTGGGTTCTCGATGTAGTGGAGCGCGACGGCGTTACAACCGAAGTCGACGGGACGAGCGGGCGGGAGAAGGTGGTAATCAGGGGCAGGGCTTCCTTCTCCCGCAGCATTAACTCGGCGCTCAATTGACATGGCACGTTGGGGACGCTATGGTTCGCACGTTCCCGTCACTACTCCTTCGGGATGATCTTCACCCCGCCCAGCATCGCGTCGGGATCTATTCTCACGTCCAACAGTGCCGGTCCCGGATGCGATAGGGCCTCCGCGATTGCCTCGTCCAATTGTCCCTCCGATTCCACTTTAATCCCCAGGCCACCGGCACTAGAAGCGAAGTCGGCGAAGTTCGGATTGGCGAACTCCACTCCGTAGTCCGGATATCCATCCCGGCGTTGTTCCTTTTTGATGTTTTTTAGGCAGTAGTCGTTGAACAGGATGACGGAGATATCCAGATCGTTCAGAACGGCCGTGGTGAAGTCCGCCATGAGCATACCGAAACCACCGTCACCGGCGAGGCATACGACTTGCCGTTCGGGCATGGCAAGGCTCGCCGCCAACGCAGCCGGCAGCGCAAATCCCATGCTGGCCATCGACGCCGACATGAGCGTCAGTTGCGACTCGCATTGGAATCTCTGATAGAACCAGTAAGTATGATCCCCGACGTCCACGGTCACAACCGCGTCATCTTGGAGATTCCTCTTCAGCGCCTGGATCAAGCGGTTTGGATGAACCGAACCGTCGCTGGAGGCGTCACTGACGATGTCGGATTGCCACCGAGATCGAGCGCGTTCCACCTCTTCATCCAAGCTGACGCGTGAGGCATCTTCGGTGAGATTCGGTAACAGAGCCCGTATGGTCGCCGCCACGTCGCCGACGAGGCCCAATTCCACGGGGAAGTTCCTGCCGAGCCGAACGGGATCGTGATCGATTTGGATGATGGGCACATCCGTCAGCAAATTCCTCTGACGGAAACCGCTTCCAAGGACTACCAACAGGTCGGCTTCGGCCAACGCCCGGGGCGCGTGGGGATTGCCGATGGATCCGAGCACCCCCAAAGAAAGGGGATGTGTCTCGGGGAATACCCCCTTGGCCCGGGATGTCGTGGCCACCGGTGCGTTAAGGGATGTAGCCAACTGGTAGAGAGCATCCGGGTCTCTTCGCGAGCCCCAACCGGCAAACAGGGCGGGCTTCTCGGCGGAATTGATCATGGATTCCGCCCGTTGCAGATCCTCATCCTCCGGGAGATACGTCCCCCGGAATAGACGGTTCCCTTTGTCCCAATTCTCGTCGACAGGGCGGGCTGACAGGGTATCCGTCGGCATACTGAGTACCGCCACCCCGGGACCGCCGTACGCGGCCTTGACCGCCATCCCGAAAAGGCGTGGCAACTGCGAGGGTAAACTTAAGGTCTCCGCGAACACCGCGAAGGGACGAAACATCTCGATTTGATCGATTTCCTGGAAGGCTTCACTGCCCAAAAAGATTCCCGACACCTGGCCCACCAGGGCGAGAACGGGCGCCCGGTCCGCCGCAGCATCCATGAGTCCGGTGACCAGGTTAGTGGCGCCGGGGCCGGCTATGGACAGGCACACTCCGATTTCCCCAGTGAGTTTCGCGTGAGCGCTCGCCATGAAGGCCGCCGTGGATTCGTGACGGGTGAGCACGAGTTCAATGTCGGGGTTTTCACGAAGGGCCTCAACCAGGGGTAGGTTTGAATCCCCGGGGATGCCATAAACCTTCCGAACGCCCAAATCGACCAGGCCTCGGATTAGGGCATCGGCGACGTTCCCTTCCGCGGATTGCTCCCAGGATACGGGCTCGAAGGCGGCCTTGGGCGCACCACAAACCGGGCAGGTGTATTCGGGGGGTAGGTCCGCGAAGGATATCCCCTCTTCTTCCTCGTCGTAGATCCAGTTACATACCGTGCATCGCATTAACATCTGGTATTTCTCCCTTCTTCTTCCGCGCTGGCCTTGGGGATCGGTGCAACATCGACCGCGCCCACCAATTGAGGGTTAGCGTTTCGATGCGTTCGGGATTTGCGTCCGTCTAAAGATTATTACCCCACTATGGTCTCCGTACCCATCAACTCGGCGAATCGCGCTCGCGGACAACGCCGAGGATGATCTGCTCGTAGCCCGGTGTCTTGCTAACTAAGTCAAGGGTTAACGGTCTATGCCCTTTTCGTAGGAAACCCGGAAGTTTGGACCGCCCGAAAAGGGGCTAAGCTACCGACAGATCTGGCCGGCAAGAAGATAGACTTGCGCAATGTCTGGCGAATAGATACGAGTACGAACAATTGGATGCGGTCGGGCAGTACGCGGGATGTCGCGATATTGCCAGTTGGCACTTTCATCACCGTGGCCCGTCCCTGGCCGTAACGTCGGATGAACAAGGATGGGAGTGATGGCGTCTTGGCAGAGGTTAAGTGCGCAGAATGTGGAGTAGTAGCCGGTGAGTCGACGAAAGGTTGGACGCACTGCGAGGAATGTGATAGTTACTATTGCCCGAAGTGTTCCGGTGCGTTTCGCGAAGAGAAAGAGGAGATTGCCAAGTTGAGAAATGGGACGGCCTGGGATCGGATGCGCGTTCTCTGTCCCAAGTGTGGGTCGGAAATGGTTTACCTGGGAGATCTATAGCCGCATCAGAAACCTCAAAATGAGTACGCGGACATTTCGACATGGTGCTCGAAGACGGTGTCTGAAATCTGCGGCGATATCTCCGATAGCGGGATGGCCGGCAAACCCCGGCCATTCCCTTTACCCCGCGAAAGCGACACCGGATATGCATAATCGGCCGGGCAAATTCTGAGGTGGGCTCACCTGCACATAAAACCTATACGATTACTAGAAACCCGAACTCCGAACTGTGTTGTCTTAGCCTGCCCCCAGTGATTCCCTTGGACCTGCACCCCATAATTCGAACCACCGGTTACGCTAACGATTTAGGAGTTCGTAGTGATATCCTCTCCACGAGGGGAGAGAGATTCAGTGGGGAGCAAACGGAACAGGTAAAGTCCGGAGTTCACGTTTCGGATGTTCATGGAGGTTTCCCGTCGCCCATAACCTCGTTTCTTCAATCTCCCACGGATCGACCTGAAAAGTGTTCTCCACTCAAAGTGGCAGCAATGTGTCGTGCTTTGCAGGATCCTATCCCTACTCGCAGTCATGCATGCATTACCCGGGAGAACCCGCGAATTCTGTCGGCGATGGTCATTCA
Organism: Bacillota bacterium; assembly: GCA_046483165.1. Taxonomy (GTDB): domain Bacteria; phylum Bacillota; class Sulfobacillia; order SLMV01; family SLMV01; genus CSSED11-154. The sequence continues at coordinate 3,548 of JAWODQ010000061.1, read as the reverse complement.
TACATCCCCGCGTTTGATTCCGCAAATTGCCATTTGGGGTCGCAGCCAATATCACCGTATCACCCCGGACCAGTCCGGAAGCCGCGATGACCCAATTTGGCCGCGAGAGATAACGATGCGAGAAGACTTGTTCGCAGGCGATATTCCAACGTATTACCATAGACCTGATGGTGAGCAGGATAGCCAGTACTGCACCGCCGTATATGGAGTACAGGCCGGCAAACTTCCCGTGGTTGGCAGGAGGAGGAGTCACCTGGTTTCTCGTAAAAGGGCAGTAGGATCAATATTCGTGATGGTGGTCAAAGAGGTCGGCGACCGAAACGCGGAAGGATGTGATCAATTGAGTCTCTTGATGATTCAACCCACCGAAGAGGCGGTGAAGTTGGCCCAGGAGATCTTCCAGCGGCAGTTCGCCGAGGACGAGTGTCTAAGTGGAGAATATGATGAACGACGCCGTCGTCGCATGATGGAAGATATTCATTATAACCTCGCCCTACTGGATACCGTGCTTCACCACGGCGCGAATTCGTTGTACGTCGACTACGCCGGGTGGATCTTTGATCTGCTCCGAAGCCGCATGTCCGACCTGCCGGCCGAACGGGTGGCGCAGCACATGGTGCATCATTATCGCCTGCTGGAAGAAGTCGCGATCGAGCACCGGCCGGAAGTTGATGCGTCACAGATCCATGAATTGATGGAACAGGTGATCGAGCACACGCGGTCCTTGGTATCTCCAGCATCGACCGCCGCAGATTCGCCACAGTCGGATGAATGGGCTCCGGTCCGCCGCCAGTATCTCGATGCCCTCCTTCGCAGTGATCGGTCGGGAGCGGCCGCCGTAATCGATGATGCGTTGACGGAAGAGGCGTCCATCGCCGACGTCTACACGCGAGTATTTCAACCAGTAATGGAAGAAGTGGGACGGTTGTGGCATACGAATCAGATCACGGTGGCGACGGAGCACTATTGCACGGCGGTAACCCAGGGAATAATGACGCGCTTTTACTCCCAGATCTTCAGCACGCCCCGCCGGGGTCATACGTTACTGGCAGCATGCGTGGATAACGAATTGCACGAAATGGGCCTGCGTATGTTGTGTGATCTGGTCGAATATGAGGGATGGGATACCGTGTACTTGGGGGCAGCCTTGCCCCTGGAGAGCCTCCTGAAGGCAGTGGAGAGTCATCGGCCGGATGTGATGGCACTATCGGTGACCATGCCGCATCACCTGGATGCCTGCCGAGAAACGGTGGAAGCACTACAACGAAAAGACCCCGAACTCCAGCTGGCTTTGGGGGGACGAGCTTTTCAAGTAGCTCCGGAACTGGCTCGAAAATGGGGCGCAGATTACACTTCTTCGACGGTGGAAGACTTCTTGCAATGGATTAGAACCTTTGAATCGGGAACGTAGAAGGGACCAGGTATGTCGCGATTCTTGATCAACACCGATGAGGTTGGCACGATTGAGGCCATTCATTGGTGCCTACCCGAGGGCATGCTTCGGGTAGGTGACTCTTTGCTGGAGCTGTTTCCGCAGGAGGATCACGCCGCCATCTTGGCCATGTTTCGCTCCCTAGACCGGGAGGATCCCGGAGAAGTGTTGACCACCCAGGTTCGCCATCCGGAGTCTTCGCTAGCCATGACATTGCTAGCCCTGTTTATTGGCGATCAGATTTATGTGCTGGGTTTTGGGGACGAGCATGCGGTGGAGGTTACCAAGTTTGTGCGCATCCTCAATGACTACGCCAATCAGGTGCGCCAAGAATTCAAGGAGGCCCTCACCCATCGCCAGGAATCCATTCAGGACCAGTTCGAGGAGATTCAACAGCTCAACAACGAGCTGATCAATGTCCGTCGCGAGCTCACGAGGACCAACCAGCGCTTGAACGTGCGCAACCGGGAGTTGCAGGACCGTCTCGTCGAGGACCCGCTGACGGGGTTGATCAGCCGCTACCAATACTGGGCGGACTTGGAGGCTCAGATTACGGAAGAGCCAACACAGATGGGTCTCTTCTTTTTCATCGATCTCGACGATTTCAAGGGGGTCAATGACACTTACGGCCATGCGGTGGGAGACAGATTTCTGCAGGCCTTCGCCGACCGGCTGCGCCAGCTTCCCTTCCCCGACGCCCTTCGTATACGCCTGGCCGGAGACGAGTTCGCCCTCTATCTGCACGGCTTCGATACCGTTGACCGGGAAGCCTTGCGGAGTCTGTGGGAGGAGATCAAGCGAACTCTGGGAGAAGAACCGGTGGCATTGGGCGACCTGCAGTTGCCCGTTTCCTTCAGCGTAGGGTTGGCGGTCTTCAACCGGGACACCGACCGGATTAGCCAACTGATTGAATATGCCGACTGGGCGATGTATCGAGCCAAGCGCAAGGGAAAGAATCGCCTGCATATCTTTTCCCATGAAGAGTATGTAGAGCAACAGACCGATACACGGCAGGATCACTTGCGCCGTGTGCTAGAAGATCGCAGACTCTATCACGTCTTTCAACCGGTCGTGCGCGTATCCGACGCAACCGTCGCCGCCTACGCCGTATATCTCCGCACCGATGATCCCTATTTCGAGGACACTGAAGACATGCTACGGGCTGCGGTGGAAGCGGGCTGCTATCGCGAGTTGGATGCTCTAAGTTTTTCCCTGATCCAGAAGTTTTATCAGCGATCTAACAGCGTACTCCAAGACTACCCGCTGTTTTTGACCCACGGTCCGTATCCCTGGTCCTACGACACGTGGCAGGGACGAACGGATTCTCCGCTCGTTTTGGAAGTGATGGAATACGCGAGTCCGGATGAAAAGGAAATGGATGCCATCCATCGGAGCATCCAGGATTCGGGGCATCAGCTGGCCTTGGGATGGGAATCAGCGGGCGACCTAATGTTCCTCGCTCTGGGTCCCGATTATCTGAAGGTGCCCCGACGATTGATACGGAATCTGCATCAAGATCCCGACCGACGGCGAGCCCTGGGCCGAGTGTTCGACCTGTGCCATCGAATTGCCATTGAAGTGGTCGCTGAGGGTGTGGAGTCGGCCGAAGAGCTGCGCACCGTGGTGCAGCTCGGAGTGGACTATGTACAGGGTTACTATGTGGCCCCGCCGGCTCAGGTACCACAAGATCCCGATCCATCGGTTCACGGGATCATTCGATCGGCCCTCCAGCGAGAGGAGCATCGGTGAAACCCCGTCGTTTGGCCCATGATGCTTTCACCGTGGCTCTGCTCGGTGCCTCTTTCTTCCTGTTTCGGGGAACGACGAATGTGGTCAACGGATGGGCGGTACCATTGATTTTGTATCTACACCGGTCCGTCCATGGTCCCGGGCGTATGTGGTCTCCCCTATTTGGACTGGCGCTGCTATCGTTACTTTTCTTTCGCTTCCAGATCTTCTTCCTTCTCGCCTATGCTGCTGCAGCGGCAGTGCTCACATTCACGGAGCGTAAGCCTTGGTCCCCAGTGGCAAGTTGGCTACTTCTAGCTGCCGTCAATAGCGCCGGTTATGTCGTGGCGATCGTAGCCACGGACGAGCTCCTGGGCATACCCCTGCG
>JAWODQ010000120.1:0-5012 GCA_046483165.1 Bacillota bacterium | reverse complement strand
CCAACTTTGGAGACTTCCGTGTTGGCCTCCTTGGTGATCTCGAGGCAGTCTTCACAATCGGGAACACAGTAGTAGAAAGTTATGTGACTTATGGCTTGCTGCCCGACTACTGTTATTTCACCATCTGCGCGAGTCCCATCAGGGTAGAAATAGGTATCTGCTCCACCACCGCTAGCGCCACTCCCATACTTCACTGTGAAGAAATACACGGGCATATTCGCGTCAGAAAAACTCACTGATAGGTATTCGTCAACATCATCCTTTTCATCCGAAAACTCCACCTTTACTTTGAAGTCTCCGTCTTCGTCTTCAAACCACCCATCGTCCAAGGGGTCTTGGTCATTATCATCCGAACCTTCGGGTTTTCCAGCATCATACTTTGCTTTCTTTAACTCACATGGGACACTTTCGTCATTATCCTCAAGCCACTTCTCTAGTTCTCCACTACTTGGATCATTATCCCAGTCCGTGATTGGGCCTTCCCGGTTCACCACGCCAAGCGCCGTGAACGATGTACCCAAAACCAAAGCTAGCGTCAGAATCAGGGCCAAAGATGGCACAAACCTTATTCTTGGCATCATCATTCCTCCTAAATTGGGATATTGTTCGATCAATAAACTCTTCTGTTCTACTGACAAACAAAAAACCGGCTGCGATTTCGCAGCCGGTTTCACCCTGACTCCCCGCGGCCCCTGGGTGACCAATTACGGACCGCGCTTCATAGTCTCTGCTGAGTTACCTATAGAATTAGTCCTATTACCTCACGCGCTTACTTGCGCTCCACACCGTCGAGTCCGGCTCTCACCACCAATCGCTGGCTCGCAGAGCCAGGGGGGTGACAGGTGGTTAGCGTCAGTTTCGGCTCCTCGGTCGGGTCGACGACCTCCCATGCATTACTGGCCACGGGATAAACGTCCTCCACCAGGTACCTGTACTCGGCCACGGGTGAGGAAAACACTATCTCATCACCCTCCTCGAGCTGGTCTACATTGCGGAACCAGGCTCCGTAGGTAGTCCTGTGACCGGCGACGGCCACGTTACCGTCCGCTCCGGGACGCGGGTTATCCGGGTAGAAACCCGGGCCCTGGGCCAGAGTGTCCAAATCGACACCATCCAGCACGACCGCCTCTATCTCGATCTTGGGAATGAGAATTATGAAGGGACCGTCGTCTGCGGGCAGAACCTCTTCTTCTTCGGGCTCTTCGGCTTCGTCGACGGAAGGACGAGGAGGTGTAATCGGCCGGTCTTCCATGCTAACGACCGGGTTCTCCCAGGACGCCTGGGCTTCGCGCATGAGCCTGTCCTGATGAAAACGCGCGTAAACGACCCCGTAGCCGTAATGGACTACAAGGGCCAATCCCACGACCATCAGGATAACTCCAAGATACGAGAGAGTCTTTCTCCTCATCTTGCGCGTCCACCCACCGGCGGCCGAGTTCCGGCGTGGAAGACCTTACCCCCTACGTGGGAAAAGTGTACATCCCTTTCCCCCAGATTGGCAATACTCTCCACGAAACACGTCTTATTCCTCGGCCTCACAAATACATCCTTCCCGACACTTTATTCGGCGAAACACGTGCCGACGATTCCCCCGGAATCGGATACCGATTCGTAATAACCATCCCGAATCCGAAGGCCGAGTATCGCGAGAAATCGCGAGCCGCATAGGCAAATTCGCAACCGAGAGCTGGGTGCCGAAAGCTATCCCCCCGCGACTCCTTCACATACTTATATACCGCCGGGGCCGCTCGCGCAGACAGTTCTTCGACGTTTCCCCCTACCGTTGCCAACCGTATTGGGGAGCATTAACCTAAGTAATTGGATACTCTCCGGGAAGGAGACGCGCCTCGTGAGGAAGCGGATTATCGGCATAGTGGTGTCGATACTCGTGGTGATCACCGCATTTTACGGTGCCCAAACCCTGGGACTCGAGGGCAAAGGGCTGGTGGCTCTTTGCGCCATGCTGTTCACGGTGACCTGGTGGGCATTTCAGGTCATACCGCCGGCCTACACCGCACTCCTTTTGGTCCTGTTTTTCACCACCAGCGGCACCGCCCCACCGGAGACGGTATTCAACTACTGGATAAGTCCCCTGGCCTGGCTCATGATCGGGGCATTTCTCATAGCCCGGGCGGTAAGCCAATCGGGGCTTGCCCGACGCCTGGCACTACTCCTCATGATCCATCGGGTGAGAACCCACACCCAGCTTGTCATCGCGATCTACCTGTTGAACATAGTCCTGGCCCTCATTATACCGATCCCGTTTCCCCGGGCATTCATCATCATGGCCCTGGTTCGGGAGGTCATCGAACGCTCCGGCATACCCAAACCCACCGCCCGCGCCCTCGGATACGCGGTCTTCGCCGCCTGCATGCCCGCTTCCCTGATGTTCCTCACCGGGGAGGCAATACTCAACCCCGTGACGGCCGCCTTCGCCGGTGGCGCCAGCTGGGGCCAGTGGTTGGTTATGATGTTTTTGCCCTCGTTACTGATAGCGGTCCTGATGGCATCGGCCCACTTCCTGGTATTCCCGGGTTCGGGAAAACTGGAATTGCCCCTGGATCACCTGCGGGGGGAACTCGAAGAGATGGGAACCCTAACCCGCGCGGAAATCGGGACTATGGCGTGGACGGCCTTCGCCCTGGTGATGTGGATGACCGACTCCATCCACGGCGTCCATCCAGGCTGGGTGGCGCTGGGCGTGGCGGTCGGACTGGCCCTCCCCTGGATCGGTGACATCCTTGGGGGCGATGACATCACCGCCGGCGTCGACTGGTCCGCCCTCATGTTCGGTACCGGAGCCCTGGCCCTCGGCGCCGTGGGCGAGGAGACCGGGCTATCCCGCTGGCTGGTGGCCACCTTCATCCCCGACATGGCGGGAAACTCCACCCTCATGATCCTGATAGTCGTGGCCTTGGCCGGGTATTTCATGCACCTTCTTTTGGGCAGCGCCCTCGTCACCCTATCCATGCTGGCTCCACCCATGGTGTCCCTGGCGGTCGATGCGGGGATAAATCCCCTCGTGCCCGCCCTGCTCATCCTCACCACCTCGGTCATGGGCGTGGCACTGCCCTACCACAATCTAATGATCCTGGTGGGAACGGGTAAGACCGGCGGATTCGATACCAGGGAGACCATGAAATTCTTCCCGGCCCTGACGGGCATCACCGCGATCGCGGTTGCCTTCCAGATCATCTATTGGACGCTGATCGGGGTCATCTAGAAGGGGCTTGGGAATTCTTCACTCCGGCAAGACGGAGGGCGGCACGATGGGCCCTCCACTCCAGGGAATCGTCCAACTCCGCGAGTCGCAATTCGGGGTATCGGCGCCCGAGCGCCCGTTCTATCAGCAAATCCGTGAAGTGGGGGTTTTTGGGTAGGAGTGAACCGTGCAGGTAGGTGCCGAAGACGTTCCTATATACCGCGCCCTCGGTGCCGTCTTCACCGTTGTTGCCGAAACCCGAGAGGACCCGGCCCAACGGGGCGCACCTCGGACCCAAATAGGTCCTCCCCCCGTGATTTTCGAATCCCACCAGGGTACCCGGATCGGCCAGGTAATCCGATCTGCACGCGGCATTTCCGATGAGGCGCTTCGATCCCGCCTCGGTGTGAAGATCCATTATGCCCAGCCCCGGAATTCGCCTTCCCGATGGAGTGAGGTAATAATGTCCCAAAAGCTGGTAGGCACCGCAGACGGCGAAGATCACCACATCGTCCGCCACCGCTGCCTCGAGCTCCGCCCGGCGCGGCTCCAGATCCGGCCAGACCAACTCCTGTTCCCGATCCTGCCCCCCTCCCATGAATAGGAGATCACATTCCGAGAGGTCGAAAGAATCGCCCACGTGCAACCGCCGCAACCTAACCTCGATACCCCGCCAGCCGCAGCGACGCGTCAGCGCGATGACGTTTCCGCGATCGCCGTAGAGGTTCATCAAATCGGGATAAAGGTGCCCTATGGTTATATGCAAGAGTTCACCCCCGCCACATCTCGCTCACGAGTCCGCGTCGTTCCAATTCTCCCCGGAGATTCAACATCGCCGTGTAGGTCAAAAGTGCGTAAACGCGCCGTCCCTCGGGACAATGCTGGATCGCCCGATTGAGGGCGGAGTCGGCGGGACGCTCGATTTCCATCGCCGACTCCTCCACGCCACCGTACTTAAGCCGTACCGCCATATCTTCGGCCCGAGTTCCGGTGACCACTACCGGTAGCTCCCCGTTTTCGGCCAGCAACTCGAAATCGACATCCCAAAGCCAGGAAATGTCCCGCCCGTCGGCCAGATTATCGTTTATCCCCACTACCAACGAACCCGCCTCCGGATCGTCCAGCACCGCCCGCAGGATCTGGTTGAAGCCCACCGGGTTCTTGGAGAGCGCCAGGACGGCCTCGCGCCCTTCGATGGTCAAACGCTCCATCCTGCCGAAGGCCCCGCCGAAACTCTCCAGTCCCTCCTTTATGGCCGCGGGCCGCACGCCGGTAACCCGGGCCGCCGCCGCGGCCGCCACGGCGTTGTACGCATTGTAGGCTCCCGGGATGGCCAATTTCACTTCGATTCCCACATCATCCCCGAAACTCAGTCTCATCCGCACGCCGCCCTCGCCCCCGGGAAGTTCCACGCCCACCACCTGCCGCTCGGGCCGTGACCAACCGCAACCGGAACAGCGGTAATCGCCCAGGTGACCGTAATTTCGGGTCACGTACTCGAAGCGCTCGCCGCAGAGGGGACAAAACTGCGTATCCAGGCCACCGACCTCGGCGTCGTTTTCGCTTCGGTTTTCCGGGAGGGGATCAAAGCCAAATGTTACCGCCTCCACTCCCGCCGGCAAAGACTCCATGAGTCCCGCCACCAGCGGATCGTCCACGTTGAGACACACCGCGCTTCCTATCCCGCCGAGACCATCGCGTACGTAGCTCACCGTGTGATCCAGTTCCCCGTAGCGGTCCAACTGATCCCGGAAGAAGTTGGTCACCACCGCCACCTCGGGCACCGTTTCCTCGACCAGCCGGGGCATGG
>JAWODQ010000013.1:0-4896 GCA_046483165.1 Bacillota bacterium | reverse complement strand
ATTCGATATTGAGAGATTTGTAAATTATGAGCAAGAGAGGCGAAAATGGGAGCAGGAAATTTACCCTGAATTATTTGCCCAACATGAGGAACTAAAAAAAATGATTACTAAACCAAATAACCCATGAAAAAATCATTTGAAGAAACAACCAGAGGTTATCCTGACCCGAAGCCTCCCGAAGGAAGATTTTTTGTTGTTCTGATAGCTTACACCCTTGCTTTTTTGTTTGGTGGGGCATTTATTTATTTTGTGTACTGGATAATAAATAGCCTCCATACTGTTCCGCAATAGCTCTTGCAATACCGGGATAGGTTTTGGATCTCAACTTTCCCCTGTCAGGACTGGGAGGTAGTTTATTCCACCCTCCATCTGTCTGATTACTCCATCTTTTTTTACCATTAACTACAGAAACCTGAAGGTCTCCCGGGTCCAGATGCTCGCGATACTGGCCGTCATAGTCATGGGACTGGTGACCTTCGCCGCCCTAACCACGACGGCCAATAACATGTCCGGATCGCTGGAGGAGTATTATCGCGAGCAGCGCTTCGCCGATTTGCAGCTGGATTTCGGCTGGACATCTCCGGGCATCCTGGAAGAACTGCGTCGCCTCCCGGGAGTCGCGGAGGTAGAGGGGCGGGCGGTGGTGGAGACCCGTTCCCCCGTCGACGACGACCACCAACCCACCCTGCGCCTCGTGGGCAACCCCGAGGAACCGCAAATCAATATCCCGTATCTGACCGAGGGAAGATTGCCGTCGAGAAGTCGGGAGATCGCCCTCCTGGGTTCCTTCGCAGCGGCCAACGATTTACACCCGGGGGACAGCATACCGCTGATCTTCGCCGGCGAAACCGTCGATTTCACCGTGGTGGGATTGGCGCAATCCCCGGAGTTCATAATGGCCATCCGCGATTTGCGCGCGATTATGCCGGACAACCTGCGCTTCGGCATCGGCTTCGTACGGCGGGCCGATTTGCAGCAGTTGGTCGGGGGGACCGGGCGGATCAACGGTGCCACCGTGATCGTCAAACCTTCCGCCGATCCCGAGGATGTCAAGGAAAGGATCGAAGAGGATCTCGCCGGGCGCGGCCTGCGCTCCGTACAAACCCGCGAGGATCAACTCAGCCACATATTCGTCCAGATGGAACTCGACGGCATGGAACAGATGTCCAGGCTCATCCCGGTGGCCTTTTTGGGCATCGCGGCCATGGTCATCTACATGATGATCTCGCGCATGATCCAGGACGACCGTGCGGCCATAGGCATTCTCAAGGCCACCGGCTACACCAACGGAGAAATACTATTCCATTACCTCAAGCACGCCCTTCTGCTGGGCGGGGTGGGCGCGGTATTGGGCCTGGGGATGGGGCAGTTGCTTTCGCTGCCACTTTCCAGCTTCTATATGACTTTCTTTCACATACCGGAGTTGCAGACGGGAGCTTATCCCGCCTTTTTGCTCTGGGGCCTGGTATTGACCATGGCCTTCTGCGGGACTACCGGTCTCCTCGCCACCCGGACCATACTGGAAATCGCTCCCGCGGAGGCCATGCGCCCCCCGGCACCCACGCCGGGGCACAAAAATCTCGTCGAAATCCTCACCCCCGGTCTCTGGCGGAGGATATCCTTCACCTGGCGCACGGTGTTGCGTTACGCCATAAGGGGCAAGCGCCGCTTCCTGCTCGCCGCCGGCGGCATAGCGATGACTTTCACCATCGTACTTATGCCCATGTATTTCTATACCGTCACCAACCTGATATTCGTTGAACAGTACGATCGGCTCGAGGTATACGATTACGCCCTCGCCTTTGAAACGCCGCTGCAGTCCCGGGAGATTCGAGAGGAGTTGCGGGACGTGAGAGCCGATCGGATAGAACCCTTCGCGGAATATCCGGTGGTGGTCCGAAGAGGCTGGAGAGAGGAAGAATTGCTGGCTCGAGGCCTGCCACAAAGATCCCAGCTTTATAGATTTGAAAGTCCCGGAGGAGAAACCGTCGAGATCCCCTCGCGGGGCATATTGATGTCCGACTACATCGCCGACGAGCTGGGGGTGGAGAGCGGAGACTCCGTTCAATTGACCTCCCCCATGTTCGGGGATCTGGATCGAAGCGTCGAGGTACGGGCGGTCATCGCGCAATACCTCGGGTCGGGAATATACTGTTCCACCGAAGAAATGTTCCGTCTGTTGGGAGAGGGTCCGGGCTTTAACGGGGCACTGCTGAAATCCGGCGACGACGTGGCCGAGAGCCTGGGCGGGACGGAAGGTATAGCCACGATACATTCCACCGACGACTTGGTCGATGGTTTCATGCAATATATGGACCTGTTCTTCGCGGAACTTATAGTGATGATCGGAGTAGGCGGGATACTCGGTTTCGCCATACTCTTTAACACCATATCTACAAGCGTCACCGAAAGGCGGCGAGAAATCGCCTCTCTGCGCGTGTTGGGTTATTCCCGGGAGGAAGTTTTCGGCCTCCTGGTCAAAGAAAACTCCCTGGCGGTCATCCTGGGGTTAATCTTGGGAGCACCGGTGGCGCACGGATTCATCTACCTGCTGGGATACTACTTCAACTCGGAACTCTTCGTTCTACCCCTAATCATCACCCCAACAAGCTACGCCCTCGCCCTGGTCCTCACCGTCGGATTCGCCATCGCCACATTGTACGCCGTACGGGTGCGCGTTTGGAATATGGGTTTCCTTGAGGCCTTGAGCTCGCGTCTCAGCTGAACGATACTGGCGAAATACGATCGGGTTCTCACTTCAGGAGGACACTCGAGTTAATGTCGCGAACACCGTGTTTAGATCGACTCGAACAGGGTTCGTACACCATCAAGGCCATCGGAGGTGGGCAATGTGCCCCACGCGCCATCCGCCGTAGAGGCATTCGAAGCCATCCCCGTTCATCTGGCCGTCGTCGACGGCGACCTTAGCGTTTCTATGGTCAATCGCAGCTGGCGCGAGACGCTTCCCCTGGATCCGCGCCATCGAAGTTTCGAGGCCCTGTTCCCCGGCGCGTGCGAGTTTTCCCTCGAAACACTCCGAAACGCTCTGACAGGCGTGTTCGAGGACGGCGCAAATTCCGACACAACCCTGCTACCCCTATCGGGTGGTACTTTCGAGCAACTCCCCCTCTCGGTGGAAGTATATCGACTGCAAACGGAAGAACCCCTGTTACTTTTGGTCGCGATAGTCGCAAACGCCGGATCCACGCCGGAATCTCCGGTGGATGTGGAATTGATACTCAACTCTATCACCGAACGCATCATCTTCCAGGATCGGGACATGAGGATAATCTGGGCCAACCGGATTGCCCTCGAAGAAGTGGGAATGTGCGACGTCGATGAAATACTGGGACTGCACTGCTACGAGCTTTGGTCCGACGGAGTTGGAATCTGCGACGGCTGCCCCGTGCTCCTGGGCTTTCGGGAGAAGAGAGAAGTCTCCATCGAGCACACCCACGAAGACGAGGGGAGAGCGTGGTCCATTCGCGCCTTTCCCGTCTTCAGTCGCGACGGCGAACGTGTAATCGGCGGCGTCGAAACGGCGACGGAGATAACCGAGCTGCGACGAGCGGAGGAAGCCCTCCGTGAAAGTGAATATTGGCACCGAACCACCCTAGAGGGCATCAGGGACGGGGTCATCGCCACCGACCAAAACGGCTCAATCATAATAAGTAATCCTTCGGCGGCAAAGATGACCGGGTGGTCCGAAGCGCACGCGCATGGCAAGGATATCAGGAAGGTCACCCAATTCGTCGACGGACGGAGCCGCCGGGAGATTTCCCATCCCTTCGATGCGGTGATGGAAAACGGAAAACGCGGCGCCCTCTCCGGCGAAACCATGCTGGTAAACCGGGATGGAAGGCTGGTGCCGGTCGAGGCGAGGGGTATCCCGCTTTGCAATGACGAGGACGATGCCAGGGCATTTATTCTGGTGCTCCGGGACGTTTCCCAAAAGAGGCGATCGGACCGGAACCTGCGATCGAAGGAGAGACAATACCGAACCCTCGCGGAAAATGCCCCCGACGTCATCACCCGCTTCGACCGTCGCATCAGGATGATATTCGGAAACGAGGCTCTCTCTACGATCGCCGGAGTAGCCCCCGCCATGGCCAACGGGCGCACGCCGAGGGAAATGGACATCGACGAAGAGTTGGCCCGCGCATGGGAAGAGTCCCTTCGAGACTGCCTATATCACAAAAAGCAGGTGACCAGGAATGTGATCCTGGGGGGCGGGAGCTCGCGGCGCACCCTCGTGATCGAGGCTTTGCCGGAATTCGACGAAGACGATACAGTACAAACCCTTCTGAGTATCATCCGCGACGCCAGCCCCATCGACCGAATCGCCCGCAATCTCGCGGACAAAAACCGTATGCTTCTGACCATGAATGAGGCGGTGGCGAAGTTCGTAGAGCATCGGGGAGACGACGCCATATACGAGGTAATCCCGCGCTACCTGCGAAAGCTCACCGGAGCCCGGCTCTCGTTCATCTGCTCGGTGGATCAGGAGAACTTGGCCCTGAAGATGGAGGCGCTCTCCACCCCCGAGGAGGTCCGGGAGTGCCTCCGCGAGGCCTTCGACTCCGAGATGGAGGAACTCAACTGGACCATGGATCCCGTAGCCTTCGAAGGTATCCAGCGGGGGATTCTCTTACCGCTCAAAGACCTGGCGGAGCTGACGGGTGAATCCATCTCCCGGGATGCGGCAGCCCGCATACAGGAAGACCTGGATTTGGGCGAGATCTTCGCGATCGGGCTCTCCGCCGACGGGAGAATCCTGGGAGTTATGGGATTGGTGATGCCCGCCGGGGTGTCCCTCAAGAACCAGACGATGGTGGAGGCCTATTCCCGCGTGGTCTCGGGCACACTCCTGATGCGCGAGATGGAGGAGGCACTTCG
>JAWODQ010000024.1:0-52187 GCA_046483165.1 Bacillota bacterium | reverse complement strand
ATCGAAGTCTCCCCAAAGGTGCGCACCTTCGGCGACGAGCAGGGTATCTACTCTTCCGTGGGCTGCGGCCGGAACTATCTCCTTGATATTGTCGGAGGTCATGCCGGTGCCGGCCAGCTCCCGGTAGCGCTCCAAGGCGGCATCTACTTCCTCGAGGAAGACGGGCTTCACGATCTCCCACGCCTTGTGGTGGAGATCTTCTTCCGCCTCCCGGTCCGGATTACCCCGAACGCCCTCCTCCAGCAGATGGGGATAGCTGTTGGCCTCGCGATATATTGGCAGAAGGTAATCCACCCCGGCGAGCACGAGTGGCGCATGGTCTCCCGCCAGCAGCTCCGTCAATCCCTTATCTACCAGCTCGAAGTACCGGAGAATGTCGCTCTTTGCCTCCTCGGAGGCATCTCCGTGCCCGTGGAAGATGGCCGCGCCGCGGCCATCGCGGGTCGGTCCTCCTATACGCGATTGCAGCTGCGGTTCGGGATCATCGTACTTGAGGGCATCCGCCAGGTTCTCGGGCATGTTGCCCGTATCTTCCACGGCAGTAAGGCTGAATTTCGATCCCTGGAACAGGCGCAGCTCGTTTTGGCTTATGGCGAGAAGATAGAACCTGCCATCTCCGGTAATCAGTGGGATCAGGGGTTTTATCAGAAACCGTTCCCCGACCGAGACCATTTCGGGAAATTCCCTCGGCACGCGATAATAGTTCCAGAAGTTAGGTGCCACAAACAGGGCAAGCCCGTCGCTCTGGTGGCTCCAGAACATGGCATCTGACCCCAATTGGCGGGGCTTTTCCAGAAGATCGTCCGCTTCGGGACCTCGTAAACCCAAAGCCACCAGGTCTTCTCGAGCTTTCTTCAGAAGATTCTTAAACCTTATGGGATCCTGTTGGACCTCGGCTCCCGAACGATGGGTCGGCATGAACAGCGACACGGAATAGGGTTCCTCGTGTTCTATAATATTCAGTAGATCTTCGGTGGTGAAGATATCCAAAAGATGTCCCCCTCTCGTTCCTTCGTACTAAGATGAGCTTCTCTCTTTCGTAGCGCACTCCTCCGTATCATTCGCTTTCTTGTTGACATGACACCTGACATGACAGGAGAATGTGAGAGTCAAAATGACACGTCGAAAGAGAGGTTTCCAATGAATCTTATTGCCATTCAGAGGGCCGTAGAAACGGCCCTCGATGAAGATCTTGGCTGGGGAGATCTGTCCACAGAAGCCGTAATCGCCTGCGGCGCCGGCGCTCGAGCCACGATAAAAGCCCGTGCCGCGGGAGTAATCGCCGGGTCCCGGGTGGCCCGGGCGGTGTTTCACCGACTCGACCCCGACATCGCGTACGAGGCAATTACCCCGGACGGCGAAAAGTGCAATGCCGGTGATGTAGTGGCAAAACTCGAGGGATCGATGAATGCCCTCCTATCGGGAGAGCGCGTTGCCCTGAACTTCCTCGCACACCTCTCCGGTATCGCGACGGCTACCCGCCGGGCCGTGGACGCGATCGGTGACCTTCCCGTACGCATAATCGATACCCGCAAGACAACCCCTGGGTTGCGGGCCTTCGAAAAGTACGCCGTGAGGGCTGGTGGCGGCTCCAATCATCGGTTCGATCTATCGGGCGGGGTCCTGCTGAAGGAGAACCACATCACGGCGGCCGGTTCCATCCGCGATGCGATCCTCCGGGCGAAAACTCGAGTGGGTCACACGATCCTGGTACAGGTGGAAGTCACCGACCTCGACGGAGTACGCGAGGCCCTCAAGGTGGGCGCAGGCGCTCTCCTCTTGGACAACATGTCGGTGGATTCGATGCGTCAGGCCGTGGAACTGGTCGGAAGTAGCATCCCGGTAGAGGCCTCCGGCGGAATCGATGAAGACACCCTTCTCAGCGTGGCCCAAACCGGCGTCGACCTAATCTCCATGGGTTCTTTGACTCACTCCGCTCCCGCCCTGGATCTGAGCATGATTCTGGAGGAATCGGAGCGATGAATACGGAGATCGAAAGACAGATAACGGATTTGCGTTCCCGATTGGGTGAAGACGTTTTCGTGGTGGCCCACTATTATGCACCCGAAGAAATGCGGAGATTCGCCGATGAGATCGGGGATTCTCTGCAGCTCGCCCGTATAGCGTCCCAAAATCGAAGGGCGCGGCATCTGATATTTTGCGGAGTACGATTCATGGCCGAAACCGCTTCCCTTCTCGCCGGAGAAGAAACTCGCGTGCACCTACCCCGGCCGGACGCCGGTTGTCCCCTCGCGGATTCCGCGAGTATGGATGATGTCGAGGCGGCGTGGCGACTCCTGGGAAGCGACTCGGAGGACACCGTGCCGATAACTTACGTGAATTCTTCCACGGAGTTGAAGGCCTTTTGCGGGGAGCACGACGGTGCCGCCTGTACCTCCTCTTCATCCACGGACATCTTTCGCGCGGCACGTAGACGGGGAGCCCGCATCTTCTTCTTCCCCGATTTCAACCTGGGTGCCAACACCGCGCGGACGCTGGGAGTCGAACCCAAAAAGATTGCCACTTTCGACCCGGCCACTCGGCAGTTCCTCGGCGACCCTTCTCCGAAGGACGCCGAGATAATCCTTTGGCGAGGTGGCTGCCCCGTGCACATGCGATTCTCCCGGGACGACGTGACGAGGCTTCGAAAAGAAGGACGCGTGCGCGTGGCCGTCCACCCGGAATGTCCCCCGGAGGTCTGCGAACTGGCCGACGAAATGGGGTCCACGGCGCATATGGTCCGGGCGGTTGCACGATCCGAACCCGGCATCCGATGGGCCGTGGGAACCGAGACAAATCTCGTAGATCACGTGAGGCGATTGCACCCCGGGCGCGAAATCGAGGATCTCGGATCTCCCCAGATCTGTCACGACATGCACCTCATGACGGTGGGCGATCTCCTCGATACTTTGAGGGACATCGCCGATGGCCATAACGACAGGACGGTCACCGTACCGGAATCTTTGAAATCCGGCGCCCTGGCCGCCCTGCAGAATATGTTCGCGGTTGTGGAAGGGACCGGTTCTCCTTGGTAAACGACCGCCGGGAAGCGATCATCGGAAAACTGCGCGACACGCCCACTCCACTAACCGGAGCGGATCTCGCGGATAATTTCGGAGTCAGCCGCCAGGCGATCGTAACGGACATCGCGGTGCTCCGGGCGCGCGGCGAGAAAATCCTCGCGACCCCGAAAGGATACCAGCTGGACGACGCGAGCAAAAACAGATCCCTCGATGCCCAGCTCGCCGTCCGTCATCGCGCCGAAGACACGCGAGAGGAACTACTGCTTCTGGTCGATGCCGGCGTGCGGGTCGTGGATGTCACGGTGGAACATCCGCTTTACGGTGATCTACGCGGTAATCTGTTCCTAAAGGACCGCCGAGACGTAGAAGCATTCGCGCGGCGAGTCCAAAAAGAGGGCATTTCCTTGCTGTCCGAGTTGACGGGAGGAGTTCATCTCCATCGCGTCGAGTTCGACGCCATGGCTCAGCTCGAGCGGGCACGAGCCCTGCTCCGGGAGGCGGGGTTCCTCGCAGAAGAGTGAATCCCACCTATCCCCGATCATCCCATCCCAATGTGAGGGGATAAGCGTCGTCGATGTCGAAAAGTGCGGGAGAATCCGTTTGCACGAAGGAGTGTTCCCCTTGCCAGAAAGAAAAGACGTTCACGACAACATCGACGCGCGCCGAGACGAGTTCTTGCAGGATCTTATCGAACTGGTGTCGCAACCGAGCATAAGTGCCCGCGACGAGGGAGTAAAGGAGTGCGCCGAGCTTTTGGCGGGCATGCTGGAAGAGCTGGGCGTCAGTTCCCGCATCCTTCCCACCGCCGGCCAGCCCGTAGTCTACGGCGAAATATCCTCCGGCGATCCCGAGGCCTTTACCCTGATCTGTTACGGACACTACGACGTGCAACCCCCCGAACCCCTCGAGCTGTGGGAAAGCCCCCCGTTCGAGCCGACGATCCGCGAGGGACGCCTTTTCGGTCGCGGGACCGGGGACAACAAGGGGCAACTGCTGACCCACGTCCTCGCGGCCTCCGCGTGGATGCAGACATATGGCGCTCCCCCGATCAATCTCAAGTTCGTATTCGAAGGAGAGGAAGAATCCGGATCTCCCAACCTGGCCACCTTCGTCAGGGAAAACCGCGAGATGCTGCGGGGAGACCTGGTCCTGATTTCCGACGGCACCAAGCATCCCAGCGGCGCTCCCCTGATAAGCCTGGGAAATCGGGGCGTGATAGGAGTAACCCTGCGGGCGCGGGGTGCCGATCGCGACAATCACTCCGGGAATAAGGGTGGAGTCGCTCCCAATCCCGCCTGGATGCTCATACATGTGCTCGCAAATACCGTCGACCCCTCCGGTCACGTCCTAATCGAGGGATTTTACGACGACGTGAGACCGGTGAGCGACACGGACCGGGAAATCATATCCAAGCTCCCCTTCGATCCGGAAGAATTCGGCGCCACCATGGGTCTGCCGCGGGTCGATATGCCCAAAGAGGACTATTATAGCAAGATAATGCTCGAGCCCTATTTCAACATCAACGGCATGATATCCGGCTACACGGGCCCGGGGAGCAAGACCATAATCCCCTCGGAGGCCGAGGTCAGAATAGATATCCGGACCGTGGTGGATCAAACCTATGAGGACCTGGTGGAGAAACTGCGGAGACACGTAGCTCGGATTGATCCGCGCGTCGAGGTCGAGGTGCGGGGAATCGGGGGCATGGAGGCCAGTCGGACGCCGGCGGATCACCCGACTATACCCGTAATAGCAGAGGCCGTGCAAAGCGCCCGGGGGGCAAAACCCTTCATCAACCTATCCAGCGGTGGGAGTCTTCCGAACGCGGTTTGGCCGCGCGATCTCGGAGTCCCCCACGTCGGAGTTCCCTACGCCAATGCCGACGAGAATAACCACTCACCGAACGAAAACTTGCAGCTGCAATGCTTCTACGATGGTATCCACACGAGCGCGGAACTCTTCGCCGCCCTGGCCGGGGCTAAAGAGGAAGGTAGGCTGAAATAGTCCCTTCGGGAGGGGGTCAATCCCCCTCCCCCACTACTAGACCTCCGGGGAGTTTCTCCGGCCCTCGCAATCGCAGTACCGCGTAATTCCCGGCCGCCCCGACCACCATTCCCAGCGGTCCCACGGAAGCGCCGAGAGCCGGGAATAGAGCGCCGACGGCAAAAACCAATACCAAAAGGAGCACGAGATCCATCACCCTGGCCAACCCGACAACCCCCACGTCTCTGGCTCGCATGGCGATTCCCGCCCGGTATTCGATCATTCCACAGAGGAACGGGAATGCCGAGAGGATCAACAATATCAGGCGGGCGTCCCCCACGAGGCCGGCATCCACACCGATTATTCTCAACATAATGAAGTCAGTACTCCCGGTGATGACCAGCAACAACATCAGTCCCGAAACCGCGCTCTGGATCCAGAAGCCGACTCTTTTCAGTGCCGACAGCCAGGCCGCATTCTCCAAAAAGACCACAACCGTTTGCCGGAAGTTGTTTTGAATGAAGGCGACGAACATCCAGGCCAGATTCCACGCCACCTGGAAGACCGCCAGGCTGCGTTCCGGGTTCACAGTCCGGGAAAGACCGGCGTTTATGACCGGCAGGGTCAGCATCATCAGAGAGCCGTTAAGAACGATGGGCCAGAGGACGGCGAGGCAGTCCCTGACGGAGCTGGCATCCCCATCATCCACGTCAAATACCTGACGAGAACGACCCATGGCGGCGAAGATGGTGCCTGCGACGGCCTGAACCCCGATACCGCCCACCCAGATAATCGTTCCGACGGCTATACTTGGAAGCGAGGTGCGGGGCAACAGTATCGTCATCACGAACATGACCGCGAGACGGACTACCAGGGAAGTAGTCATCATGGAAGTGCGGCGCTGTAGCATCAGCGAAGCGTTGGCCGATGCCCGCAGGGCGTAAACCAGAGGTAAGAAAAGGCATATGCGGATGAGGAGAAAGATCTCGTCCATCAAACTCGCAGGAGCACCGAACAGATTCAGGTAGATCAGGCTTCCGAGCGGAGTAAACGCCATCAAGGCGATCCAGGCGAAAACGGCGGCGGACACTCCCAGCAATACCTTCCGCGCGTTCGCCCAACCGGCCTCGGTCTTACCGAAAATAACCAGAAGCTGTTGCGTATGGACTATCGGCGAGGCGAAGACATTGACCACCGTATGCCCCACCGCGTACGCGGCCAGTGCGATCTCCGGATTCGCCGTGCGCGCAAAGCCCGCGTTGACGATGGAAATGCTGCTGGCTATCAGGGTCGTCGTTAGACCCAGGGGTACGTGAAACTTCAGAATTTGGATTACGCGATCCAAATCGATTCCTCGGGAAACCAATCTGGAACGCACGTCAGCCCGCAATGCCCTACCCCCCGGAGCCGTCGGCCCGAACCGCGAAAGGGTCCGGGCCACGGCGCAAGTATTCTAAAGAAGGATAAAGCTGCGGGGAAACCAGTTCAACCCCCGAGAGCAAATGCCGGGGATCACCGAGTGGTATTTTCTGCGCTCAGCGAACTTCGCCTTCGGTTTGCGAGGGAAAACGCGCGGCGTACACTGCCCCACCGGACATCACGAATTCCACGGCCTCGAGGTCCCGGATTTCTCGCCAGGGGGACCCCGCCACCCCCACGACATCTGCGACGGCACCGGGCTTCAACGCTCCCAGGTCATCCCGACCCAAAAACCCGGCCGCCCCATCAGTCACCAAATCGAGGAGACTTTCGGCCGACATGCCCAGCTCGGAAGCACACTGCAATTCGCGAAGCAGCCCGTCTTCGAAACTCGCGTGTCCCCAACCGGAATCGGATCCCATGAGCGGTCGCACTCCCGCCTCGAACATCCTGGCTACATTTTCTCTCTGTCCATCGTAGCGCTTCTTGTGCGTTTCGGCGCGTTCCGCCGCGCCCCGTACTCCATCTCGAGCCTCGCGCTCGGCAACTTCGCCCAAGACCCGGTTCACCCACAGTGTCGGATTGACCCATGTTCCTGCGGACAGCATCTCCTCAACCAGCGAATCGTCGTATACCAGACTGCCGTCGGAACGATGAAAATGGGCGTGGAAGATTACATCGAAACCGGCACGCACGGCAGCACGCGTCGCCACCGTGGCCCCGGAGTGGATGAGGGTACGACGATCCAGGCGCCGGGCCTCCGCCACTATTGCCTCGAGCACTTCCCGAGGATACACGGGCACGTAAGAATTGGTGCCGGGCGTACCTCCCCCCGTGCCCATGACCTTGATCAGTTGGGCACCGTCTCGCATCTGTGCTCTGACGCGGGTTACGACCTCTTCTTTGGTGTCGGCCTGCCCGCCCATCGGCCAGCAGTGCCCGCCGGTAATAGTGATGGGTGCCCCGGCCGGTATTACGCGAGCGCCGCGAGCCACTCCGGATTCGATGCCCCGCGCGAGGGGAAAGATGATGTCTCCCGGCGCCCCGGCATCAACGAGCGTGGTAACCCCCGCTCCCAGGGCCCGCGCCGCGTTATCCGAAGCCCGGAGCAACAGAGTGTGATCGTCGGGTTTTAGGGCATCGTGCAATTCCGATCCGTCACCGGGAAAGACCAAATGCACGTGGCAATCGATCATCCCGGGCATCAACGTAACGCCCTCATCCATCTGAAGTACCGTCCAGCCATCCTCTCGAGTGAGGCCTTCGAGACCCACCTTGCCAGCCATAGATCCGGGAAGTACATCTCCCATCCGCTCGCCTCCGCGAGCTCGTCCGAACACACCCGAAATCTTTCCCGCCTCCACGGCGACCGTTACGTCCTCCAGGAGATTACCGTGAGACCAAAGCCTGTTCGCCCTTAGCGCGATCGATTCACCGCTCATCACACATTCTCCCTCCACCAAGTTCTCCCTCAGAAGTATACGGGGATGTTTTCGCCGTCGGGACGATACCTCCTGCGATCTTTGGAGTAGCCGTGGTCAAAACGGACACCTCCCTCGGGGTATGGGCATGAACGGAGGTTATCTCCACGCCCGTCTCCGTCGGCGAAAGCATCGCCGCCCATCGATCAGAAGACGCTTGTGACGGATACGGACCTCCAGGTCCGACGTGAATGCTTCTGTTGTCGCTTTCACCCCGCTTAGGACTCGCCGGTACCGAGGGAATGTGGTGCTGGAGGCTGTACGATCCCGGATGGCGATTGCCGGAATGACGGTGAATATCCTAAAGTGAGATTGGCAAACGAAGCGGGGTCGATTATGAACGATATGCGCCGTCGCATCTTCCTATTCTGTGTGGTGACGAGCCTCTATTGGTTCTCGTTATATGCCTACGTTCCGACTCTCCCGGGATACGCCGAGTCCCTGGGTGCCACCTATCGGATGGTGGGGCTGATCATCGGCTCGTACGGGTTTACCCAGATGATCCTTCGCATTCCCCTGGGCATTCTCTCCGACAGACTCAACCGCCGACGTCCCTTCGTCATCGCCGGACTGGCGATAGCGGTGATCGCCGCTTTCGGAATGTGGGTGTACCCGAGCCCCGCGATGCTACTGGCCTTCCGAGCCATGACCGGTGCCGCCGCCGCAACCTGGGTGGCCTACACCGTCCTGTTCTCGAGTTACTTTCCCCCGGAGGAGGCACCACGGGCCATCGGTTACATCAGTGCCTTCAACGCGGTGGGCCAGATGACCGCGATGATGCTAGGGGGAACCGCCGCCGAACATTTTGGTCAGGGTGCCCCCTTCCTGGTGGCGATGGCGGGAGGTGCGATCGGGCTGATCCTTTCATTCGGCATAGTGGAAAAGCGAACTCGACGCGAACCGGGTACCGTAACCGACTTCCTCTCCGTCGGTACAGATCGAGGATTGCTCGTCGTCTCTTTTTTGGCTATTCTGGTCCAGCTGATCACCTTTTCGACCGTCTATGGCTTCACGCCTATCGCCGCCGAAAGAATCGGCGCCAGTTCCTTCGGGGTGGGACTTTTGGCCACGCTATCCACGCTTCCCCGCGTGCTCGCGGCACCCCTGAGTGGTGCGGTGTTCGCGCCGCGGTTTGGCGAGCGACGAACGATAGCCTTTAGTTTCTTCGTCCTGGCCTTCTCGTGCGGGCTCATTCCGTTCATCAGTTACCTACCCTTGTTGTACGTAACGCAGGTGATCGGCGGTTTCGCCACCGGGCTAATCCTGCCGCTTTTGATGGGTTTGAGTATAAAGACGGTACCCGACAGCAAGCGAGCCTCCGCCATGGGATTCTTCCAGGCCATTTATGGACTGGGAATGTTCGCGGGTCCGGTTTTCGTGGGCGCCATCAGCGACGCCCTGAAACTTGCCTGGGGATTCTGGTTGGTCGGTGGGATCGGCCTCGCCGCCGCCGCATATACCCTCCTGCTTTGGGAATGGGGGTTCCCCACCGTATCTCACGGGCATTCTATGCCAGAAGAAACGGATCGTTAAGCGGCTCCGTTCAACGATCCTACAGAAGAATTCGCCCACGTTAAATGGGAAGGGGTTTCTCGCGCAGATCGTTCACCACCACCGCGAGATCGTCCCATTAGGTCAATCCAGTCTCAATCGTACTCAATCGTACGGGATCTGGAGATTACCCAGCTCAACCGTGATGATTTCACCGATCGCGAATCGCGGTGGGCCCTGCGGGGCCGAGGACCGGCTCTCGCACGGCAATACGAGAGACCGACGTTCCCACTCGATGCCGAGCATCCTCATACCTCTTTGCCCGACGAAGCGACACCTCTTCCAGAAACCCACAACCCTCCATCTCGATCTCGCAACCATTTCCGGGAGGAACCGCGAATCCTGAGGTGAAGTTAGTTCAGCGAGGTATCATCATGTTTTGCTTCGAGAGGAGAGATACGCGTGGGCGAACATCTGTATTGGGCCGCACTGGAACGCAGACTGCGTGACCGGGTGGCAAGTTTCTCGGGAGTCGCGGGCATACACCTGCGGGATCTGGAGGGCGACCGGGTCATAGATATCAACGGGAATGAGCCGTTTCCCACCGCTTCTTCTATCAAGATTCATCTTCTGACGGCATTGTTCGAGATGGAAGCCCGCGGCGAAATTGACCTAGAAGAGCGAGTCAGCGTCGGAGTGGAGAACTCCGTGCCCGGATCCGGCGTGACTGCCTACCTCGAAAGACCGGCGGAGATCTCGTGGCTCGATGTCGCGACACTGATGATCATAGTCTCCGACAACACCGCGACGAATATGGTCATAGATCGCATCGGTATAGATCGCATGCGCGATTTCACTTCACGATGGGGGCTATCCTCCACCACGCTGGCGCGGAAGATGCAGGATTACGAGGCCATAGCCGCCGATCGCGAAAACGTCAGTACCCCCAAGGAAATGGCACAAATGCTAAAGCTCCTGATCGACGGCTCCCGATTCCCCGAGGGTGTCGCCGAGAAGTGCCTCCGAATCCTCGAGAAGCCCAAAAAGGGCCCAATGGCCGCGGCCATGCCGAAAGATACCCGCTTTGCCAACAAACCGGGAGGCATGGATAAGGTACGCTGCGACGTCGGGATCGTTCATCTGCAAAGAAGACCCTACATCATAGCCGTGATGACGAAATACTTCGGAGGACACCCCATGGACCAGGACTACTGGGTGGCGGATACTATTCGCCAGATCAACACCGCCATGGTCAATTTGGATGGAGCCAGCGCCCACGGTCAGGGAATAGCAGAACCCCCGGCGACGGCCTAGACCACGTCTTTTGCCGAAGAGAGTTTAGGGAGGGATGCGAAGGATGCGAGGAGCAGAAATCCTGGTAAGCATGCTCGAGGCGCACGGAGTTGAGGTGATTTTTGGCCTGCCAGGTGATACCTCGATGGCTTTCTACGACGCGTTGAGAGATTCGGCCATCGAGCACGTGCTCGCCAGGGATGAGAGATCGGCCGGTTATATGGCCGATGCCTACGCCAGACTGGGGAGACGACCGGGAGTCGTCGAGGCACCCAGCGGTGGCGGAGCCACCTACCTCCTGCCCGCCGCCGCGGAGGCAAACGACAGCTACATACCCATGGTGCTTCTTACGAGCGACACGCCACTTTCCAGCGATCATCGAGCTTCGATAACGGCGCTCGATCAAACCAGTCTCTACGATTCGAGCACTCGAGAGAGCGTACGTGCACTCCGGCCGGAGTACATTCCCCACCTGGTTAAGACGATCTTCCGCGCTGCGACCTCGCCTCCGGGCGGAGCTGCCCATCTTAGCCTCCCCGAGGATGTACTATCTGCGAGAAGTGACGTGGATGATGATCTGTGTGCGAAGTATGTCACTTCCACCTATCCCGCGGGGCGAGCGAGACCGGATGCCTCGGAAGTGGGGCGCGCCGCACAGCTGGCGTACAATTCCGAGCACCCCCTCATACTTGCGGGAGGGGGAGTTCACCTGTCCCGGGCTCAAGATGCTCTTCTCCGGCTGGCAGAAAACCTCGGCGCCGCGATCGTGACCAGTATGGACGGTAAGGGAGCCGTCGCGGAAAACCACCCCCAGGTGCTGGGAGTGATCGGCGGAAACGGCGCCAAGAAGGCGACCAATCGCGCGGTAGAACACTGCGATTTCGTGCTGGCCGTCGGGACCAAGTTGAACTCCACGACGACCTGGGGCGGCAACCTGTTTAGCCACTCCCCCACCCTGGTTCACGTGGACGCCGATCCGAAAAACCTGGGACTCAACGCCGATCCCGATGTGGGAATCTTCGCCGACGCCAAATTGGCGATGGAAGATCTCTTGGATGCCCTGGCGGATATGGGAAAGGGGCCGGAGAGGAATCTCTGGTTCGAGGATTTGGCCCATGAGGCGCGCGAGGAGACGGTCAATGCTCATGCCCAGCGGACGGGAGCCGATGGGCTCGTACACCCCGGAGCCGTTTTCGGGGCGTTTTCCCGCAAACTCCCCGAAGAGAGCATCCTCATAGCCGACGCCGGAACCCCGACACCATACCTGATGGCGTACTACCCCGCCGGAGGGGGACAAAAGACGACTTATGCGGCCCGCAGTCACGGATCTTTGGGATACGCTCTTCCCGCGAGCATGGGAGCCAGGATGGCCCGACCCGATGACCCGGTGATAGCCCTCGTCGGCGACGGAAGTCTCAATATGACCGTCGGGGAGCTGGAGACTCTGGCGAAAACGGACTCTCCGATCGTCGTGGTCCATTTCCGCAACGAATCGTACGGCTGGATCAAGATGCTCCAGAAGCTCTATTACGACGAACGCTACCTGTCGGTTGACTTCTCCCCGGACGTCTCCTACGTGGAAGCCGCCGCCGCCATGGGTGCGCGCTCGCGGCTCGTCGAAAACGTAGAACAGCTGGAAAGGGAACTGGAGAAATCCCTCGGCGGAGGATTGTCCTTCCTCGAGATTAGGGTGCCGCCGGAGACGGAGATCACGCCGCCCGTCGCCGCCTGGCAAAAAGATGAAGTCGTTTCGCCCGAAAAGCGGCGCAGACGAAGCTACTGAGGGGCATCGATGTAAAATGATGAAAACCGGGCCGGGTCTCGCCAACGTGAGGTCGCGAGATCCGGCCCGGTCTATCCAATACCAGTCAGGCCGTTGAGATGGCCTGACGCGATGGAACTATTTGCACATCCCCACCACCAGGCAAAATCGGCCTATAGGAAAGGTCAAATGCTCGCTCGCGGTCTTGGGTTCGGCAAAGACGACGCCAACGCGCGAGAGTTTACACTCCGCCGGACTCAATCGGGCGCGGGTACCCCGGCTTCATTCCACCCGTGCAGGCGATAATACTCGGCGAGCATCTCCGCGAACCTTCGTCGATCCACGACGTATTCTCCGGACTCTCCCACGGGTTCGCTGAAGAACCTTTCCGGTAGACTGTCGTCTTCGCGGCTGAGACCCTCGCGAACGTTGAAACGGCGAATGGCCGTCGTGACACCCATGGCGAGATCCGACATGGCCTCGCGGTCCATGGGTATTCCTGTCGTCTTTTCGATGATGGTCGACATGCCGTCCCAACCGATAAACTGCTGATAGAAGCGACAGAGTATCAGGCAATCCTCCAGCACGTTCCTGCTTTCGAATTCGATGAAATCGCGCACCTTGTCCAGGTGGTCCGTCGGCGCGCGATCGTTCAACTCCTCCATGTAGTAGCTCGAGCGAAGATGGCAGGCCCCGCGGGAGGATACGGCGTAGCCGAGGCTCATACCCTCCAGGCGTCGGGGATCATAGCCGGCCGGCTCCTGTCCCTTGACGTGAACGGCGAGATCTTCGAGACCGATATCCGAGGCTGCCAGTTTTACTCCGCGGGCCAGCACGTCTCCGAATCCCTCGCGGTGGGCGATACGCCCGAGGAGGTCCGCGATTCCGTCCACATCTCCGTATTCGGGCATCCCCTCCAGTCGACCCCGAATCCCTGCCTCGATGGCCAGGCCCACCATGTTGCCGCCACTTATGGTGTCCAGACCCAGCTTGTCACATAAGTCGTTGAGATAGGCGACTTCCTCTATCGCGTCGACGCAGCAGATACCCCCGAGGGCGTAGATGGTCTCGTACTCCGGTCCCTCAATGTTGAGTCCGCTATGGCGTCCCGATTTGACGGTGCTCAGTTTACCGCACGCCATGAAACATCCCCGGCAGGCGTTGGGCCTGACATCCATGCGCCGGTGCATCTCCTCGGCACTTATGCCCTCCCAGTTCTTTAGCCTGGATTGGGCCCAGTATCTGCTGGGAAAGGCGTGGGCGGTGTTCGTCACTTTCACCATATAGGGCGTGCCAAACTCTCGCATGACCCGGGTCCGGTTAGTATCGCGGTATTCGCTTATCATTTCGCGAACGTATTCCCTCAAGCCGTCCCGGTCTGCCAGCCGGGTTTCGGTCTCGCCGCTGAAGACGATGCCCTTCACCCTCTTCGAACCCATCACCGCCCCCATGCCGTTACGCCCGGCGGACCTCCAGCGGTTGTTCTTCAGGCAGGCGAAGGCCACCATGTTCTCGCCGGCCGGGCCTATCGTGACCGCCTGGGCACCGTCAACCCCCGTTCTCCTGAGGATGGCTTCTTCGGTCACGTCGGTATTCTCGCCCCAGAGATCCGCGGCGTCTTCGAAGAAAACTCCTTCGTCAGATATGTGCAGGTAGACGGGCTTTTCGGAGATTCCCTCCAGCATTATGGCATCGTAGCCCGTCCTCTTCATGATGGGTGCCACGTGTCCCCCGGAGTAAGATTCTCCCAGGAAACCGGTCAGCGGGGACTTGGCGAAAACCCCGAAGCGACTCGCCGCCGGGACCGTGGTATCTGCCGCCGGACCGGTCACGAAAAGCAGGGCGTTCTCCGCTGAAAGGGGCCCCACCCCCTCGGGGAGATACTTCATCAACAATTGTACCGCCAGTCCCCTACCCCCCAGACCGGATCGTAGCATTTCGTCGGAGATGAGTTCTTCCGTAACTTCTCGCTCACTCAAATTCACACGCAGGAGTTTGTTGTGAAATCCGTACAAGGAAAGTCCTCCTCAATGATTACCCCGCTCGGGGCCGAACATCCAGCCTCTGTCATCGGATCCTTTTCGCGACCAGCCGAAATCGACGTCGGCATCGCATTCTATCCAGACCCTCGCCCGGGACGGGTGAAGGCCGGGTTTCCCGGGAGCCGTACGATTCCGACCGCGCCGGCGGTCTCCGCCGGGGCACCCATAAACTAGTAGCTCCACATCCTTCGACCCCGGGACCGATCATCCCTATTCGACGAGCAACAGGGCATACCTGTTTTGCAAATCGTCGTGGCTACGGAGCACTTCAATGGGATAGCCGGCCGCGCGAACCGTCTCGAAGACGTCGACACCCAGGGCTTCGGGGGTCGGGCGGGATTCCCGGGGTTTGCGGCATTCTTCCAGGCTCCGCGAGCAATCGGGACAGCGATAACAGATGGTCATGGGAAGGGACATCACTTTGTAATACCCTTCGAAAAAGACTTCTCTCTCCAGGGCCAACAAATTGTCATCTACTTCGGCGAACATCTCTATCTCGCCCGCGTCGTTTAAATCTCGGACGGCCTTTCGCAAAATGGCCACGGAATTGTACTCGGAAAAGAAACGCTCACACTCCGCCACCGGTGGCATATTCGGCGGACAGACCGCGTTCTGGGCGTAGCCCGAGCACATAAAGAGGCACTTAAAGCGCACCCACTGGCGGATGGCCACATCCTTCCCGCCGATCCAGCGATAATCGTCGAAACCGTGCTCCGTAAATAGTCTTTCCAACTCGCGTCTTTGCATGGTTTATCCTCCCAAATGGGTGTCACCGGCCTCTGGATAGAGCTTTTCGACATGGCCGTTCTCCTTATTCCTGCACGATCGATTACCAGGGCCCCAATACCGGCGGGACCCGAACGTTCCGTCCCCCGGTTCCCGCACGGATCGCTTCCGGTCGTTATGACTACCTCGTTTAGTCACCTACTCTGGGAATGATCCTCAGGCCGTAATAGAGAGCCTTTACTTCTCCGTCGGGCCCGGGAATGAAGCGGACGCCCGTTTCCTGTCCCCTGTACCAAATGGCGACCGTGTCGGGACCACTGGGGCGCAAGTCGTAACGCGTACCCTCGACCTCCGCGTAGAGTCCTTCACAATCCAGACGCACCTCGATTTCGGTTCCCTCACCCGACCGGTACACGCCGACGTATCGTAGCAATTGCTCGCGAGAAACGCTGTATTCGGGCTCTATGCTCCGCGCCTCTTCCATCGGAAGATCCATGGCCAGGTTGGTAAGCGCAAGCCACAGCTTCGCGACCGGCACGCCCTGGATGTTCGCCACGACGGCAGCCGTCAAGCTGCGCTCCGGCACGAAGCCGAAATGCGAGGATACCCCCTTGAGGCTGCCACCGTGTTCCACCAAAGTGGCACCGTGATAGGCTGGCCGCGTGGTGAAACCCCTTCCGTAATACTGTTTTCTGGCGGACGGGAAAACGCCACCTCGCATCCGCCGGATACCCATCTCCGAAAGCAACCTTCGGCCAGAAGGGGTCGTGCCGCCCGACAGGTACATACGCCCGTATTTCACCATGTCCAACACGGTGGACCGCAAAAACCCCGCCGCCACCATCGCCGGGGCATCCTGCCACTGGGGAGCCCTATACACCTCACCCTCAGCGTCTTTCGCATACAGGGTGGCCACGTCATCTCGCTCTTTTAGGAAATCCAACGAGAAGGTGCTCCTCTTCATGCCGAGCGGCGAGAGGATCCTCTCGGATGCGAAATCGGGGAAACTGCGACCGCTCACTCGCTCAATTATCGCTCCCAACAGGGCGTAGGCGTCGTTGGAGTAACTGAACTGTTCCCCGGGACGTCCGAGCAACGTCAAATCGGCTTCCTTGAGGTATTTCAGGAGGTCGTCGTAGTCGTCGATCGGTTCTCGGTCTATGTAGTGTTCCCAGGATCCGCTCTTCTTCAGCTCTTCTACCGAGGGATCCCCCCTCATGCTCCGCACCATGGCGTAACGGAGCGCCGCGGTGGGAGGAAGGGCCGAGGTATGACTCATGAAATGCCCGAGATTCATGGCCGCATCTTCCACCCCGCCGGTGACCCAAAATTCCGGTAGGTAGCGTATCACCGGATCCATACTCGAGAGGGTACCCTCTTCTTCGAGCATGGTGGTGCACGCAGCGGCAAAAGACTTCGTGATGGACGCCATACCGTAGGTCGTCTCGGGGGTCGCCGGGCTATCCGATTCCTTATCCCGATGGCCGAAACCTCTCGCATACAGTACTTCCTCGGGTCCGGACAGAGCCACCGATAACCCGGGTATATCGTGTTCTTCCATTATCTCCCGTGCGAACTCCTCAAACTGCCCCGTCCAGCTCAGCTCTTTACCTTTCAACTCATCCCCACCCCTCACGTAATCGCCCTTCATCCGTCGATTTTGCTTTCGCGGACTATGCCCCCATATCCTTGGCGCCGGGCGGTTCTCACTTCCTCGCCACCAGGAGGCGCAACGTCCGCCCCGCAGTGTGGGTGACGGAGACGACCCTGAATCCGGCATCTTCCAAAAGTGGAACCGGTTCTCCGTCGATGCGATCGCCGAAGGTCTCGTGTATCCAGGGAGCCGCCCAATCGAACAGGTTTCCCAGGATCCCCCCGGGCCGGCAATGCTCCATGATTCGAAGAGTTCCGCCCGGTTTCAGGACGCGGTGGGCTTCACGCAGTGCCACCTGCGGTCTCTCCACCGAACACAGGATGAAACTGGCGACCAACTCGTCGAAGGTGTCGTCGGTGAAGGGTAGATCCTCCACGCTTCCCGAGACGAAAGTAACCTTCGCACCGCCACTAGACTGACGTTTTCGGGATCGCGTCAGATAATCCGATTCTTTCTCGAGGGCCGTCACGGAAATGCCCTCGGGATGATAGGGAAAATTGAGGCCGGTACCCGAACCCAGCTCCAGGACCCGGGGTCCTCGGACTTCGGACCACAGTCGCCGCCTCCAACGGCGCAATAGCGCCGCCTCCAGCGGCCAAAGAAATGCATCGTAAAGTCGGCCTTTGTTCAATGTCTCCTCCTCCGACGACTAGTTTACCCGACCCGGGGCCATTCAACCGAAACCCCGATCTCCGGAGGATACCCGAGAGGGGAATAGAAATTAACCACGGGAGGTGATGACTTTGGCAAAGAGATTGGTGGTAGGACAGATTAGTCACGAAACCAATACCTTCTCACCCATCGAGACCGATCTGAACCGCTTCGCCCAGCGCTCTCTGGCCTTCGGCGACGAAGTCCTCAGTTCTGCCTCGGGAACCCGCACCGGTATCGGTGGTTTCATCGATGCGGCGGGTAGCGATGTGGAACTGATCCCGGCGGTGGCGGCTTCGGCGGTTCCCTCCGGTCTGGTAACCGCCGAGTCTTACGAAAAGATCGTGGGAGCTTTGTTGCGGACGATAGAAGACGCCATGGGATCCGACGATGGTCTCGACGGAGTGGCCCTGTGCCTTCACGGTGCCATGGTAGTAGAAGGAATCGACGACGGCGAGGGAGACATTCTCCTCCGAGTTAGAAAACTCGTCGGGCCCGACATCCCCGTGGTGGCCACCCTGGATCTTCACGCAAACATGACTCCGGATATGGTCGAGGCCGCGGACGCCCTCTTCGGCTACGATACGAATCCCCACGTCGACGCGTACGAGAGAGCCATAGAGGCCTATCGAGCCCTGGAGGACATATGGATCGGCCGCCTGCGGCCGGTAATGCACCTGGAAAAGGTCAACATGATGCCCCCGACCATCAACATGCGCACCGCCGAGGGACCCATGGTGGAGCTTTTCGAGATGGCGGTGTATCACGAAACGAAACCCACCGTTCGAAACGTCTCGATCTTCGGAGGATTCCCCTACACCGATGTGGAGTTCGCGGGACTTTCTATCCTTACTCTCACGGACTCCGATGCCGATCGTGCAACGGAAATTGGAAAATCTATAGCGGAACGCGCCTGGGAGATACGCCACCAGTTCCTCAAGGAACTGACTCCGCCCGAAGAAGCGGTACGACGGGCGATGGAATCCAGGAGAGGCCCGGTGATTCTCGCCGACGTTGCCGATAACATGGGTGGTGGTGGCTCCGGGGATACCACGCTACTGCTTTCGCACCTCATTCGAGCCGGGGCCCGCAATGTCGGCTTCGCGCTGATGGTGGACCCCGACGCCGTCGCACGATGCATCGAGGCGGGGCCCTCCGAACGGGTGAGGCTCTCCCTGGGCGGTAAAATAAGTCCCGAACACGGAGAACCCGTGGAGTGCGAGGCGGTGGTTCGAAGCCTGACCGACGGCCGATTCATCAACAAAGGCCCGATGAATACCGGCGTTTTGACCACCCTGGGTAAGACCGCCCTCATCGACATCGACGGCATAGAGGTCATAGTGACCGAAAACCGGGTGGCACCGAACGATCCCGAGGTATTCCGGCACGTCGGCATCGAGCCGACGGACAAAGACGTACTGGTAGTGAAATCCCGCGGACATTTCCGTGCCGCCTACGAGCCCTTTGCAGCCGAGATTATTGAGGTCGATTGCCCCGGTTTCGCCAGTCCCAATTTGGAACACTTCGATTACCAAAAACTCCGAAGACCGATATTCCCCCTGGACGAAATGTGAATGGGCAGAAGCATCGAAGGAGGCGCTGATATGAAATACGATCCCCTATATTATCCCTATCCGTCCCGGAGAATACTCCAATACGGTCGCCGGGGTATGGTGGCCACGTCTCAACCTCTGGCCGCGGGAGCCGGCCTGGACATCCTCAAGCGCGGGGGGAACGCCGTAGACGCCGCGATAGCTACCGCCGCCGCCCTGACGGTGGTGGAACCTTCGTCGAACGGCCTGGGAAGCGACGCCTTCGCCTTGGTTTGGAGCGAGGGAAGGCTGCACGGTCTCAACTCCAGTGGCCCGGCGCCAGAATCGATCTCCGCCATAGATCTCCGAGCGCGGGGGCACGAATCCATGCCGCGATTCGGGGTGGAGCCCGTTACGGTACCGGGAGCCCCGGCCGCCTGGGTGGAACTGGCGGAGCGCTTCGGCAACCTGGCACTAACCGAGTCTCTGGAGCCGGCGGTGCGTTATGCCGAAGAAGGTTACCCTATATCGCCCGTTTTGGCCGGGGCGTGGCAGCGCGCCGCGAAAAGGTATTCCTCGTTGGAACCGAAAGAGGCGTTCGCACCGTGGATTGGGACTTTCCTGCCTGACGGGCGACCGCCCGCCGCCGGAGATGTATGGCGCAGTCCGGGACACGCTCGCACGCTGCAAAAGATAGCCGAGACCCGGGGAGAAGCCTTCTATCGCGGTGAAATCGCGGAACGCATCGAGGAGTTCATCGCGCAATTCGATGGCTTCCTCACGGCCCGGGATCTGGCCGGGTTTGCTCCGGAGTGGGTGGATCCCATATCCACGGATTATCGTGGCTATCGGGTCTGGGAGATCCCACCCAACGGTCAGGGACTAGTCGCATTGATCGCGTTGAACATTCTGAAGGGCTTCGAATTGCACGCTCGTGACGAAGTGGAGACCTTCCACCGTCAAATCGAAGCGGTGAAGCTCGGTTTCGCCGATGGCCTAAAATACATCACCGACCCCAATCACATGAAGGTGCCCGTCGAAGACCTCCTGTCCGAAGATTACGCCGCCGAACGGCGGAAGTTAATGGGATGCGAGGCCCTCGATCCCGTGCCGGGTCGTCCACCCTCGGGAGGAACCGTGTACCTTTGCACCGCCGATTCGCAGGGGAACATGGTTTCCTTCATCCAGAGTAACTACATGGGTTTCGGTTCCGGAATAGTGGTCCCGGAAACCGGCATCAGTCTCCAAAACCGCGGGGCAAACTTCTCCCTCGATCCCGACCACCACAACGTCCTCGAGGGAGGAAAAAGGACATATCACACCATAATTCCCGGGTTCCTCACCCGCGAAGGCAAACCGGTGGGGCCCTTCGGCGTGATGGGCGGATTCATGCAGCCGCAGGGGCATTTGCAGGTCATCTCCAACGTGCTGGATTTCGGCCTCAATCCCCAGGCCGCCCTGGACGCACCGCGCTTCCAGTGGAGCGCCAATAAGACCGTGAGTCTGGAACACGCCGTACCCGAACACATCGGCCTGGGCCTGGCCGCCCGCGGTCACGACATCCGCTGGGCGCTCGGCTCCGGCGGCTTCGGACGCGGCCAAATAGTGTGGCGCCACTCTGATGACGTTTTGGTGGGTGCAACCGAACCGCGAACTGACGGCGCGGTCTTGGCCTGGTGAAAAACATTACACCGGGGAAGGTATCCGGCAATGTGGGGATGGCTCCATGCCATCCCCACATTGGTAAGTGAGACTCACCTCACCCGCGCACCGAATGAGTGTCGTTGGTGAAGCAAGCTCCGGGTCCCATCTTCATCAATTCAAGAACTTCTGTATCTCGATGCGGTAACCCCCGGGATCTTCGACGAAAAAGCAGTACACTCCGATTTCTTCGTGTGTAGTGGGCGGTGTAATGATCGCGGCTCCATTCTCCCGCATGTGGCGGTACCAGGAGTCGACGTCGTCCACCACCAGGGTGAGTAATACGCCCTTTTCTTCGGCCGCGGTCATGGAACCCCTCGATTCGTCGACCAAGCCGACGCACGCTTTCTCGTTTACCCGAAAGATCTTCGCCCACCCCTGGTCGATACTCAAATCCAGACCGAGCACGTCCCGATAGAAGGGGACCACCGGGTCGAGGTCGGTATAGTAAAGGAAGGTTATGGGGTAGTCTATCTGCACACTTACCACCTCCTTTCGATCACTTCGTGATTCGTGTGAATACGGCCCTCGTTCGTCCGGGAAACGTCCGTCACCCTTCTCCCGGCGTCTCCTCCAGTCCCATGAGCGAAACTCCCCCGGCCAGCGATCCCCTGCCAGCATCTTTCGCCGAGTACAACCTACGATCTG
Source organism: Bacillota bacterium (assembly GCA_046483165.1). Classification (GTDB taxonomy): domain Bacteria; phylum Bacillota; class Sulfobacillia; order SLMV01; family SLMV01; genus CSSED11-154. The sequence goes on along the minus strand of JAWODQ010000024.1, from coordinate 30,781 downwards.
CCCGTTGCAGGAAATCTTCTCGGTCTTCGCCGTCGCGTAGGGTCGCCAGGCCAAAACTGCAGGTTAATCCCACTTCCTCGGAGAGAACCTGGCGGACCCGCCCCAGCACCCGTACCCCTCCCGCGGGGTCTGTGTGGGGCATGAGGATTACGAATTCGTCTCCACCCCAGCGCGCGAAGATATCCGTATCCCGGACCGCATCGCGCACGGAGGTCGCCATGCGGCACAATATCCGATCGCCCTCCAGGTGTCCGAGCCTGTCGTTTACTCCCTTGAAATCGTCAAGGTCAAATATCGATAGAGAGAGCGGAAAACCGTATCGGCGGGCGCGGCGAATCGCGGTATCGAGATCTTCGTTGAACTTGTTGCGATTGAAAACACCCGTCAACGAGTCGAGGGTGGCAGCCCGGAAGAGCTCCTTGCGCGCCAAAAACTCGCGACGCCGCGCGACGCCAAGTCTGTAAGAAGACACGGCATTTAACAGGATAATCACCGCCAGGTAGACGGCGGAGGCGGCGAACTCCCCGGCCACGAAGTCGGCGCGATGAACTCCGGCTGCGGCGACGAAGGCCAGCGCCAATCCCGATGCTATCGCCACCCTGTTAACCCATCGATTGGGCATGATGAAGATGATCATAATTAATACGATGGCTCCCAGGGCGTGCACCAAGAGGTCGGGTGCTTCATATTGAAAGAATATCAGCACGAAAGATATTCCCACGAACACCTCGAGCGCGGAGAACCACACCCCGACGTCGGTCTTTTGCTCGGACGAAGAGATCCGAGCGTAGAAAGCGAAAACGACCGCCGCGACTACGAGGCGGTTGATCGCGATAAACCATCTCGCGGCCAGACTGGAATTGAGGAGGAAATCGGGTATCAGGAAGAGCAAATAGATCACGGCCAGTACGGGAACCAGGCGACGTACGTATCCCAGGGCCTCATCAACCTCTAGTTCAAAGTATTCTTCCTCCAACCTGGAGTCGGCGAACTCGCCTGCCCTGAAGGCGGCTCGACCATCACTTTGAGCATTGAGTATTGAGTGATCCTCTTCGCGGAAGTCCATGCTCTCCTAGATTCCACGGACCGCCTCCACCTCCTGCCACCCGGGATCGATCTGACCCCAATCTCCCGGCATCATCCAAAAAGCCTCGCGTGTATGCTACACTAATCGAGGATATGGCGGCGGAATTGTGGGGACAATTCGTACTCTACCAGCACCGAAGGAGGCAATCGAAACTATGAAGGACAGATCTGCAGTACACGTATATGATTCCAGCTACCGAGATATACAGCGCACCATCGATGAGATTTTCGATACCTTCGAGATAGATCTCACCGGCAAGCGTACGCTGATTAAGCCCAATGCCCTGAGTGAACGGGAACCGGAGCAGGGCGCCAACACGCATCCCGCCGTATTGAGCGCGGTGATCGACGCAGCGAAGCGAGCCGGCGCTTCGGAGGTCATGGTGTCGGACAACCCGGGTCAGGCCAACTACGGCGTCATAAACGACCTCTTCAGCACCAACGGACTGGGAGAGGCGGCCGGGGAACATCTGCGCAATTTCGGCATCAACCTGGTGCACAGAAATCTGCCGTCCGTTCCGGACGAGGATTTGTATTTCCCCCAGTTGCTATTTGACGCCGACTACGTAATAAACGTACCGAAACTCAAAGTACACCCGGGCACCGGCCTTACCTGCGCGATCAAAAACACTTTCGGCTATCTCGCCGGCGCGCAGAAGGCTCATCTGCACGTGGTCGCCGAAAACCGCAGGCATTTCGAGACCATCCTCTCCGACGTCTACGATCTCAGACGTCCCGATTTGAACATCGTCGACGGGATACTGGCGGTCGAGGGAAGGGCGAAGCTGGGTACGAATCTGCGCTATTTGTCCAAAGTGTTGGCATCGCGGTCCGGAGCCGCGGTCGACGTGGTGGCCGCCACCATTCTCGGCCTCGATCCTACAAACCTCTATCACGTAACCTACGTGGCGGAACGCGAGGACGTACCCCTGGATCCGGAGAAACTCGAGATCCACGGCCAGTGGCAGGTGGCCCCAGACATTTCACTACCCACGGGTTTCAATCCCGGGGAGACGCGACCCGAAGCCGCCGCCAGCCCCGGTCTCCTCGAATCCGCTTCCAGCAAGATCCTCGTCCTCGACGAAGAGGCCTGTGACGGCTGCGGTGACTGCGCCGCAGAATGTCCCACCGACGCTTTGACCATGGTGGATGACCTACCCTCCATGAACCAGGAACTGTGCGTAAGCTGTTTCGCCTGCATGGAGGTGTGCCGTCCCAAGGCCATCGAACTGGACCCGATCTACCCCGCCTAAATGACGTCCCTTCCGGTCCGATATCCGATACGGATATCGGACCGCTTTCCACCATAGGATATCTCCTCCCCGCCTAGAAGCTGACGAGAGCAGGTAATCGCAAGATCCGAAGGCGGACGGGAAACGACGATCCCGAGTCGAGAGGATTTCCCGTCACCGGGGAAGGAGAATTGTCGTGGAATTTGATCCCAGAAGAGACTATTCGCGCTACATGTGGGCTCCTTACACACAGATGGGGGATCTCGCGGAAGATGAGCCGGTGGTGGCGGTCGGAGGTAGTGGCGCCAGGATCACCGACTCGCTGGGCCGCGAATTCATCGATGGACACGCGGCACTGTGGCTCGCCAACGTCGGTTTCGGCCGCTCCGAGATCGTCGACGCCGCCGAGGAGCAGATGCGACGGTTGAGCTGGTTCCCCTCCTTCGGCGGCATGTCGAACGACACCGCAATTCGGCTGGCCGCCCGATTGGTACAGTTAACCGAAGGCGAGGGAATGTCGCGCGTCTTCTTCTCCTCGGGCGGTTCCGAGGCCAACGAAACCGCGCTGAAGATCGCTCGCCAGTACTGGAAGCTACGAGGCCGTCCGGGGAAATTCAAAGTTATCGCCCGGGAGAAGGCCTACCACGGCGTCACCTTCGGCGCCCTGAGTGCGACCGGTGTAACTGCCAACCGCAGGCTTTTCGAACCCCTGGTTCCGGGTTTTCGGCACATACCACCTCCCCATTGCTACCGTTGCCCCTACGGCCTAAAGTACCCGGAGTGTAACCTGGCCTGCGCCGAGGAACTCGAACGCACCATCGCCTTCGAGAGCCCGGATACCGTCGCGGCATTCATAGCGGAGCCGGTCATGGGGGCCGGCGGGGTTATAATACCGCCCGAAGGATATCTCGAACGCGTGGCAGAGATCTGCCGACGAAACGAAGTACTGTTCATAGCGGACGAGGTCATTACCGGCTTCGGCCGCACCGGCGAGATGTTCGGCGTGCGACACTGGGGCGTGAAACCGGATATGATGGTCTTCGCCAAGGGACTTACCTCCGGATATCTGCCCCTGGGCGCGACGCTCACTACGGAAGAAATCTTCGAGGTTTGCCTGGGACGCTGGGGTGAAGGGCGGGAACTTCGCCACGGCACAACCTACTCGGGACACCCCGTGGCCTGCGCTGCCGCCCTGGAGAATATCAGGATAATCGAAGAGGAGGGTCTCGCCGAGCGTTCCCGCGAGATGGGCGAGTATATGCTTCGAAAACTCGAGGAATTGCGGTCGTTACGCCACGTCGGCGACGTAGCGGGGATCGGTTTGTTGGCACGGCTGGAGTTGGTGAAGGATAAGGAAACCCGCGAACCCTTCCCCCCGGGCGAACTCACCGGTTTGCGGGTGAATCGCAGCATGCTTCGGCGAGGAGTAATCCTGCGGCCGCTGGGCGATGTAATGAGCTTCTCCCCTCCCCTGGTAATCGAACGAGACGAGATCGATCGCATAGTCTCGGCTCTGGCGGAATCCATAGGGGAAATCTGACCCTCGGGGTAAAAATCCGGGAGGGCGGTACGGCCTTCAACGCCGTACCGCCCTCCCCGGGATCTCGCGGATCCGTACGCTACTCCAGCTCGACCTTATTGACCGCGGGAAGCTGTCTTTGCAGAATGACCTGCCCAAGCCGCGCGAAAGCGTCCGTATCACCCGTGACGAAATACTCGTGTTCGGGATCTCCGTCCCGATCCGCCAGCAACTCGGAGTTGGCCAGCATTTCCTCGGCCTTCTCGACGGCGCGGATGGCGGGATTTACCGGCGCTACGTCCTCCCCGACTATCCCCTGTACCAGATCTTGCAAAAGCGGATAGTGGGTGCACCCGTAAACGAGGGTATCGATGTCTTTGCCTTCGAACGTTGCCAGGTACTCGCGGGCGTACTCCGCGATCTCTTCCGAATCCTTCTTGCCGGCCTCGATCAGAGGAGTAAACTCGTAGCAGGCCTGACCGAAAACTTCCGCATCGGGAGCCATCTCCTTGATGGTTCTCTCGTATGCCCCACTCTTGATGGTCGCCTCTGTCCCGATAACACCGATTCTGCGGTTATCGGTCGTCTCCAAAGCCAGCTCGGCTCCGGGTTCGATGACGCCGATGACGGGAATCTCCACCGCTTCCCGCGCCGCATCCAGTCCGGCCGCGGTGGCCGTGTTACAGGCGATGATTACCAGTTTGGCTCCCCTGTCTCGCAGGAACTTCACGATCTGTACGGTATATTCCTGGATCGTCTCCTGGGGCAGGGGTCCGTAGGGAACCCGACCGGTGTCGGCAAAATACAGGACCTTCTCGCGCGGAAGCTGCCGGAATACCTCACGGACCACCGTGAGACCGCCGACGCCAGAATCGAATAGACCTAGGGGTGCGTTCTTCTCCACAGGAATCCTCCCTCTCGTCACTTCGCAATACATTGTGTGCTCACACCATCAGTTTAACGGAACGCCGAGCCGTATCCTACCTCCACGGGTAACTCGGGGGCGGTAGTTGCTCGGGCAATGACCCACTTTCGTCCCAGCGTTGTAGCGTCTCCCGGACTTTATCGGAGATGGGCTGGGAGGCTCGAACCACCGCATCCTCGTCCAGGACCAGGTGGTGAAAATCGTCCACAACCTTGACCCCGTCCACGATGACGGTCCGGACGTTCTGGCCGGTGCCGAAATAGACCAGATTCCTGATGGGATCGGCAAGGGGTCCCACATTGTAATCGTCCAACTCGATAATGTTGATGTCCGCTTTGCTTCCGGCCTCCAATCGGCCGATATCTTCGCGCCCCAGCCAGCGGGCCCCGTTTATCGTGGCGGCGTCGAAGACCTCGCGGGCGGTACCGACTCCGTCCCTTCTGCCGTGGGCGTTTTTGGCCATGATTGCTCCCCACCGCATCTCGGAGATCATATCCTGGGGGAAGGTGTCGGTACCCAGGCAAACATTGATGCCTCGTCGCAGGTACTCGCTCATGGAGTCGAGGTAGAGGGGGCCGGATCCCCGGACTATGAGTACCCAGGGACAGTGACCGACGTTAACGCCGCGCGAGGCCAGAGTGTCCAGCGCTCGATTCCGCTCTTCGGGGGTGGGATCTAGACCCGCCGGGTAGAGGCAGTGCGTGAGCAGAACGTCATCCTTCAAAAACTCTATCTCCTCGAGGAGTTCGACCGGGGTGGTACCGTACTCCGATTCGATCAGGTGAATCTCGTCCGGGAACTGAGCGAAATGCATCCGAATGCCCACGCCGAGATCGTCCGCCGCGCTCCGGGTTTCCGCGAGGCTTTCTTTACTGTTCGAATCGAGCGTGTAGGGGAACAGTAACCCGCGAATTCTGTCCCCGAAGCTGCCGTCATACTTCTCGACGAATTGGACGGCGCGCCGCAGCCCCTCACGACCGCGTTCGCGGTCGACGATGCCGTCGACTCTGTCCCTATACATGTGGGAGAGGTAGGCCCGCAAACCCGCGGTAACTGCGGCTTCCATATAGATTTCCGGTTCCCATACTGGATCGTTGTACGCCTTAAACGGATAAGAGGTGATCCCGGCCATGGTGGTGGTTCCGCCCCGAACCATGTTCAAAAAAGCCAGGTTGGCTCCATCGCGAATTTCCGCCGGACCGAACACGTGGTCGCGCTCGCCCGAGAACAGTTCTCGCCTCCTTATCTGGCCGGAATAACCACTGCGGCGCCGACGTTCGATATCGAAAAAGAATTGGAAGGTGGATGTATCCATGCAGGAGTGAACATTCACGAATCCCGGCGTGACCAAACAACCCGAGGCGTCGATGACCTCATCCACCCGACCCGGGTAGGCTCGCCCCACGAACTCCACCGTATTACCCTCGAAAACCAACTCTCCGTCGGGATACAACACGTGGGATTCTTCCCCGGGGTCAAAACCGACCACTATGCCACCGCTAACGAGCGTCTTCATACTGCGACCTCCACCCTTCGTACCTCCCCCGTGGAACTTCCCGTTGCGCCTCTCGTCTTTACGGTGGACGCTCGAGAATGACTGGGGAGGCGATAGCTTTGATGTATGATGTGTATTTTCCCATGTGGCTGAATCTGGCATTGCCCGGAAACCTTCTCCGGATGACCGCCATAAACCTTCTGTTTAATACCGCCGTCGTGGCCGCAGCGTGGAAGCTCTTGCGGCTGGAATTTAGCTGGGCGGTCACACTCCGATACGCCTTCATCGCGACCATTTTGGGGCTTTTGGCCGATTTCGGGGGACTGTTCGCCTACGAAGCCCTGGCGGGTCCCGTGGGCAAATCGGGATCCCCCTACGCACCCGCGGTAATCCTCGCCGCCGGCATCCTCATATTGGTCTTCAATTATCCCCTGGCCCTGGCGTTTTCACTGTCGCCGAAGCGCGCCATCGCTCTGGCCGCGACAATTGCGATGGTGACGGCGCCGTGGACGCTACTTTTACTGTAATTCTCGTGGGATCGGAGACACCCCAAGCAGTCGTTCGTTCCTTCGCCGCGCAAATGCCCCGCGGCACGTAGCGCCTGGGAGTGCGGATATGTGTCCGCTAAGATTGAGCCCTACTGTTCTTCTTCGCTGGCAGTTTCACCGCTTCTCTGCGTCAGCTCCGCGGCCGTCAATCCGCTCAGTACAGATTCGGGTTTTTCACCCAAGATGTCGATGTCACGGTTCGCGTGTTCGTCGTCTTTTTTCACCAACAACCAGTTATCCTCATCCCGACCCCTGAACTTGACCAGGGCCCAGCCCCCGCGAAGTTTCTGCCCAAGAAGTTCCACCTCCAAAAACCCGTCCTCCAGGGCCGCATCGATATCTGCCGAGGTCTCGTACGTCCCGCGATCCCACACTACCACAGTCCCGGCTCCGTACTCTCCTTCGCGTATTACTCCCTCGAAGTCCGCATAGCTGACCGGGTGGTCTTCGACCATCACCGCCAGTCTCTTTTTGCCGGGATCGAGGGAAGGTCCTTTGGGTATCGCCCACGACAGGAGCACGCCATCGTGCTCCAGGCGAAAATCGTAGTGCAGACTGGAAGCGTGGTGCTCCTGTACGACGAAAATGGGGTCGGCTTCTTCGCCACCGGTTCCTCCTTCGTCGGGCTCACCGCTTCGCTTCAGATCCCGCATACCCCGATAATCCTCCAGTTTCAATTTGCCACCTCCACTTCTCCATTTACGCTTTGGTGCCAATTCGTCTTCGGTTCGCCCGGACGATCGCCGGCTCAACGGCCTCCCCCGGGCAGCGAAACGTTCAGAAGATCCCGCGCCGCACGCCTCCAACTGAAATGCCTCTCGGCCAGAGTTCGTGCACGTTCACCGATCTCCCGCCGCAACGCCGAAGAGGCGGTCACAGACCCCAACAATTCGGCCATTCTCGAGGCCAACTCCAGGGGTAAATCTTCGTCTCGAGGTAATGGATCCAGGTTCGCTTCCTCGCCCAAAAGATCCGAGAACTCCTCGCGAAAGACTCGGCTCACTTCTTCGAATCCGGACCCGGCCGTCAGCACGGGGAGCACTCCCGCGGCCAGCGCCTCGGCACCCACCAAACCGAAAGCCTCCGGAAATATCGAAGGTGCCACGGATATGTCGGCGAAACCGGCGATGGATCCCAACTCATCCTGTTCCAATATGCCCGTCGTAAGGAAATGCCGGCGCATACTCCCCCGGGCCGCCCGGTAGTAATCACGGCTCAACTCCGGATCGGAGAGATGGCGGACGAGGGAATCGAGATACCCGGTATCATCTCGGGACAAAAAGAACTCCTCGAAAAGATCCCTTCTCCCCAGGTGCAATAATTCGATCCCTGCCTCGATGCGTTCCCTGTCTTCACCGAACCCGACCGCCACGACCCTGGCCCGCGGCCTTCGCATCATTACCAGCGGGAGCGCGGCCAGAAGGATCCGTAATCCCTTCGTGTGTAGGAACTTACCGAAATACAAAATGATCTCGTCTCCCGCCGTAAGGGAGGCGAGGGTTTCCGGTAGCTCCGGGTCGGGAGCCCAGGAATCATATTGTTCCCCGAGCTCGGAAATGTTACCTTCCAGCTCCCGGACGGATCGAGCGCCGGAACAAATCGCCCGCATTCTTTCGCGCACCTCCCCACCCCGACCTCCCGGGCGCGACCGGACGGAGCTGCGCAGTCCCTCGAGGATGTCCCCGGGGATTCTTCGCGCGTCCCGTTGTCTTTCCCCGAGTGTGGGGCGAGGCACGAAAACCTCCAAATCTACGCCCGGCGGAACCGCGTTCACCCGGACCTCTCCGAGTTGTGGCAGGACGCTCGATAGATCGCGTACCGAGTACTCGCTGGGCGCGGCCAGCACGTCGGCATCCCGCAATCCCTCCAGCGCGTATCCCGTTATGCGGGAATCGCCCTTCACGGTGAAGTTCAGGGCACTGCCGTGCAATATTGCCAGGTGCCTCCCCCTCCCGTGGCGCGCCCGCGCAACGTAGGCGGGCTGCATCACGGAATGGTTCGAAATGATCACCCGGGGCGGGAACTCCGAAAACTCCGATTCCAGGGCCGATACGTTACCGCGAAGATATCTATCCAGTTGCGCGGAGGTCATCTCCGCGAATTCCCGCACGATAAAACCCCGGTATTTATCCCGGACGTAAACGCCGAGTATCGGCCCGATGTCGGGTTTCACCGCCCGACACGAACCGGGATACGGGGTGCCCTTTTCCGAGATTAGGTGCGGTTTGTCTCCGCGATACTCCACCACCTGGGAGACGAAGTCGAGACGGCCGGGATCGGGGTCTTGGCTGAAAAGTGTAACCGGAAATCCCTCGGCACACAGGGCTTTGGCCAGGTTGCAGACGTACACGTTGCTGCCGGTCCCCCGCAGCAGGTAACCGTGAACCAGCGCCACGCGGAATCCGTCATTCTCGCAGTGTTCGACCAACTCATTTGCACCTCCGGGCGGAATCAAGGGTCCTCCGATGCCGTCAGCGAGTCCACGGGCAATACTTCCCCCTCCTCGACTTCCGTTCCGTGACGGAGAAAACGGACCGCCGCTTCGACGATCTCGGGGTCAAACTGCGAGCCGGCACATTCCCAAAGCTCCTCGACGACCTCTTCGCGGGGTACTCCTGGTCGATATGGGCGCTCGGCGAGCATGGCGTCGATGGCGTCAGCCACCGCCAGAATCCGGGCGTGGAAGGGAATCTCGGATCCCTCTAGCCCCCGGGGATATCCTCCTCCATCGTAATGTTCGTGATGGGCTCGAACTACCTCCGCTATGCTCCCCATCCTCTCCATGACCGGTTCCACGAGCCTGGCGGAAGCATCGGGATGCCGACGCACTGACTCCCATTCACGACGATCGAGATCGCGAGATTTCATCAGCAGGGAGCGGGAAAGCTCTATCTTTCCGAGATCGTGAATGAGCGCCGACCACTGCAGTACGCGCAATTCGGATTCCTCCAAACCCATGTGGTGACCGATCCCCAGGCTGTACTTCATCACCCGCTGGGAATGGTTGTACGTGTACCCATCGCGGGCCGAGATTATGTTGAGAAGGGTACGGACGGCGGCGAGTACAGCTCCATCCTCTCCGGCGCGTTCTTCGTCCACCTCGGCGGCGTCGGGGTACCGCTCGACGCGATCTCCCCCCTGTCGCTTCGCGTGGTACAGGGCCTCGTCGGCCTGGAGCAGGAGCTCCTGGCTGCCCTGCGCCCAGTCCGGGTACACGGAAAAACCCGCGGAAACGCTGAGTGAAGGACCGGAACCGCCGGATCCGTGGGAGAAATCGGTAACTCCCACCCGGAATCTAACTCTCTCGGCCAGCGTCATTCCCTCGTGTCCGTCCGCACCGGGAGCGAGGATTATGAATTCTTCGCCACCGTAGCGAAAAACCACATCGGAGCGCCGAACGCTGCGGCGCAACAGACCGGCCAGCTTTATCAACGCGCGATCGCCCTGGGGATGTCCGTACGTATCGTTGTAGTGCTTGAAGTGATCGATGTCTACGATGATCAGGACCAAAGACTTGCGAAGACGGTCCGCGCGGGCTATCTCCTCTTCGACCCGCTGGGCGAAATAGCGGAAATTGTAAAGACCCGTCATTTCGTCCAGGAGCGCCAGTCTCTCCAGAGAATGATTCGTCTCCCGCATGTCGCTCACGGTGCGCCTGACCTTCTCCACCAATACCGCGATTATGCTCGCGGCCACCTGCGTTGCGAACACCGCCCCCATGACGGCGAGGGCGAGCTCGGGGGCAATCTCCGCGGTTTCTCGCAACACCTCGCGACCGAAATACACCAGTATGGCGGCGTTGGCAATCGAGGCGACCGCTAACCCGGCGCGACCCAACAAGAGCGAAGCCAGCATCGCCGCCAGTATTGGACCCCCGAGGGACATCGAGCGCCAAATCTGCGGTACGGAATCGTAGAAGTATAAGAGGAGGGGCGCAGCATAGAGAATGGTAACCGATACGACCGCCATCGCGATGGTTCTACCCCGAACAAGTCCAACGTTCGGTCCGGCATCGACTCGGGATTCACCCTCAAACAAGGTTCATGTACATCCCCTCAAGGACCCGGGACCGTTAACGTTCACCATATAGCGTGCGCTCGAGATCATCCTCTTCCATCGCGGATAGGAATGCCTCGACCAGCTCGGGATCGAATTGCGTTCCGGCCGCGCGCCGGATCTCGGCAGCTGCCTCGGAATGCGAAGACGGTTTACTGTAAGGCCTATCCGACACCATCACATCATAAGCGTCCGCAATTGCCAGTATTCGCGCATTTAACGGAATTTCCCTGCCGGAGAGTCCCCGAGGATAACCCGATCCGTCCCACCATTCGTGATGGGTGAGGATAGCCTCAGCTATGGGCCACAAATCCGGGGAAGACTGGGCGATGCGATAACCCACCACGGGGTGGTTTTTCACGGTACGCCACTCCTCTTCGCCCAGCGGGCCGGGTTTTGCCAGGAGGTTCGGAGGTAGCGCGATCTTTCCGATGTCGTGCAGATCGGCCAGGAGGACCAGTTCCTCGCGCTCCTCTTCTCTGATTCCGACCCGCTCGGCCACGGCCAGACTCAACTGTCCAACCCGGCTCGAATGCTCCTCGGTTTCGCAACCCGTCTCCCGCAGTGATCTCTGTAGCGACTCCAGTATGCTACCGCGTACACTTCGACCATCGCGAGTCTTGCTGCGATACATTCGTTCTTCGGCGAGGCGAAGAATCGACTCGACTTCTTCTGCGAGATCTTCCTTGGTGGCGGCACCGAGGGCTACGCTCAACTCGACCCCGGCGATGCGAGATTCGTCGAAGGCGCCTCGCAATCGATCACATATCGACTCCGCCGTTTCCCGGTCGGTCTGGGGCAGTATCACTATGAACTCGTCGCCGCCCCAGCGCGCCGCAACATCCTCCTCCCGGAAGTACCTTCGCAGCATCCGGGCGACTTCCCGCAGGAGCATGTCTCCCGTCCGATGGCCGAAGGCGTCGTTTATGAGCTTCAAACCGTTGACATCGCCCATCACCAGCGTGAGCGGGAGCTGGCGGTCAACGTCCAAACGTCGGAGCTCGGTTTCGAAGTAGGCGCGGTTATACAGGCCGGTAAGCTGATCGTGCATACTCAAATATTGCAGACGCTGCCGCGATTTCACCCTCTCGCTTATGTCCCTTATCAACACGAGATCTGCCAACCGACCCTCGAATTGGACCAGGCCCGCGTTGATCTCGGTAAATATCTCGCGACCATCTTTGTGGCGCAAGCGCGCCTGATAGATGGGAGCTTCATCGCCGCCGGTCATTCTCCGATTGTACTTCTGGGCGACCTCCGGTACGTCCTCGTAATGCACATAACGCATGAACTCGGTTCCCACCATTTCTTCGGGGCCGTATCCCAGGAGATCCTCGACTCGCGGATTTGCGAATCGGACGATGTAATCCTGGACTATTACGATCGCATCCGACGCCCTCTCGACGAGATTGCGGTATTTGTTTTCGCTCAACCGGAGAGATTGCTGCGAATTCATCAGGCGAAGCGTGTACGCCACGGGCGTTGCGATGTCCTCGATGTACTCCAGGATCTCGGGTTCCAGGGCGTCTCGGGAACGATCATTCAGCTGTATTAGGCCGATCATTTCGTTGCCGACGTTTAACGGGATCAAAGCCACACTGCGGTAACCCTCCTGGACGCATCTGCCCCGGTATTCTCCCACGCCGCTTTCGTCGTTTTTGACTTCTTCCGCGAGCCTTTCGTCGGCCGCACCGGTGTAGAAGCTGCCACCCGGGGTGAAATCGCCCTCCAGCGCGGCAACTTCCCCGCGAAGGATGCGCCCGCAGGTGCACTCCAACATTAGATCCCCCGAATCGTCTCTTACGGGCACTCCTTCGGAATCGAGAGAAGCGAGGTGGGATTCACTCCTCACGAAAGATGGCGAGAAACCGCGGTGGACATAATAGGGGTAGTCCTCGTCCCTGGCCAGCCTAATCGCGCCGGCCTCCATACCGGAAACCTCCAATACCTCCTCCATAGTGAGTTCGGCGGCGGACCGCAACGTCTCGCAGCTGGCCAGCCTCGAGAGAAACTCGACTTTCCGCCGGCGGTATTCCTCGGCCCGGCGTGTCGCCGTGACGTCGTGCAGGACGAACACCACGCCTTCGATTTCGCCATCGTCGGACCTGAGTGGAGCACCGTTGATGCGCAAGTCTGCGGACGTTCCGTCGGGTCTTCGTATCCTCTCTTCGAAACCGAAAACCGGTTTGCCAGTACGCATCACCCGTCTAAAGATTCTCTCCTCATCCGGTATGGCGGCACCGGAGAAATCGGTACTCTCCCAGTCCGGAGTGTCGTATCTTCTCTCCCTGATGAGACTTCGTTCCAGCCCCAGGATCTCTTCCGCCTGCGAGTTGGCGAAAGATATGACGCCGTCGGTGTCTACCACGGTTATCCCGGCCGGACTCGCATCCATCAGCCTGGCGGTCACATCCCGTTCCCGCCGCAGTGCCCTTTCCACCCGGTGTTCTCGAGATATGTCGTTAACGAAGACGAAGATTCTCGTGGAGTATTCTCCCGAACCAAAGGCGCGGTAGGCAAGGATTCTGATCGATTCCGCCTCGCCCGAATCGCGCGTCAAATCCCGATCGAACATCGCCGAGTCCGATTCTTCCAATTCGGCTAAGACGTCATCGAAGAGACGAATCGTCTCCGCATCCTCCGGACTATCGGTGCATCCGGTGAGCCTCCTGAGGGATTGGTTACACAGTAGGGGCGTCCCGTCCCCGCGTAATATGGCGATAGGCTGGGGGGAATCCCGCAGGATGCCAATCCAGAAGTCATCCGACGGATAATGCTCTTCACCCGCATCGTCGGATGCGGAATCTCCTTCGGTAGCGGGGGTTGACTCCCACCCGCGACCGGCTCCATACAATGGATTCCGCCACACGCGATCTTCGAGCAGCAAGGATGGGTGTTCTCCCAGCAGATTCCAGGCGTCGACTTCGGACATCGACGAACGGGGATAGGCGCAAAGCAACGCCGCGCGGCCGTAGGGCCTCAAACCGCGATTCAACCGACGCTCGTACTCCACCAATCCGGTGGGTGGCGACCCTGAATCTCCTATCCACCCCATATCTATCCCGAGGCGAACCGGATTGCTGCCTGCGCCGAGCTCTCCGAGTATCTGCAATACCCGTCGCGCCGATCCTTTCGGGTCGAACTTTCCCCGGGGATCGAAGAATACGTGCTCGCCCTCGATCAACCGCAATTCGCCCCGATCCTCGGCTCCGGCAACGTCCAAACCGTAATCGAACAATTCCCGCCGCAGGTCGGCTACGCAGTCCGCGGATGCGATATAGGCACTCTTTTCTCCGGCCATCAGGCCGGCGTACAGGAACGCACCTGCCACGGGTACGTTTTCTTGGGATGACGGATATATCGTGCAATGATGTCCGGCGGACATCGTTCCGCTCGCATCGTTATGCGGAGAGCAATTGCGCGCCGCACCGACGAACCCCGCCGGGGATTTGTCCTCGCGCCGACCACCCGGGCTTTCCGTCACGTCTCCTCCACCTCCACCTCAGGGAATCTCCTCAACTGAAAAGACTCCAATTATAGTATACCCCCACCTCGATCCATCCATACGTGCCATATGTACAGAGGTCCCGCCCGTTCTCCGAAATCTAGGAACAACAGGCCACCGTTGCCTCCTTGGGATAGTTCAATTCAACCTGCGCCTGGGATCGCCACCCGTGCAACCCGGAAACCCGCCGGTTATAATCGACTCAGACGACGCCGAAGGGAGGAGTCGCATGGAAATCTATTTGTTGCCCCTGGGCATGACTCTCCTGGCTGGTCTTTCCACCGGATTGGGCGGACTGGCCACCTATTTGGTTAAAGACTTTCGCCAATCGCACATGAGTATACTCATGGGTTTCGCCGCGGGGGTCATGATATACATATCCTTCGCCGAGTTGCTGGCGGAAGCCGTGGATTACAGCGGTTTCTTCCGAGCCAACCTGGCATTTTTCGCCGGCATACTTGGGATGTACCTGCTGGATTTGTTGCTACCCCATGAGTACCTCGCCGAAAAGAGTGGCTTCGCATGCCACCAGGAACCGGAAAGTTGCCGCGAAGACGCCAAGATGCTCTCGGCGGGACTTCTTACGGCCCTCGGAATCTTCCTACATAACTTCCCCGAGGGCGTAATCGTGTTCCTGTCGGCCCTGCACGATCCGCGGTTGGGCGTGACCCTCATGATCGCGATCGCCCTTCATAACATCCCGGAGGGGGTGTCGGTGGCCATGCCCCTGTATTACGCCACCGGAGATCGCCGCCGCGCGATCACCTACGCCTTCCTGTCGGGTCTCGCCGAACCCCTGGGCGCCCTGGCCACGCTGCTCCTTTTCGGCAGCGTACTCACCTCCGGATTCATCAATCTCTCTTTGGCCTTCGTGGCCGGAATAATGGTCTTCATAAGTCTGCACGAGCTCTTACCGCTGGCGCACCAGACGGAAAGTCCCGAGTCGGCCACCGCCGGGGTTCTGGTCGGGATGGCAGCAATGTTCATAACTTTGGCGCTCTTGTAGGGCTCCCGGCCGGCTCTCCCTTCAGGGCAAAAACCGGAGGACGCGGGGTAACGAACACCGAGTGAAATGCGCGACCTTTCCCCGGCAAAAGGCCATCCAACAACTGCTCTTCCCAATAACTCAGCACCCAGTCTACGGCTTCCCGGAAGGATCTTTCGGGAGAAGCGGTACGGGAATCAGATCCCCCGTTCGTCCTGGCGTATCACCAGTCACCGACGACCCCTTCGTGGCGACGTTTCATGAGGCCTCGAAGACCGTGAATCTTCCGCGGCCCAATGCTCCAGAGAGTACATTCCGTTGCCAATCCAGCTGTTCCCAACCTCTCCCGGTCGATGCAAAAGGGAGCAGCAGTCCATCCTTCACGGAGCGCTACGTACTCGCCTTTTGAATTCATGGCGTAGTGAGTGGAACTTGAAACTTCGATTCCCCCGTCTAGCCCCGAATTCTCCTCACCGCCGTCCCCAGTCTATCCACCGCTTCGCGAACCGTGGCGCGGGTGCAACCCAGGTTGAGCCGCTGGAATCCCTGTCCCCCGGGCCCGAAGGCATAACCGAAGTCCGGGGCGATGCCGGCCTCGTGAACGACGAAGTTCGCGAGATCGTCATCGTTCATCCCCAATCCCCTCATGTCCACCCAGGTTAAATAGGTCCCCTCGGGCTCGATCAATTCGACGCCCTCGATTCCCGATATGCCCTCCCGAAATACCCGTAGATTCTCCCTCAAGTACTCCAAGAGCTCGCCCAGGTACCCGTCGGGATCTCGGATCGCCGCCTCCAGGGCGACCAGCCCGAGTTCGTTGGGACTACCGGCGGGGCGGGCGGCGAATTGGAAACGACGTCGCACCTCTTCGTCGGGAATCACGGTGAAGGAAGTCTTCAATCCCGGAAGGTTGTAGGTCTTGTTGACCGACATGAGGGTTATCGTTTTCGCCGCCAGCTCGTCGGATACCGAGGCGGCGACGGTGTGTTCGCGATCCCCGACCATGAGATCGCAATGGATTTCGTCGGAGATAAGGGTAACGCCGTGCTCGCAACAAAGCTCCCCTATGCGACCAATCTCCTCGGCGCTCCAGGCCCTGCCCACGGGATTGTGCGGGTTACAGAGGATCAACGCCGCGACCCGGGGCTCCCGTGTCGGAAATTTCGTCCTCGAAACAAAGAGACTTTCGAGATGTTCGAAATTCGGGCGATACCGGCCATCTTTTGGGACGAGGGGATTCAGAAGGACTTGGCGGCCCGTGTCTCCCAGGGCTCGAAAGAAGGGATAGTAGACCGGGGGCTGGATGATGACTTCGTCCCCGCGCATGGTTACGGTTTCGAGCGCCGCGTAGAGGGCGCTTATGACCCCCGTACCCGGGACTATCCAGTTCGGATCTATCTCCCAGCCGTGCTGTTTGCTCATGCGGTCGGCGATCGCCTCGTGGAGGGAGTCCGGAGGATAGTTGTAACCAAATATCGGGTGCTCCAGCCTCTCCGCGAGTGCCTCCATCACCGGATGGGGACAGGGGAAGTCGGTGTCGGCCACCCACATCGGGAGTGCGTCGGGATTACCGAAGAGTTCCCCCACCTTGTCCCACTTATTCGATCGCGTTCCTCGCCTGTCCAAAGCTTTATCAAAATCGTAATTCACTGCCCCACCTCCTCAAGGTGAGGACTACGTCAAGCGAGGCTCACTTACCTGCCGGCTATCGAATACTGATCTTCCGGCGGCGGCGGAAACGAACGCCGGGTGGCACTCACTCGCGGATGAGTTGGCCTCGCGTGACGAGCAACCACACCAGCCCGCTGTGCACCGGTATCATCACGGCCCGCGACAAGAGCCGCGCCGGAAGTATGGCCAAAGCGCCCGCGCGATAGAGCACCACCACCCAATAGGTATTGAGAAGAGTGACAATTAGACCGGCCAGGGCGAGGGTAATCAGGAGCCGAAGGAAAGTCAGGTCGTGCCGTCGCGAATGAAGCATGAGGCCCGGTATGAAGCCGGCCAGGGCGGCGCTGATGGTAAACCCGGGAAAGAAATCCAGCCCCGCCACCGTCACGCCGATCACATCCGCTATGGCCCCGGCGGCAGCTCCGGCGAAGGGACCGAAGAGGATCCCCGACAGATAGATGGGTATCTCTCCGAAGCTTATCCGAAGAGACATTACCCCGGCGACCGGGAGCATAATTCCGAAGACCCGGGTCAAGATCACGCTGATCGCGATCAATAGTGCAACCGTTACCATTGCCCTAGTTTTCAATGAGGTATACCTCCACCCGCATGATAAATCCGTAATCTCCTCGATCGTGGAATGGGACCACGCTCGTGGGGACCCGCCTAGCCCATCCTATCACCCCTCGGCGTCGGGTTGTCATCCCCACACATCTATCTCGTCTCGAGGGCCGACGTGAGGCGAACGGGCGTCCGCCTCCCGGTCAGTCCTCCATCATCCTGCGGGTGGAAAACTCCAGCAGGACCGCGATGCCGCCGAGTATCACCGGAGGAACGATCTCCACAGCCAGGGGTCCGCGATCACCGAAGAATATCCAGGCCGCGGGTGTGACCACCAGCAGCAGGACTATCACCGCCAAACAAACGCTGACGAGCGTCAATACTCCCCTCGGCACACTGTCGCCCACTCGCATCGCTCCATATACCGACAGGAAGACGTAGAAGAAAATCCAGAGGGAATACATGCGCAGTACCGCAAACACTGTGTCCGGTTTGAAAAACAACCGTGGGATGGCGTCAATCCAGGCCTCCACGGATCCTACCTCCATGTCGGTGTACGCCGGAAGCACTTCGTGGACGCCCATCTGGATGTTGCGCATGACCAACCACATGTGCGCCGCAAACATGGCGGCTATCGCGATCCACGTTCCCCACCTGTGTAGGAAAGCGCGGATTTGAAAACCGCCCCCGCTCTTTGGTGTCCTCGGTGGGACGGGTATGTCACCGTCGTTGTTCTTCGCCATAGTACGGCCTCCCCAACTACAGATTGGCCGGCGTCCGCTGACGGACACCGACATCTACCAATTTTCTTCGCCACGGCGAAGCATATGCCTTCAAAGATCGACCCGGGGTGGGAGAATGGCGAGCTGGCGTCCGACATTTCCCGCACCACATCCGTCCAAATCAAAGGATTCACCGAGTGGTTCGTCGTAGACCAACTTAGATGAGAAGGGTGAAACCTGCATGGATCCGCGAGGGGGTTCGGATATGGCCAGCGAGGTTCGGCGCCTGATCATCGCCTTCGCAAATTCATTGCGCGGATGGGCGTATCTGCTGCGCACCGAGGCCAATACGAGGTACCTGGTGCTGTTGCTTGCGACAGTTTTGGGCCTTCGGGTCGCGGGCTTTTTGCATGATGTCGAATTCGCGCTGATCCTGCTGGCGACATCCCTCGCGGTGGTCGCCGAGATCCTAAATACCGCCATCGAAGACTTCCTCGACATGATGAAGCCGATGCCCTGCGAGCGAGTTCGGCGCATCAAGGACATGACCAGTGCCGCCGTATTCTATTCTTTGCTACTTTGTGCCCTGATGCTCCTCCTCTTCCTCTTCCCCACGAGTTGCTCTTCGTGATCTCGGGTCCTCGCGGATGGCGAACGCCGCCATCATGCCAAACGACCGAAACGGGGTCAGTCTAGGCTAATTCCGGGGTTACTTTCATCCTCCATCTTCGATAGGTTTTTCGGAACTCTCGGGTTCCTTTGGCTGCGGTTTTGGCTCCTCGGGGACTTCTGCCGGAGATTCCTCTTCGGGGCTCTCGGGACTGGGGATTATCGGTGACTCGGGTTCCCCGGGGACTTCGTGCTCCAGCCGGTCCTCGGATCTTCCGGTAATCACTTCTTCACCTTCCTCGAGGCCGTCTTTGACCTCCACCCAACTGGAGCTCACCAGACCGATCTCGATCGTCCTCGGTTCCGCTTCGCCCTCGCTCAATAAATCAACCCGAGCCTCGCCTTCATCCTGGTACACCGCCTCCACCGGCACCAACAATACGTCGACCAGTTCTTCTATGGCTATCGCAGCGTTCCCCGTCATACCGGGCCTGACACCGTTCGTTCCACTCACTTGGATTTGCGTATTATAGACCGCACGCCCTTCTTCGTCCGAGCCCATCATGTCCACGGACGTGATCTGGGCGCCGAACACTTCTCCCGGCAGGGCTTCCACGGTAACTTCCGCCTCCATGCCGGGCTCGACCTGGATGACATCCAGCTCGTCCAGTTCTACGGTCATGGTCATCTTCGAATTATCTATTACGGCCGTGATATGAGCCCCGGGTTCCAGCCTTTGTCCCTCCGACGCCATCACCTTCGCAACGGTACCGTCGATGGGAGATCTTACGACCAGCCGATCGCGCTCCTTTTTCTTCTCCTCGAGTTCCTCACGCAATTCGGTTATCTCAACCTGGTGGTCAAAAATGTACCTCGCGGTCGCGTTGCCCCCGAGGCGGCAGAGGACATCTCCCTCTTCTACATATTCCCACTCCCGCGCCGGTACTTCCAAAACGGTACCCTCGGTCGAGCTCCAAACCGACGTTTCATCATTGTAGCGATCGACGGTGGCGCGCACCGAGGTTTCTTCGCCGATCAGTACGTCGATTTCTTGTCCCGGTCTCAAAAGTCCGGGGTTTTCCGCCTCGACGGTGACCTCGTAAACGTAATGTTCTCCTCGGGGAATCGGCGAGGGATTCGCGTCGACGATTTCCCCCAGCAGGATGTCGGCAAAATCGAGGGGACGCAGATCGACTACATCTCCCTCTTCGACGAGTTCGAACTGGGCGGTGTTGAACTCCGCTTTGATCATGACCCGCGAGTCATCCACGATGGTGGCTACCACACCCCCACCTTCCAACGAATCCTCCGCTTCTACCCGGAGATCGGTGACACGCCCGGAAATGGGAGCAAAAATGCTGATACCCCGCTCGGGATCGGCGTCGAGGATCGCGTCCCGCGAGGTACCCAGAGTCATCGCCAGATCGCTCTCGATTCGTTCCAACTCGCGTTCCATCGTGCGCACTTCCGTATCCAGCTGTTCGTTACGGAGTCGCCCCACGATATCTCCCTCGGACACTTCATCTCCTTCTTTGACGTTCAATTCCTCGACGAATCCCCCCGCCACGGTTTGGATACTCTCGGACCACCTGGGGCGAAGGTTCCCGTGTCCGTTAACCACAAAATTGAGGTCCCCGCGACTAACCACTTCCGTAGCGTACACGGGATCGGCCTCTCCTTCAGCATCACCGATCAAGATATCATAGACGTAAATGCCTCCGACAAAAACGAGTGCCACCACCAATATTGCACCGAGTACCCTGCGCGTCACGCAATCACACTCCTCGAAGTCATGAGATGCCAATCCAAAAAAAAGCCACTCAACTACCACTAAACGTGCGAGGGTCCGTCCCGACCCGCAAGAGCCTATTTCATCCCGATTGCTTTCGCGCGCCGTCTTAGGTGCGGGCGCAAAAACGAGATGAAACTGGCGGTGCCTTCCCTGCCCGCAAGCGAGGAAAACCACGGGTTCACCCCGGCCAAACCGGTATAACGGTTGAGGGCGAAATCGCCTCCGCCGGACCTTCGATCATCTCTATCGACTCGTTAGAAGAATATTTGTTCCGCGTTCGCTTCGTCCCCACTCGATTTCGCGGAAAACCCGCACGATCCCCGCACACTCCAGCAAGAACGCGCCAGGGTTTGTGGATAGGGGCGGGGAAACCCGCCATAGACTTCCGAACATCGGGGTAAATCTGATAAATTGTACGGGTATCCAGCGTTTAGGGAGGAATTATCATCGTCCGGACAATGAGAATCGTACGCACCTGGGAATTCTCGATCGTCGCCTCGTACATGGTCACCCTGATAGCGGCCGGGTTCTTTTTCGGTTTCGAGCGAGGACTAATCTCCGATTTCGGGGAAATGGTGCGGGTGCCCGGAGTATTGATCACGGACTACTTCGTCGTGGGTAGCATCGGAGCAGCCCTCGTCAACGCCGGTCTCGTAGGCCTCGCGGGCCTGGCAGTGGCGGCACTCTCGGGCGTTCCCATACGCGGGTATATCGTCGCCGCGGTCTTTACCATGGCCGGTTTCTCCTTCATGGGCAAGACGATTATAAACATATGGCCCATCTTCCTGGGCGTTTGGATCTACGCGCGTACGCAGGGAGACGACTTCGGCCAGTACATCCTCAACGCGCTGTTCGGTACCGCCCTGGCTCCCCTGGTATCCAGCGTCGCGCTCCAGCTCGACCTGGGCATCGCGGGCGCTTTGTTCCTGGGAGCCTGCGCGGGCTTTTTGGTTCCTCCCCTCGCCGGACATCTCCTCGCCACCCATCAGGGACTCAATCTCTACAACATCGGTTTCACGTGTGGGTTCATCGGCACCCTGTTCGCCGCCCTCTTTCGCGGCTTCGGACAATCGATGGACCTGGCGTCCATTTGGGGTAGCGGATTGAATTCACAACTCGCGCTCCCGGCGATGGTCTATTCCGCATCTATGGTGCTACTCGGAGTGACCCTCACCCGGGGCAATCTCGAGGGTTTCTTCCGCATTTGGCGTATGCCCGGGGCCCTGGTCTCGGATTTCGTCTCCGAAGGCGGACTCGGAGGTACGTTACTGAACATGGGACTGGTGGGCCTTTTGGGCACGGGCTACGTCCTATTGGTTCGAGGCGACCTCAATGGACCCACCCTCTGCGGGATCTTCACCATGATCGGATTCGGCGCCTTCGGCAAACATCCCAGGAACTCCGTTCCCATCATGGCCGGCGCATACCTTTCCCTCTTTCTCTTCCGCTGGCAACCCGCCGAGGCCGGGCCGCTTTTGGGTGTACTGTTCGGCACCACCCTGGCGCCGATCAGTGGAACCTTCGGCGGGCTCTGGGGACTCGGGGCCGGGTTCTTGCACATGGCGATGGTGATGAACGTGGGTTTTCTGCACGGCGGGATGAACCTCTACAATAACGGTTTCGCCGGCGGAATCGTCGCCACCCTCATGGTGGGAGTATTAAAACAATTCAATCACGAAGTTCGCCTGGGTTAAGGGGGATGAAATGACCGCAGAGTGGAGGAGAATACGGGGAATCCTCGACGAGCTCATCAACAACGCCTTCGAGGCTGGAGCGACATCCGTCCGATCGGACATCGAGGATGAAGGAAACCGATTTACCGTCCGGGTAAGGGATAATGGACGCGGAATGTCACCCGAAATCCGTGAGAGGGCAAACAAATTGCTGTCGGAGCCGAGGCGTCGCGAATTGGAGGAATACTACGGACACCTCGCGGGGAGGACCGCGAAGAGTTCCGGGTTGACCATCGTCGGCATGATGGTCGACGAACACACCCTGTCTTCCGAAGAGGGCCGAGGCACCGACATAACCGTGGTGATACGAAAGGAATCGCGTCGACGAAAGGATGGTGAATGACACGTCGGTCGCCCTTTCGTCGACGCGACCCGGATATCGATGCCAAAGACGAAAGCTCGTGACTGTCCAACCGTGCGTACAAGAAGCCCAGAGGGGATCTGCAGCAGGTGGCGGCGGATCGGCGAGGCTCAGATCTGCTGCTCTTCCCCCTCCTGCCCCTGTCGAGCCGAGAGAATCATTTCCGCGGCCATCCGTGCCGCCTCCCCGCACACCATGGGGCATTCGTGCAGGCCACCGTCGCGATACCAGATTTCCACCTCTTCGGAGTCCCAGAAGTCGTACGTGCGTCCGAGTCGTCCCTCTTGTATTTCGAAACAGCGCACACTCCCGAAATGGGACTCGAAACGATCGTAAAGACGCGCGGCCCAGCTCATCCCCCGGGCGTATCCGTCGACATCCTGCACCGTTTCACTCCCGATCACCAGGTTGAGTGCCATGATCCCTCCCAAGAGCGCGCCGCAAACCTCACCCTTTCTGGCCACGCCGGCGGAGAGGGCCGTGCTCGCCTTTATCACGGAGGCAATACCCCTGTCATCGAGAAGATGCAGGTGCTCGTTGAGCGCGGCGACGACACAGCGGCAACAACCCTCGTAGGCACGATCGTTGTCGTAGGCACTTTTGGCCACGGCGTCGAGGAGTTTCTCCTCAGAACCCGGGGCGACAGATCGATCGCGATAGTCAGCCCGCTCCAGCCGTCTTCTACCATCAGCCACATAAACCACCTTCCCTCGCAACTACTCGTTGAACCTTATTCCAAAGGATTTCCCTGCCGAAAGCGGTCGCAGAACCCGGAGGTGATACTTCGAAATCTGTGAGACAACTGTTCCATCCCGCGAGGATGGAGTGCTCCCGATAGATCGGCGGGAGACTCAGAGATCCATGAGAGCCGCCACGTTTTCCGCAAAAACCCGCCGAAGTTCGGATTCATCCAGGCCACTGACACGTACTTTCTGCATTTCTACGGAGTGATGGTGAAATGGTGCGTCCGTCCCGAACATGACTCTATCCGCCCCCACGGTACGATATGCCTCTCGAATCTTCGTGTGCATGGGCATGCCCGACGTCTCGAGATAGATGTTCGGATTGTCCCGGGCGACATCTATTGCCGCCTGGATATACACTCCGTGACCGTGTCCCATGTGGATCATTACGAAATCGACGTCGGGATTCCTGGCGGCCAGGGCCCCTATACTCCAGGGAAGGGAAAATGGCGGGTGGCCGGAGTGAATGTGGACGGATACCGACCGGCGCCTGGCAACTTCCACGGTGTCGTCGACCACCGGCTCGTCCGCCCGGAAGGCGTGAACGAGGGGGTGCAATTTGATTCCGCGAAAACCCTTCTCGATGTATCCGTTGGCCGCATCTACCGCCGAATTCCCCTCGGTGGGATTGACCCAAACCAGCGGGATCAACCTCTCGGGGAAACGCCGAACTGCCTCCAGAACGGAGTCGTTTTCCAAAGACGAAATTACGGCACTCTGCACTCCATGTTCGTCCATCTGAGAAACCAGTTCGTCCGCCGTCACCCCCACGTCAAAAAAGGCACCGAAGTAACCGATATGTGCGTGTGCATCGATGATCCGCACGACAATTTCTCCTCTCCACGAGAAGTGGCCGCTTCCATCGGGCGAATGGAACTACCTTCGCACCATCCACCGCATCGACCTCTCCTTGTAGGAGTTGGCGGAGCTCGGAAGATTACCTGCGTTGAGACTGATAATCACATTCGCGCCCACAACCCTACCCTCGCGATAGATCTCCCGCCGCAAACTACGGAGCCTTCCGACGGCAGCGAAGTCCCGACTCCGAAGTGTGCACTCCCACTTTCCCGCGACGCTGTCCGGGCAATGGGCCTCTACGGGTGAACCGTGAATGCAAACTATAGTTGACATGCACGACAAATATATATTACATTGACCCCGGTGATTGACTTGAAAGAGCTTCCGGTACGAAATGCGGTGCGCACCCTGCGGGAAAAGCGGGGACTGACGCAAAAGGAACTTGCGGCCGAGGTGGAGGTGACACGGCAGACCATCGGGCTGATAGAGGCCAACCGCTATAATCCAACCATCGCTCTCTGTCTGGGTCTCGCCGAAATTCTGGATACCGATCTCGACACACTGTTTTGGGTGGAGGAGGAATAGAATGTACAATGACGAACGCATTCGACGCACGAACGAGGCCATCACGTCGCGGGCATTCGCCATCTTGTCATGGGGGCTTACGGCACTCCTGATCTATCGCATCTTCTTTTTGGAACAGGTTTTGTCCGACTATGTCGACATATTCGCCCTGTGGCTTTTGGCCAACGCCTACGTGGCCGTCGGTACCACGTGGGGCGGCGTCCAACCTTTCGGGGGACGCCCCTGGAATCTATTGTTGGTCCCGTCGATCATCGCTATCGTCAATGTCATCGCGGTGATAAATCGCGGGACACCGACGGTGGCCGAAGTCCTTTTCACCTTCGTCGTGGCCTTCGGCACGGCCGCATTGGTCTTGGCTGGGTTTCGCGCTCTATACCGCCTCTGGGAAAAGAGGAACTTGAGTTAAAAGCGGAATCCGGGCGGCTCGCGGGATGTGCCGAGTCCTCGGGGCCGGCAGCGTACCCGTTTCGAAAATGATCCTGGCGCCGATACTACTAGGCTTCTTCGATTTTCATCGCCGCAGGGAGTTTATGAACCTCCTGGCCTTCATGGCCGCCGCGAAGGCCAGGTTGCGTTTTGCGTCGTAAACCAGGTCGAACTCGCCAATGTACTCGACGAGCCGGGCATTGAAACCCTTCTTGAAGCGATACAGACCGTAGAGGGGATCGTCGGGGTCGTCGATGTTGCCGGACACACCCCGGAAATCGTAGACGCGGCAGCCCTCGGAGAGCGCCCAGCGTATCATCTCCCACTGCACGGCGTAGTTCGGCATGTAGCGCCGGTGTTTCGTGGAGGAAGCACCGTAGAGGTACCACACCGTGTCCCCCAGTTTCATCGCTATGGTACCCGAGACGATTTGATCGTCGAACTCCGCGAGGAACAGACGTCCCAGGTCCCCGTCCAGCATGTGCTCGTACAGCGCCCTGTAATAACCATAATCCCTTATGATGAAGTCCTGTCTCTCTGCGGTCCTCTCGAGCAGATCGTAAAAGATGCGAAGGTCTTCCTCATCGCGAGCCAATCGCACCCGCACACCGTGACGATAGGCGTAACGAACATTGTAGCGAGTCTTGGAGTGACAGTTCATCAAAAGGGCATTCTCGTCGCCATCCAACGGAAGGCGCATACAGAATCGCGGTTGTATGTTCTCGAAGCCCATGGCGCGCCCCACCGCCCTGAATCCGCGCTCGACCAATCGGCTCTCCGCGAATCCGTTTTCTATGGGAATATCCGGATCTACCTTGAAAAGGAAGGCCCCCACATCGTCGGCGATGTCCCGAACGGAGGAAAGCAAGGCGTCCAGCGCATCCTGCCTGGCAAAATCCACTATGGGGCCCCGGGGAGCGTAGAGGATGGATCCGATGTGGGGAATCTCCCTCTGCAGCAACGAAATTGCGGCAATAGGCTCGCTTCCTTCGTAGATCATGAGCCGATGGGGGATCCAGCCGGTGGATCTCTTGACCTCTCCCCACTCAAACGTCTGCAGAAAATGCGGTCGCCCGGATTTGGCGACGAACTCATCGAACTCCTTTTTCAGCGATTCATCGATGCGCAAACTCTTCAATCGCGACCCCCCACCTGAGAATCCTCTTCTTCGCATCCGACGGTTTCATCAATCCCCACCCCGAAATTCTCCACCCGCCGCGAATATGCCACGAAATCTCCGTCCCGTCGGTAAAGGATGGGAAATGACAGGTCGAGTCTGGAAGTTCGGATTTCCACCCAGTCTCCCGCTTCGGTACCTTCATCGACCTCGATCAGGGAGTGGTTCATCGAGATTTCCACACAGGTGAGGCGTTTCCCATCACCGATGAACTCGGGTCGTGCCGACGGAATCTCCAGGTTGCGCGAAAGGGCGAAGGAACTGAGAAAGTGCTTCGCGGCCTTTCGGAGAAACCAAAGCGGGGAAACGGTCGCCGGGATCCTCTCCCCCACCAGGCCGTCGGCCTGGCCGGCGGGGACGATGCCGATTAATATGTCCCGCCCCGTCCATTTCGCTCCGTAACCAATCTTCGATCCGGCCTCGAACTTCCTAACCCGATTAATCCTGCAGTAAGCCGAAAAGGGATCTCCCAGATCGGGATGGCGGCCGTTAAGAGTACCGTAGATCGCATTCCCGATTCTGACCATATCGGAGGACATCTCGGGGAATTCCGACCAAATTCTGCTTTCGGCACAGTGCGCCATCGGTATGTCAAAGCCACTTCGTCTAAGGTTACCGATGAGGAGATCAAATCTCTCGAAGCTCTCGCGAAGATCCACTTTTCTCATTCTGCGGGCAAAGTGCGTATATACTCCCTCGAGGGCGAGGCCCGGAAGCGACTCGATGGCTGCAAGCAACGCGTAAGCCTCCGCGGGCCTCGCTCCGAAACGACCGAGTCCCATGTCTATCTTGACGTGTACCGGGATCGGCTTTGCGGTGGCAGCTGCCGAGGAGATCCCTCGAGCCTGACGCTCATTTTCCACCGTAGCACTGAGATGGTAACGGCCGAAACTGCCGTAATCCTCCTCCCGGGGTGGATCGAACACCAGAATTGGAAGATCGATGCCCGACCGTCGCAGCTCCCTTCCTTCGAGGACGGAATTGGTACCGAGCATGTCGGCACCGTGTCGCCGTGCGCAATGGGCGGCCATGATACGACCGTGACCGTAGGCGTTGCCTTTGACCACAACCATCAGACGCACCCCGCGGGGAAGCGTCTTTCGGACAATCGCGATATTATTCCCCAGTACGTCGAGATCCACGACCGCGTACTTGCCGGCCCGGAGGATATCCTCGATGTGCCCGTCTATTTGGTTACCCAGACTACCTTCGTTCGGATTTGCCATCACTTTTCTCCCCACACGAAACTCTCCCGTATAATCCTAATCCAACTGGGAACGGATGTTAACTCTCCCTCGCCCCTTCCCGCCGGGAGGGCCCAAAGGGTCCGACGAATTCTCGCCATCTGGGTTCTTACAATTGGCCGGCTCGGGAGATGTCCTCCGGATGATTCGCGCGAAGTACCCCCGACGCGTCGGATCATCACGGGGTCCGGGCCTTCTTTATCAGATGCCTGAGACGTTTACCGTAGACTTGATCGTAATAGCGGCTCATGATCGGCGCCAGTGACGGTCTTAGGCGAACGGCTCTCTTGAGCAGATTATTCAGGGGCCATTCGATTCCGCCGAAGGGGCAAACCCGCAGACATATGCCGCAATCACTTCCAACTCGGCGCCAAAAGCGGTAACAATCTTCGGGAATTACGCCCCATTTGGTAACGCCACGGACCTCCCGGGGTTTTCGCGAGATAGCCCCGGCCGGGCAATTCGTCGCGCATCTTCCGCACCTGAGACAGAAATCCTCGAGGCCGAAAGACCGCGGTCGATCCACCGGGAGGGTAACGTCTGTAGTAACGGCACCCAACCGGACGCGCGGGCCCCAGTTCTCGCTCGCCAACAGTCCCATCATTCCTATCTTACCCAGCCCGGCCCTGAGGGCCAACTGTGGTAAGACTCCAAGGTAGTCGCCACTGCCATGCACGCGGGCGTCGGCTCCGCCCGCGTGAAGTACGTCGGCGAGTACGCGCCCTACCGTAGCCGCTTCCAGGTATGCCGCGGCCGATTCCACCGACGCCGGTAGAGCCGGGGCCTCGGCGATGAACCGAGCGCCCATCTCCACGGCGAACACCACCTTCCCCAACACGCTATCTCCTGGCCAAGGCCTTCCGCAAGACGGATTATCGGGCGGAGAGATGGATCTCTGCGGGTTTGGGCGATCCTCGAGATGGGCAAATACTTATCTGGTATATCTTAATTCGACCCAGTTGCCCTTTCGCGTTATCGCCACCCGTCAAAAAGAGCAGTTCGAAACTCATACCATCTCGAGTTTGGAAGGATGAAGCCATGTCCGCCGTTTCGACACCTGTTCTCGAAGGAATCGAGAAGCGATCTCTCACCGCCAACTTGAAAGAAATCATCGTGGATCTGAAGAAGGAACCCGAATTCTCGTGGAGCTCCGCTCGAACCACCTTCGCGATCGAAGACGACGGGAGTCCCGCCGTCAAAGTTGCCATCGCCAACTGCGGAGTCGATTTCGATCCATGGAGCCGGTTGAGAAACCCTGCAATGATAGGCCTGCATCCCCTCAATTTCCGGGAACTTTGGGATTTCTATGCCATGTATAGTACCGAGCGCGTGGATCGAAGCGGTAGAGCCACCCTGTTCCCGGTCCCCGAAAACTACGATGAGGCAATTCAAAGATTCGGCCGGGTCTTAATGGTCCCGGTGATGCTCCCCGTAGCCCAGGAGCTGGCCGACGAGTATGCCTCATCTACTCGGCGCGGGGGGCTGGCGCCGGTCGATGTTTATCTGCGCTCGATGACGGAGATCACCAGGCTTCTCGATGCCGCAGTGACCAGAATGGCGTATCGGCTTATGACGCCGAACCGCACGGTATTGGCCATGACTACGCGCGCCGTCGCCAGGATGTCCGAGATGTCGGTACCTGCCACTCGAAGAGGACAGAACCACGGTGCCTGCAAGGGTGGAAACTATCCGCAGAAAAGCGTGGCCGTGCTCGCGGGATTGGGGCAATTCGGCGCACATCGACTGGTCATTCGCGACGAAATGGTCGACGGAAAGCCTAAGAGATTCATGGGACCGATACGTTCGCTGGTGATATTCGATCCCGAGGATCCGGAGGATAGCGATGGCGTGCAATTGCTAACCGAGGGATGGCGCGAGAGTCTTTTCGATTTGCATTCCGACCGGCCGGAAGCATCCCCGGGGCGCTACTGTCAACACTATACCGGTGATCCCAAAACCGCCTGTTCCGCCTGCTTCGACGCCTGTCCCTCCGAAGCCGTGGCCTATTCTTCTGCCGATGCCGACGGTGAGTATCCGGAGGAAATCCGCAACCAGACGCATAGATTCTGGGATGACGCCCTACAGTTCGATTTTCGCCGCTGCCTCGAACGCAGGAGCCAGATGGAAGAAGTCTATGACGAATGGCTGTGCGGCCGTTGTCTCGCCGCGTGCGTAAGCCTGGGAAGCAGGAATCCGGGAGCCTGCCGCTAGTAGGTATCCGGTGTCCGATCCATCCTTTCGGATCGAAAAAAACGTAGGTTGGGGAGGAGCAATATTGCTCCCCCCCAACCTTTGCCAGGCCATTTCTCCGCGATTAACCCATCAGGCGAAAGCAGATGATCGGGCCTTCACGCATTCCTAAATATGCGGGCTTTACTCTTTTCCGCGGCGGCCGTTTTGAGCTCCTTCGCCCGCCGTATCTCTTCGTCGGGAACGTCGGAACTCTCATCCGTCGGCATCTCTCCGCTCAAGATTCGATCGAAGGTACGGTAGCTGACCCCGAGCTCGTCTTCATCCGTCTGACCTTCGTGGAAGCCGGCGGAAGGCGGACGCTCGATAATCTCCTCGGGCACGCCGAGCTCGACGGCGAGATCCCACACCTCGGTTTTCAGCAGATCGATCAGGGGCTGGATATCCGCGGCGTTGTCTCCATGATTTGTATAGTAGCCGGCCATGACCTCACTCTTGTTGCTCGTTCCAACCACTGCATAGTTCATCCGCTCGGCGACATAATAGAGCGCTATCATGCGGACGCGGGGCTTCGCGTTCTCCATCGCGTAGTCTTTGTCCGGCTCACTGATCGCCACGGCCGTTCTTGGCCAGCGATCGCGAGTCTTTTCGGGAATGTCCTGGCGCTGGAAGCTCTCCGCCATAGCTTCGAAGGGTTCCTTCAAATCGATGCTGATGGTATCCAGATCAAAAGTATCCGCGACAAGTTGCGCGTACTCTTCGTCTTTACAGGACGTCCCATCACAGGGAAGGAGTACTGCGATGGCATCGTCGCCGAC
>JAWODQ010000006.1:0-3364 GCA_046483165.1 Bacillota bacterium | reverse complement strand
GTCGGGGAAGAACTGCCCGTATTCGGGGTTTACACGCATGAGACAACACCGATACAGGATCGTCGCTCCTTCGGCGCGCGTCAGTTTTCGATCCATACGCAGGGTCCCATCGCCGTAGCCAATTATCAACCCCAAATCCAGGGCCGCCGCCACCAGGGCGCGTTCGGAATGGTCGTGGATCTCCCCGGAGTCGGCGAACTCATCGAGTAAGTTCTCCACTTCTCCGATTTCCAACTGTTCGGCATAGTCCGTAAGCCCCAAGGCCGACAGGATGAGTCGGACCGAATACATGCGGGTGAGCTCGTCCGAAGGGCGAAGCCTACTCCCTTGCGGCGCGACCTGCCACTCTTCTGCCGCGGCCCTTATCTCCGCGTACACGGGCTTGGAGTAAAGCGTGTAGGTGGGGGAGAGATCGGGCCACGGAGAGGGTATGGAATTATCGGGCTCTATCGCGAATACCCGCGACATCATCAAGATGACCTGAGCGCGAGTCATGGGATCTTCGGGCAAAAAATCGTAGGCGTAAGTCCATTCCCAGCCGGGACCGAACACCGGATAGGCATATCCGTCGGTGACTCCTTCCTCCCACAGGGTCAGGATGTAGGGCCGACTCCAATGATTCTCGAGGTCGTGGTACCAGGTATCCTCCGCAGCATCCGTTTCGTCGCCCGGGGATACCCCGGCGGCGGCACTCCGGCCGAACGATAGGAGGAAGGCGAGCAAAAGTGCCGCCAGGACTACTGGATTGACTCTCTTCCTATTCACACGTCGTCTCCCCCTTCCGGTATCAAGGGAGTTTAGCAGGGGTAATTGCCAATGTCAACCATGGAAAGTATTGACAATTATTCCCCACCCGTGTCATGCTTTTGACCCGGAGGTGATGAGATGTGTGGATTTCGAGGCGGCGGTTGACGGTAGCTGTTATCGTCGGCTTGGTGGTCGCAGTCGCGGCGATATTGTACATGAGGATGGCTACGCGTACCGTGCCCATTGCCGTCGCCGCGCGAGATATCGATGCCCACGTAAGACTGGAGGAAGAAATGATCGAGGTCGTGTATTTCCCCAAAGATTTGGCGAGTGATGTGGCGATAGAGGATGGAGACATGATCGTCGGTCGCTTCAGTCGCCGCGAAATCCCCCGGGGAACTCAAATACTGCTTTCCGATCTCGTCGATCCCGGAGATACTTCCGCCGGAGTTCCCTGGGGCCTCGCCGAACGGGAACGTGCCGTGGCGATCCCGGCCCGTCCCGAGGCGGCGGTGGGTGGAGCGCTTCGCCCCGGACACCTGGTGGATGTGATTCACTTCACTGAGGGTTCTCCCCATCGAGGCGCCGGGGCACGCACGCTGCTGCGGCGGGTGCGCGTGGAAGACATCCGCGATTCGGCGGGTTCGACCTGGAGACCGGGAGATGGTAATCCACCGGATACTGCAGTCCTGGCCGTCGCCCCGCGCGAGGCCGAGGCCCTTTGTTTCGCCATGGCCACCGGTTCCGTGTACCTCATTTCGGGTCCCTATCCTGACGACGGTGGAAGCGACGGTTCCGGAGTCGGTGCCGGGAATCTGTACGATTACGTCGGAAGGGAGGCACACCTGTGGAGCCCGCCCACGGAACCCTAAAGCGACTCAAGGACGGGGGGAGACCTCCGGTGACTCTCCTGACCGACGATTTCAATTTGGCGCACGAGATACATCGCGCCGGAGTGGTGGAGGTCGCGCGGGTCCTGGCGTCGCCTTCGGAGGATCTTCTTCCCCTCCGAGATTCCGAAATACTGCTCATCGACGGTTCGAGCCTTTCTGAACGTCAGCCGGAGTTTTTGAACTCGGGGTGGCTCGAAGATTTCGAACTGGTGGTCTGCCTCTGCGAGGACGCCGAGAAGATGCCGGATTTGCCGCAGGGTGTCCTGAGGACGGATCTTGCGGTATGGCTCGACGGAGAGGGTGTTCGGGGTCGAGATATCACCTTCTCCTCGGGACGAAATGACGGCGCCGGCATTTCCGCCCGACCTCACACGATAGTCCTATACAATCCCAAGGGTGGAGTGGGTAAGAGCACTCTGGCGGCCGCTTTGGCCTACCGCATCCTGGACAGGCTCGGGTTGAAGACCGGGCTTTTGGACCTGGATGTCGCCGGCGGAGATTTGACGCAATACCTGGGACTGCGAGATTGCCCCACGCTGATGGACGCCGCCGCTTACGGCGAGGACGTCACCGCGGAATTGGTCCGTCAGTTCGTCACGCGCCACTACTGTGGTTTGGATATCCTACCCTCGCCCGGTCGCCCGGAGCTGGTGGAACTTGCGGTCTGGGAGAGATTGTTTCCCACGTTTCGTTGTATGCAGCGTCTCTACGATGTGCTCATAGTGGATACTCCGTCGGGAGGAGACTGGTCGCCTTCTCACATGGCCGCCCGCGAAGCGCACCTGCTCCTCTGTCCTCTCTCGGGTAACCCGGTGTCCTTTGAACGATTGAAGATCGCCATGGACAGTCTGGAGATATCGGGTAGCGTCCGGTGCGTCCTCAATCGATATTCAAAGGGTGCACCCGTGGGAGAGGGAGATGTCCGTTCAGTCTTCGGAGTACCCTGCGCCGGCAACATCCCGGACCTGGGAGTGTCGGTGGCGCTCTCCGTGGCCAACGGAAATCCCGTCTCATTTCACGAACCCGAATCGCCCATGGTGGATAGTATGGATGGGGTAATTGGCGAGATATTCGGTGCGGCGAAGATCGAGCCGGGCCATCGATCGTGGTGGCGGCAGTTGAAGAATCGACTTATCTCGAAGGGAGCACAGATCCTGGATGGTTGAACCGAGAGTGGAAACCACAGCATCCGGTGGTCTGCAGTATGCATCCGTGGAGGCAAACTCCGAGGTCATCAGGGAGATCCAAGAACGCGTGCTTCGTTCCCATCGTCACCTGCTGGAGCGCGCCCGTAGCGAGGAGCGCGCCAGGAGGCAGTTTTACCGATTGGTTGGGACGCTCATGGCGGAATCATCTCGCCTAGGAATCGAGGAAGTCCGGCGGGAGCAATCGAGGCGAATTGCCCAGACTCTCCTGGGTTTCGGTCCCATAACGGATCTGTTGGCCGACGAAGAGGTCAGCGAAATCATGGTTAACGGACCCGAGAGTATATGGGTGGAACGGTCCGGCGAACTGCGACTGACCGATCTCCGATTCGAAGACGAAGCTCGACTTACGGATCTATTGGAGAGAATATTCGGCGATTTGGGCCGGCGGATTGACCTCGCCCATCCCTGGGCGGACGGCCGTCTGCCCGATGGGTCCCGGGTACACGCCCTGCTTCCTCCCCTGGCCGTGGACGGACCCTATCTCACCGTCAGGAAATTCAACGGTGCCATGTTCGA
>JAWODQ010000065.1:0-6040 GCA_046483165.1 Bacillota bacterium | reverse complement strand
ACCGTGGCCACCGCCTTTAAAATTGCCCTCCGCGAACTGGATTTTATCCAGCTCATATTTTATGCCTCTGCAACTACCGTAGCAGTGTTGCTGGCTCCCGGCGGTATCCCTCGATCCAGGACCAATAGGCGAGACGCATCCCGCGGAATCGCGGGATGCTGGGCAATGTCGCATTCCGGCAGATAATAATCGTAAGACGACGCGTCGTATAGATCTCTTCGCATTACCTTCTCCCGGCTCTCCCCGGAGGCGTGAAGGTACCATCAGTCCTTCGCTGCCACCCCGGAGGAGCAAATTCCTCTTCACTACGATTCGGCACACCGTTACCGGATTCCTCGGGAGATCTCGAAGACGCCGGAGGATCCGCGGGTGGAACTGCTTCGGGCTTGCCCCTATCCGGCGGCGGACCGCCTTCTCGGCCGGGTTCTTCGTCTTCCCGGTCGCGCCCCGGCGGGTCCGCCGGGGGATCTCCCCCGGGCCCTCGCTCGAAACGCCGGCGCATCGCCTCGATGACGCGATCCCCGGCCCCGGCTTCTTCCAGGGCGCGAGAAACGCCCTCGGAGATGGCGTCTTCGTCCCCATCTCCGATCTCGGCGGCGACTTCCTCCTCCAGGAGATTCCGGGCGTAGATTCCCGGAGAGACTCCTTCCTCGCGCGCCCTGGTGCGAAACTCGGCATCGCTTACGCGGAGAATACGGACCGGGATTTCCGCCGGCAAACTTTCCAAACGAGAAGATATGCTATCCAAGACCTCATCGGAGACACCCCGGTCTTCGTTCTCCCGTCGGGGAGCCGCCGCCAAGGTGAGCAAGACCCGTTCATCCTCGGAAGAGAACTCGAAGTTCTCCATCAGTCGCATCACGACCTCCACCACGTCATCTCCTCGACTGACTTCCACGCGCTCGAGCAACTCCCCGGCGCTCCGATCGAACCCGACGGCTCCCAGGACGCCGCCCTCTGAATCCAGTGCCAATTCCCAGCTGGGATTTAAGTCCACCCCGAGATAAGCGGCGGCCGACGCCTCTTCCGAGGCACCGAAGGGCAAGTTGACTACCAGGAATATCAGGGCAACCATGGCGGCAACCAGCGCCAGTCGACCGACGAGGGGGTTGCCGGGAATTGCGACTCGCTCGCCCACTCCGGGCTCCGTCCCGGAAAGGGTTATGCGACGAAAATCTCCCCCGGGAGTGAGTACGACCGCCCAGCCGTCCCCTCTCTCAACTATGAGACCGATGCGTTTTTTCACACCAAACCTCAATCTCGCTCCTCCTCTCCCAGATCCAGATAGGCCGACAGCGCGGGATAATCTCCCGAAAGAATGAGCACCATGGCGATCAGGTATCGTCGGTGGCGCTCCAGGGCCTTCCGCCCCAGTACTCTGCCATCCATTCGCGCCAGGGGCAGTTTCTTACTCCGGCGCAACCCTTCTACCGCGCCCGAATCCGCCGCCAGATCCCTCGCCGCTTTTGCACATCGCCTTCGGGCGTCGCGACGGCGCGGTGAAACCTCGGGTAATTCTCGAAACTCGATGGAGAACGCCGCCAACTCGCGCCCGAGCCGCTCGATCTCTTCTCGCAGGATATCCGCATCGCGCGCCATCTCCGTCCGCTGCCGGGATTCCGCTCGCAATACCGCCGGTTCCTCGAGCTCGTCGTCATCGATAAGCGAACTCATGGGAATCTCTTTGCCAAACCTGTCCTCGCGACGCAGTTGATCGATGACTCTGCGCCTAATTACCATTTCGGCAAACGACAAAAAGCCCCGGCCCAACCGTCGTTCGTCGCAGGCGTCTATCGCTTCGTCCAAAGCCATCAGCGCGATGGATGCCAGATCGTCATCGGGACCGACGTATCTTCCGACGGTGCGCCGGGCGGCCGCCCGGGCGAAGGACGCGTAATCGCCGATTATCTGTTCTCTCGCCCGCTCGTCCCCGGCCCGAGCCCGGCGTAGCTGAACCGTCAGCTGGTCCTCCAAGGCTTCCTCCTCCGGATTCACTACAGAATGTCGACGACCCGCGCCCATATCGGGGGGCCGGGCAGGTCAGCGGCGAAAAACCAGGCTTAGTACCAGGCTGAGGGCGAGGCTGATTATGATTCCGGTGGTGATGGGAATGTAGAGGGTGAAGCCGGGCCTGCGGATGTAGATATCACCGGGCAAATTGCCCAGGGGTAGGCCCCGGCCGGAAAAGTATACTATCGCTCCGAAGAAGACGATCGCCGCGCCCACCAGCATCAGGATGCGTCCTACACTATCGAGACCCATCGACATCCTCTTCCCCAAAGAGTGCCACCTGATCTTCGGGATCTCGTCGGGGTATCGGCAGGCCCAGATGTTCGTAAGTGGAGCGCGTCGCCATACGACCGCGCTGGGTCCTCTGCAGCAGGCCGCGCTGAATGAGGAAGGGTTCGTAAACCTCCTCCAGGGTCTGGGATTCTTCGCTGAGGGCGGCCGCCAGGGTCTCCACACCCACCGGTCCCCCGCCGTAGTTTTCTACTATGATTCGCAGGAGACGATGGTCGTTTCTGTCCAGACCCAGGTCATCGATTTCCAAAAGGTCCAGACCCCTGCGGGCGACGTCTCGAGTTATGTGCCCGTCGGCCTTCACCTGTGCGTAATCGCGTAGACGCCGCAGAAGACGGTTCGCCACCCGCGGTGTACCGCGGGAGCGACGGGCCAGCTCGCGGGCCGAATCCGCGTCGATCGGTACATCGAGTATCCTCGCGGTCCGGCGCACTATGCGCGTGAGATCCCCTTCTCCGTAATATTCCAGCCGCATCACCACGCCAAATCTGTCTCGAAGCGGTGACGTGAGCGAACCCGCCCTGGTGGTCGCTCCCACCAGGGTAAAGGAGGGGAGGTCGAGGCGAAGCGATCTGGCGGAGGGTCCCTTTCCTATCACGATGTCGAGGGCGAAATCTTCCATTGCCGGATAAAGCACTTCCTCGACGGTTCGGTTGAGGCGGTGGATTTCGTCTATGAAGAGTACGTCGGAGGATCCGAGATTGGTCAGTATCGCTGCCAGATCGCCCGGACGTTCTACCGCCGGTCCGGAGGTCATCCTGATCCCGACCCCCAGCTCGTTTGCGATGATGTGTGCCAAAGTTGTCTTTCCCAATCCCGGAGGACCGTACAAGAGTACGTGATCCAGCGATTCACCGCGCGCCCGGGCGGCCTGGATGTATATGCTCAAACGCTCTCGGACGGGATCCTGGCCCACGAATTCGCCGAGGCTCGTCGGTCGGAGGCCGGTTTCCAGGAGATCATCTACCCCGGAGTCGGGATCCAGTATGAAGTCTTCCTCCCGGTTCATCGCTTCCCTCCCTCGCCACTTAGAAGCGCCAGACTTCGTCGCACGAGTTCTTCAACTCGGGGGTCCTCGTCTCCTTTGAGTGCGCTGGAGATGGCTTCGAGGGCCTCGGCACGACCGAAACCCAGGGCCGCCAGGGCCTCGAGGGCCTCCGAGGC
This sequence comes from Bacillota bacterium, assembly GCA_046483165.1. Lineage (GTDB taxonomy): Bacteria > Bacillota > Sulfobacillia > SLMV01 > SLMV01 > CSSED11-154. Next base: position 2,575 of record JAWODQ010000065.1, on the reverse strand, counting down.
GGCACCTCCCTCTTCGACACCGCCGACGGAGGCGGGAAATTGCAGCACGTCCCCCACGCGATCTCCCAGCTCCAGAATCAGCCGTTCGGCGGTCTTTTTGCCTACACCGGGAGCGCGCGTGAGCAATTTCGCATCGCCGGAGGCCAGCGCACGTCTCACCCCGTCGGCATCCAGCGTATCCAGGATCGCCAGGGCCATGCGGGGACCGACACCGCTTACGCCGAGCAGAAGCTCGAAGGTGGAAAGCTCACCGCGAGAGAGGAACCCGTAAAGATCGAGGCTTTCCTCCCTGACGTGAGTGTGGATGAACAGGACGACCCTCTCACCGGGCTCACCCAGGCGAGAGGCTCCCTTCATCCCGACCTTGACCTGGTAGCCGACGCCACCCACGTCCACCACTATTCCTTCGGCGGTGACCTCATCCAATCTTCCGCGCAGTTTTCCGATCAACGTCCGTCCTCCACTCGTTGGTCCCACCCACGCCGATTGAGCGCGCACACCGCGACCGCCGCCGCGTCCGCGGCATCGTCCGGGGTGGGTATGGCATCCAGGGCAAACAGTGATTTGACCATGAGCTGAACCTGCATCTTGGAGGCATTACCCTGTCCGGTGACCGCCGCCTTCACCTCGGGGGGAGAATATTCCAGGACCCCGAGGCCGCACTGACCGGCGGCGAGCATAACGACACCACGAGCCTGCCCCACCGTCATGGCAGAACCCACGTTGCGGTTGAAATACAACTTTTCTATGGCGACGGCCTCGGGGCGGTAGCGCTCTATGAGATCGCTAACGCCGCGATATATATCCACCAGGCGCAGCGGCATCTCGGAATCCGAGGAGGTGCGAAGTACACCGCAATCGTGCAAGAGCAAACGGTTGGCCTCTTCCGCTACCACGGCGTAGCCGGTGGTGGCAGTCCCGGGATCCACACCTAGGATCAGCAACGGTATCCCTCAATCCCCGTACATTTCGACCAGTTCGTCGCTGATCTCGAAATTACTGAATACTTCCTGGACGTCTTCGTGGTCCTCCAGGGCATCGAGCATCTGCAGTAGCTTCTCGGCGTCTTTGCCCTCGACCTGAACCTTGTTGTCGGTATCGTACACCAGCGTGGCGGATTTTACCTCGTAGCCCGCTTCGGCGAGAGCCGATCGAGCCCCTTCGAGATCTTCGGGCGGCACTACGACCACGTAACCATCATCCACCGGCTCGAGGTCTTCGGCGCCGGCCTCGGCGGCGGCGAGGAACAACTCGTCCTCGTCTATATCGTCGCCGGCGATGGTGATGCGTCCCTTCCGCGAGAACATCCACGCCACGCATCCCGACTCGCCCAGGTTCCCTCCGTACTTGGAGAAAATGTGGCGAATCTCGGAGGCGGTGCGATTGCGATTATCGCTGACTATGTCCAAGAGGAGAGCCGCACCTCCGGGACCGTAACCTTCGTATTGGAATTGTTGGTAAGTTATCGAATCCAGCTCGCCGGTACCGCGCTTGATCGCTCGATCGATGTTGTCGTTGGGTACACCGAGCTGCTTGGCCTCATCGATCATCACGCGCAAAACCGAGTTGGCCTCGGGATCGCCACCGCCCTCGCGGGCCGCGACGGAAATCTTCTTGGCCATCTTGGAGAAGATGGCGCCCTTTTTGGCATCCTGCCGAGCCTTGCGGTGTTTCCTGTTTGCCCATTGGGAATGACCAGCCATGGAATATCCCCCCTCCAGCTGCCGCCACCCCCGCAACCTCCGGGGGTGGTCCAGACATTATATTCTAACACACCTTCCGCCCGGATCGCATCGATGCCCGTTCAGCGTCCGGGATCTACGTTCACGGGAACGGCCCCTTCTCCCAGGGTGAACGGGGGTACGGGCGGCGCGGTTCGCTTGTGCTCCGTTCTCTCGTGCATCTGTCTTATGCGCTCGGTCACCTCGGGGCTCGCCGAGCCCCTCAGGAGGTGGGCATCGATCTCCTCGTAGGTGAAACCCAGCTCCCCCTCGTCGGTCTGACCGGGCCACAGGCCGGCGGAAGGAGGTCGGTCGATTACCCGCTGCGGGATCTGCAGGTATTCGGCCACCTTGAACACCTGCGCCTTGGTCAATCGCCCCAGGGGACGGATATCCGAAGCTCCGTCTCCATACTTGGTGAAATAACCGAGGTGTATCTCGGCACGGTTACCCGTACCGACGACCAAATAGTTACGCAGGTTGGCGACGTAGTAGAGGGCCGTCATGCGCAGCCTCGGCTTGAGGTTGGCCCGGGCCAGTTTCTCCCGCTCCTCGTCGCCTTCCGGGAGTACCTCGATCATCGAGTCGAAAGTGTCGTCCAGGACGACGGTGGCGTAATCCATGCCCATTTCCTCCGCCACGAAGCGGGCGTCGTTTGAGTCGTCATCCAGGGAATAGCAGGGCATGATTATCGCCAGCGAGGATTCTGGGAAAGCCCTGCGACAGAGTTCTCCGACCACGGCCGAATCGAGGCCACCGCTCAAGCCGATTACCGTTCCCTCGGCTCCGGCACCCTCGACCTGTTCTCTTATCCACTCCACTGTCCGCCGAGTCCATTTCTCCAAGTGCCGCGG
>JAWODQ010000078.1:0-2856 GCA_046483165.1 Bacillota bacterium | reverse complement strand
CGGGCACACGCAATTGTTGCAGCTTCCCACACTTTGGGCGGAGGATTGAGAAATATTGCGCACTGAGATGCGACTTCTCGCAATGGTTTGCCTGGTCGCGGCGGGTTTTGCCCTGTTGGTATCCCCCGCCTCGGCCCTGGGATATCGACTGGTGGAAGAGGAAATCCTGGGTCCGGGAATTACCCTGTTTCACTACGATCTCGACGTATCCGGCAACACCCTACCCGCCAGGCAGGTGCTGGTCGATCTCCGAAATTCCCACGTCCGAGTTGGGGCCATGAGCCCCGAGCGGGGCTTCAACCACCGGGAGACGGTCAGGAAGATGGCCGCGCGACTGGACGCGGTGGTGGCGATAAACGCGGATCTTTTCCACATGACGCGGCCGGCAGCCCCCTTCGGCCTTCACATCGAGGAGGGCGAGATATTGTCCTCGCCATTTTCCAACGCGCGGGACAATACTTTGGGCATAGACGAAGCGGGAACTGCCCGCATAGACGCCTGGCCCTTTCGCGGCCGGGTGTACATAAACGGAATCAGCAATTCGCTGGACGGCTACAATCAGAGCTACCAGTACAACGATGACGGCATATTCCTCTACGATAGTCGCTGGGGTGGGGACATATCGGGAAGTTTCTTCTCCGAACCCGTCGTAGCGGTGACAGTGAAAAGCTCCACCATAACCCGCCTCGAGGTGACCTCGGAATCGGTGAACATCCCCTCCGATGGCTTCATCCTCGTGGGCGAGGGAGAAGGAGCGGAGTTTTTGAACCAGATAGCCCGCGTCGGGGGACACGTCGACTACGATCTCGGCCTGGCGTCCGCGGATGAACTAAAAGCCGCCGTCGCCGGCCACTCCCTGATCGTGGACTCCGGGCTACCTCTGCCGTCCCAAAGCCTGGCCTCCCCCGGTTCCACCCGGGCGTCCCGCTCCGCCCTCGGAGTGGACCGGGAAGGCAGGATACTTCGGCTGGTCACCGTCGACGCGACGGGCTCCTCTGCCGGCATTACCATGGAGGAACTGGCACTTTTCATGAGTCGACTCGGCTCAGATCGGGCGATCAATCTCGACGGTGGCGGCTCGACGACGATGGTCGCGCGCCCGCTGGGTGAGTTCACCCCCGTATTGGCCAGTTCGCCGCGCACCGGTTTCGAGCGGGCAGTCACCAACGGCATCGGAATCTTCAACACCGCCCGGCCCTCGGCGCCGGATCGCCTCTTCGTCTACGCCCCCAGGGGTATGTTGGCGGGAACCGAGGCTCCCCTGCGCGTGACCGGACACGACGCCAACTACCTGCCGATTCGGATCACGGAAGATGACCTGCACTGGGACGTCTCCGACGGAGATATGCTGGATATCGAGGGTCTCACCGTCCGGGCGCACACACCGGGTGAAGCCCGGGTCCGAGTATCCCTGGGAAGCGTGGACAATGAGTTCGAGCTGGTGGTCTTCGGAGGCGAGGACATCGCGGATATCCTCGTCACCCCGACCGATGTCCGGATGCTCCCCGACCAGCGAGTCTCCCTATCGGCGCAGGTGCTCACGAACACCGGAGAAAGACTGGACGCCGGATCGGACATCGTTACCTGGGCCAGTGACTTCGGTTACGTGGAAGGAAACACCTACCACGCTCCCGCCGAGGAAGGTTTCGGAATCCTCACCGCCGAGATCGACGGCTACGTCAAGGAAGTGCCGATAAGGGTGGGCGGACGCCGGGAACCTTTCTTCACCTTCCGCGAGTGGCAAACGACCTCTTTCCGAAGCTATCCGGAGGGACTCCCCGGAAACTTCGAGGTCAACACCGATCCCGAGTACATCTTCCGCGGAGAGAGATCCGGGCGGCTCAGCTACGAATTCCCCACGGAAGGCGCCGAGAGGATGATCGCCTACGGGAATCTCGGTTCCGGCCAGATATCGATGGGCACGAATAACGTCGGCATATCCGCCTACGTACTCGGTGACGCTAGTGGATACGAGCTGCGCGCCGACGTGGTGGATAACGCCGGACGCGCCCACGAAGTCGCCCTCGCCGAATCCGTGGACTGGGACGGGTGGCGCCGGGTACAGGGAGCCGTCGATCCGTCCTGGCCGCAGCCGCTTATCCTATCGAGCGTCTCCCTTTTGCGCGACGGAGGGCGCATCGGTGACGATGCCCCGTCGAGCGGTGAAATCCACGTCGATTACATCGAGATGATCAAGGGACTGGATACGGGCATGGAAGAAGAGATGGTCGACGTTCGCATGTGGGTGGGCTCGACCAACTATGCCGTTCGCGGGCAGGCCGCCACCATGGACGCGGCTCCATTTATCGAATCGGGACGGACCCTCATTCCCGTGAGATATCTGGCCGAGGCCTTCGAGGCCCATGTCGATTGGACCCCGGATCCCGAAACCGGTCTCACGTCCACCGTCACCCTCACCGCAGAGGATAAGCTGATCTTCCTGACCATCGGGGTAGGAGAGATGACCGTCGCCGATCGACAAACCGGCAACGGGGTAACGCACGAACTGGACGTGCCTCCGATGATCGTGGAGGGACGCACGTATCTTCCCTTCCGCGCCATCGGAGAGACGGGATTCGGGGCCACGGTGGACTATTCCCTGGATCCCGGTACCGGCCTGGTCGACTGCGTGTGGCTGAACAGGTGAGTGAAGGGCATGGGATAGGTAGTTGTGCGTGCGGCCTCCCGGTGTGTACTGGGAGGCCGCACGGGGGCCTACACTCTACGGTATAGCGCCTTCAGTCATCGCCCGAGCGCATCCATGCCGCGCTTATGGCCCCATACGCCGGGTGATCGGGATCGACATCTACCCACGGAAGTACCACATCGTCTCTTTCTTCCAGACCCAAAATTGAG
>JAWODQ010000059.1:0-36416 GCA_046483165.1 Bacillota bacterium | reverse complement strand
TGAGAAAGATACCGACCTTGATGCCGAGGATCTGAAGAAACTTGTAGATATATTTATTTCCAACCGCGATCATACTTGAACTGATTGGCTGTGGGCTTGACGGACCCATAACGTACGCGATTGAATACCTCAGGCATTCTGTCTTTGTGTACGTAAGTCTTCTGGGTGCCTTTACCCTCCATCTCCAATACTGTATCGATGATACGCCAGTAAAGATGATTGCGGTCGCCAACCGGAAGCCTGAGCTTCATAAGGTTTCCACTATCGTCTCTTACTAGAGAGGAGACAGCGCGTCTGGCTGTATAGGGGGTTCGATCAGAATCAGGAGGACCGCCACGAAAGCGCACAAGCTTCATGACATCAGTATTAGCGCCTGCCGGAGGTATTGCTGTATACAGAATATCCGAGAAGCTTCTTCCCTGGTTGTTGTTCTGATTGTTGACTTCTTGCTGATTTTGATTGACGAATGAGTCGAACTCGTCATCGGTGATGTCTGAGGCACCACCCTTTACGTCGATTGGATCTGACATATGTAAACTCCTGTTACTTGATTTAATGGGCACGGCTTAACTAGCTAACCCTTGTATTCGTTACGTAACGATAATTAGTGGCGTATCTACTGCGTAGCACCTCCTTTTGATGCGGAAGACTCCGCAGACTTACTGAGGCGCTACCTGGACGAGCACTTTCCGGAAGAAACCGATAGGTGAAGTAATCGCCCCCCGAGACTGTAGGACGGGAAAGCGGCGGGGAAAGATCATAGTCTTTCCCCGCCGATAGTATCATTCTTCCTCGGCGTTGGCGGCCTCGGCGATCTTCTCCTGGATGTGTGAGGGAACCGGCTCGTAAGCGGAAAACTCCATCGAATATGTTCCTCTGCCCTGCGTAATGGAACGCAGATCGATGGCATAACGAGTCATCTCGGCTGCCGGTACCCGAGCGCGGATGACCTGCATTCTTCCCTCGGGCTGCATGCCGGTGATCTTCCCGCGTTTCCGGTTCAGATCTCCTATGACGTCACCCATGTAATTATCCGGAACTCGGACTTCGACGTCGTAAATGGGCTCCAGAAGCGCCGGGCTTGCCGCCATGAAGGACTGTTTGAAAGCCATAGCGGCGGCGGTCTTGAAGGCCATCTCCGAAGAATCGACCGGGTGGTACCCGCCGTCGTAGAGTGCCACTTTCACCCCGATGACCGGATAACCGGCTATGGGCCCTTCGCCCATGGATTCGCGAACGCCCTTTTCCACGGCCGGGATGAATTGGTTCGGTACGGCTCCGCCGAAAATCTCGTCGGCGAACTCGAAATCACCGTCCGGCAGCGGTTCCACGCGTATGTCTACCTCTCCAAACTGACCGCGCCCGCCGGATTGTTTCTTGTGCCGGTAATGGGCGGTGGCAGTTTCGCTGACGGTCTCGCGATACGCGATCCTCGGCTCGCGGGTTACCACGCCGACGCCGAACTTGCGCTTCAGCCGCTCCGTGATGACCGCCACGTGCACATCTCCCATACCGGATAGAATGTGCTCGTTCGTTTCTGCGTTGCGCTCTACGTGGAAGGTGGGATCCTCCTCGGCCAGTCTGTTCAGACCGGAACCTATCTTATCCTCGTCACCTCGCGCTTCCGGTTCCACGGCCACACTATATGTGGGCTCGGGGAAGTTGATCGGCGCGTAAACCACGGGGTCGGACGGTGAACAGAGGGTATCGCCGGTCACAGTATGCTGCAGCTTGGCCACCGCGACCAGATCCCCGGCGACGGCATCCTCTATGGATTCCTGCTGGTTACCGCGAATAGACATCAATTGCCCCAGTGATTCCGTCTCACCGCGAGAAGAGTTCAGTACGCTAGTATCGGATGCCGCGCGCCCGGAAATGATGCGGAATATGGTCATCTTACCCACATAGGGATCCGCCAGCGTCTTGAAGACCAATCCGGAGAAGGGCTCTTCCTCCGAGGCGGGCCGCAGGATCTCTTCGTCTCCATCGGGAACCGATCCCACCGCGAGGGGCGCGTCGGCGGGAGAGGGGCAGTTCTCCGCTAGGAAATCCATGAGGGCGGCGACTCCCACGCCGTTGAAGGCGGAACCGCACAAAACGGGCACGATCTCGCCCTCACAGACTGCCTCCCGCAGAACCTCTTTCAAGCGGGCCTGATCGAGTTCCTCGCCCTCCAGATACATCATGAGGAGATCATCATCCCGTTCAACCACGGCATCAATAAGTTCTTCTCGATACCCTTCGGCCTCGTCCATCATGTCGGCGGGAACGTCGCCCTCACTGGCATTTCCCTCTTCGTCGAAGGTGAGAGCCCGCATGCTGAAGAGATCGACCAATCCGGAGAAGTCATCCTCGGAGCCCATGGGCAAATACCGGGGCACGATAGTTTCTGCAAAAGCGTCTCGCAGTTCCGCCAGGACCTTGGCGAAATCGGCGTTCTCGCGCTCCAGCTTGTTGATGAACACCACCTTCGGTAAACCGTACTCTCCGGCATATCTCCATACCAGTTCCGTACCGACTTCTACACCCGAGACGGCCTCCACGACGACGAGGGCCGAATCGCTCGCCCTCAGGGCCGCTTTGACTTCTCCGACGAAATCGAAATAACCCGGTGTATCCAGGAGGTTGATTTTGCACCCGTTCCACTCAAGGGGCGCCACGGCAGTACTGATACTGACCTGCCGCTCACGTTCTTCGGGCTCGAAGTCCAAGGTGCTGTTTTGATCGTCGACACTGCCTCTTCTCTTGGTGGCACCGGCCAGATACAACATGGCCTCAGCCATAGTGGTCTTCCCGGTTCCGCTGTGGGAAACCAGCCCGACGTTTCTAAGTTTGTCCGTTGAATACTTGGCCACCTGTTATCTCCTCCTCGGTTGAATGGGCGGAAATCACACCCGCGCACACGCTGGCGTCAGTTCTGATCCTCTTCTTCCGGCGGACGCAACGCATCCCACGTATAAACGCCTCCGGCATTCCAAAGTAACCAATCCTTTATGCCGTGATCCTCCGAGGCCTGAATCTGCGCCCTGACCTCCTCGGGCCCGTAATGGAAACCCGACGAAAAGTCCTGTAGCCACGGCCTCAGGGCGGCATCACCCGGTTGCATCCTGCGCAATCCGTCCCGCATCGTATTCCACACGGTTTCGTAGGGCGCCCGGTTGGGGACGGGAAGTCCGTAAATGTTGGGCCCGTAATGCGACGGGTACACCATGGGAGATACGTAATCCACGAACTCCACGACCTCTTCCCATTGCTGTCCCATCTGCATATCGTCCGCCGTCGTGGGGATCAAACCGAAGACATCCACGGAACTCCTGCCGCCGGCAGAAAGGACTCTCCAGTGGAATTCCTTCATGAAGTTCGCGATGATCCTCGATCGCGGAATATCCGGATCGAAAGAGCGGTACTCCGCCGATCGCACGTTGCCATCGGTGGGGAAGCGCACGTAGTCCAGTTGGACCTCCGGGAAACCCTTGTCGATAACTTCCCGGGCGACGGCAATATTGTAGTCCCAAACTTCGCGACTGTAGGCATCCATCCAATGGGCTCCGGTCCGATCCCGCCACGGATTACCGGCGGAATCGACGATGGTGAGATCCGGTCGCGCCATCCCCAGTCGATCATCCTTGAAGACGACCAATCGGCCGATGGCGTATATATCCCTTTCGCGAAGCATATCGGCAAGCTCGGCAAGATCGCCCATTTTGGCATTCACCGCGTCGTATTCGTGGGGAAGGGAAAGATCCGAATCGTAGGTAATCCAACCGCGATCGTCCTTTATGTCGATGACCACGGCGTTGAGCTCCGTCTCTTCTAGCATCTGGAGGTAGTTCTCCATGCGGGCTTCGTCGCCTACGAAGTTGGTGGGTAGGTAGAATCCCCTTATGGTCTGGTCTCTTGCTTCCCTTTCGCCTTCTATTGCCGCCCGGATCTCATGAGATCCGGGCACCCACCATTCCCCCGGCGGCGATGCCTCCACGGCATTGCCCCAGAAGACAAAGGAGAGTACAACCAGGAGCATCGAGACCAGGATAAGGTGGGGAAAGGATCTGCGTGAGAATCCGACTCGAACCCTATCGCGTCTGTTCGTAGCACCGCGTGCGTAAAGTATCGGTACCCCTCCATAATAGCGGACTGCGAGAAATAAATCGGAAAACCTCCTCAAGTATATCACGTGACCCCGGGGCCCAAAAGTACCGTATCGGGACACCTATAAACCTCGCGACCTCCGACCCATGTCGACTCGACGGAATATTCCGCGAGTTCGTCAAAGGAGCGGGCCCCGTTGGGATCGGACCGCAAAACTACGAAGTCGGCTTCGAAGCCGGGGGCTATGCTACCCAGACGATCTTGTGCCCCCACGGCAGTGGCGGATCCGAGGGTATAGGCGCGGAGAGCTTCGGAGATGGATAGCCTTTGCTCGGGATGCCAGACTCCTTCCTCGCCGTCGGGGCGAAAACTCGCACGAGCGATACCCTGGAAAGGATCCATGGAAGCCACTGGAACGTCGGACCCGAAGGCCAGGGTGACGCCCGCATCCTCCAAATCGCGCAGCGCGTAAGCGCGAGAACCCCGTTCTCCCCAATGGTCTCGCACCAGAGGGATGTCGTCGCCCAAATGTGCCGGTTGCACCGAGGCGATGGCACCCAGTTGGGCCATTCTCCCGGGGTGGTCCGCTCCTAGCAGCTGCGCGTGTTCTATCCTGTGACCCGACATTCCCATCCCGTGTCTTTCCAGCGAAGATATCGCCAGCTCGCAGGCCGCGTCTCCGATGGCGTGGATGAAAGAAGGCAAACCCAAAGCCGCGGCGCGCTCGACCAGCTCGGCGAGCTCGGTGCAGTTTTTCAAAAGAAGACCCCGATAATCTCCACCACCGTCATCCTCGTAAGGCTCCTCGAGATAGGCGGTCTGCGACCCGAGAGAACCATCCAGCATTATCTTCAAGCCCACCACGCTGAAGTAAGCATTGCCCACTCCCCGCCGAAGACCGATCCTCTCCGCAGCATCCAGCGCATCTTCGGGAAGCGTAATCCAGGTTCGAAGCGCCGGAGTCCTCGCCCCGGCAAGGCGCGACAGAACTCGAAAGGCATCCCGACCTTCGCACGCTACGATCCCCGTGATACCGAGGGAGTTGGCGAGCTCGATCCCCTCGCGAACGGCCTGGAGCATCTCTTCCTCTGAGGGCGGAGATATCACCCGGCGCGCCAGTTCCATCGCGGAGTCGAGGAGTATGCCACTCGGGCTTCCATCGACTTTCCGCCGAATCTCCCCACCCGGAGGGGCCTCACTGTCCCGGGTGATCCCCGCCTCTGCCAGGGCAGCCGTGTTCAGCCAGAGAGCATGACAATCCCTACTGTAGAGGGCGACGGGGCGGTCCCGGACGGCCGAATCGAGGTCATCTTTGCACGGGAATTCGTCCCCAGACCAGCGGTTCTTATCCCACCCTCCGCCGAGCACCCACCTCCCTGACCGCGTGGGTACACCGGCACGCAACGCATCACGCACCGCCTCGGCGACTTCGTCGGCCGAGTCGCATCCGGCGACATCTACGCCGGCCAACAAGTCGGAACAATAGGATACGAAATGGGTGTGGGAGTCTATGACACCGGGAAGGACCGTCGCGCCCCGCAAATCTATCATCTTCCCACACTCGATCGGTCCAGCGTCGAGGGATACTATGACCCCATCCTCGACGACGAAGCCTTCCACCACGGGCCTTTCGGGATCCATCGTGTACACGACGCCATTTCGAAATACCGATCTCATCGCCTCTTGCCACCCCCAACCTTACCGACCGAGCACCAGATTCTCACTTCGCCCTCCGAAGTCGAATTCCTCGCCGACAGGAATTCGTCGATCGAAGAGGAAGTTGCTGGATGATGGATAGCCGTCACGACATTGGCGTTATTGACGGGAGAACACCAGATGGATGATATCTTCTCCAGGATAGCGAATCGCAGGAACGATCTGACTGTCTCACAGAGAAAGATCGCCGCCCTCATCGCCCGGGACTACGAGACCGTCGCCTTCACGACGGCACGAGAGCTGGCTCGACGGACCGGGGCCAGTGAGTCCACCGTAATCCGGCTGGCGCGTCGTCTGGGATACTCCGGTTATCCTCAGTTCCGCGGCGCAGTACAATCGGTCATCCGAAGCCGGCTGGATACAGTGAGGAGATTGACGAACCTTTCGAAGAACCAGGATGGGGACACCACCCTCATCGCGAGAGTGATGGACGCCGACGCACACTCCATCGAAAACACTTCCCGCAACCTGAACCGTCGAGATTTCTGGCGGGCGGCCGAAGAACTTCGCGCGGCGAACCGCATCTACGTCCTCGGTGGGCGCGCAACCTACGGGGTGGCCCACGTATTCGCCCTCGGCCTCAATTGGGTGTTACGAAACGTGATCCTACCCTCCACCGGCGCCACCCACGGGCTGGACGCGATGATGTGCGTGGGTCCCGGGGATGTCGTCTTGGCATTTTCCTTCCCCCGCTACGCCGCCGAAACCGTTCGAATGCTGGCGATCGCCTCGAGCCGTCGGGCCACCACAATAGCGATAACCGACGGGCCGATGTCTCCCCTGGCCCCCAACGCCGACATCGTCCTGGCCGCCGACAGCGGTCACCTCTCCTTCGCCGATTCGTTGTGCGCCCCTTTGAGTCTGGCGAATGCCCTACTGGCTGCCCTCGGGACGCTCGACGAGGAGAAGACGACGACGGCCCTACGGGAAATGGAGGACTTCTGGAAAGAAAACGATATCTACCTGCAATCGGAAGGCGGAGACGAAGACGGTACGCGAGAGGAGTAGTGCAATTGTCGGAGAGCGGATTCGGCCGCAACGTTTTCTTTCGCAATGTTGGGCGTGATCATCCAGTAATCGTTGACGGACGTGGAGTATTCCTTTACGACGAGGATGGGGCGGAATACCTCGACGGTTGTTCCGGAGCCCTGGTATCCAATATCGGGCACGGAGTGGAGGAAGTGGCGCGGGCAATCTACGAGCAGGCTAACCGCCTCGCGTTCGCCCACCTGTCCCGATTCGCCTCGCGACCGATCGCCAGACTGGCCGAACTGGTGGCCGGGATGGCACCTCCGAGCCTCGATAGACTTTATCTCGTATCGGGTGGTTCCGAGGCCAACGAGGCCGCCGTCAAGATGGCCCGCCAGTATTACCTGGAGCGAGACGGGCAGAGCCAAAAGTCGGTCGTCATATCCCGTTGGAATTCCTTCCACGGCAACACCGTTGGCGCCATGTCCGCGAGCGGTATCGTGGCGCGACGGCGCGCCTATCGGCCCTACCTTTTGGATTTCCCCCACATCAACGCTCCTTACTGTTATCGCTGCCCCTACGATCTAGATCCCGATGACTGCGGGGTTCCGTGCGCTCTCGAATTGGAGGAGGCCATCAACAAAGTGGGAGCGGAATATGTCAGCGCCTTTATCGCCGAGCCGGTAGTCGGCGCCGCGGCGGGCGCCCTGGTTCCACCCGCGGACTACCACCCAACGATTCGAGAAATCTGTGACCGCTACGACGTATTGTACATAGCCGACGAGGTGATGACCGGGTTCGGCCGGACCGGGAAGCACTTCGCCATGGAACACTGGGACACGGTTCCGGACATGATCACTCTCGCCAAGGGAATGGGGGCCGGGTACATGCCGCTCGGCGGCGTCCTGGTGGGAGATGACATCTGGCGGGCTTTTCGCAGCGGCAGCGGTCGATTCGTTCACGGCCATACCTACGGGGGAAACCCACTGGCCTGCGCCGCGGGAGTCGCCGTCGCGGAATATTATCTAAAAAACTCTTTGAGAGAAAATGCCGCGGAGATGGGCACCCTCCTGATGGAGCGGCTGGCACCGCTAAAAGAGAATCCCCTCGTCGGAGACGTACGCGGCCTCGGTCTCATGGTCGGCGTCGAATTGGTGCAGGATCGAGCGAAGAAATCCCCCTTCGCCACACCGGCCGGGTCGATGGCGGAACGGGCCACGGAGCTAATCATGGAACGGGGCGTCGTAGTTTATCCCGGTGGAGGAACTGTCGGCGGGGTGCGAGGGGATCACTTCCTGATAGGGCCTCCCCTGGTCATCGAGGCCTCCGAGGTGGACCGTCTCGCAGCCGGCGTAATTGCGGGACTCCAAGACCTGGCGAGACTCCCGCTTCCCTGAGCACGCGAGCATCCAGCGTCTTTACCGGAGAGGAGAACGATCAATGACGAGAATTGAGGAAAAGGGAGATTTCCCCCTGGCGGGTGTTCGAATACTGGCCGTCGAGCAATTCATAACCGGCCCATACTGCACCCAGCTTCTGGCCGACGCCGGCGCCGAGGTGATAAAGGTTGAGCGTCCCGGCACGGGAGATCCGAGAAGGACCATGGGACCCTACCTGGAGGGCCCGGACGGACAACAGATCGCCGGCGGCTTCATCGAGTACAACAGGAGCAAAAAGAGCATCGCCCTGGATATGGCTTCCTCCCGCGGCAGGAAAATATTTCGTTCTCTCGCGAAACGATCCGACGTTGTCGTGGAGAACCTGCGCCCCGGATCGATGAAGCGGCTGGGGCTAGATTACGACGCATTGTCCAGTGATAATCCCGGGCTGATATATGCGGCGATCAGTGGATTCGGACGGCTCGAAGATTACGCGGGTCCTTACAAGAACTGGCCGGCTTTCGACATTGTCACCGAAGCGATGTCGGGGATCATGGACATCGTGGGATTCGAAGATCGGCCTCCGACATATACCATCTACGGGATGGCCGACGTGTATTCGGGTATCATAAACGCACTTTCCATAATGATGGCACTCTACCAACGCGAGACAACCGGTTTGGGTCAGATGGTAGATACCTCGATGTACGACAGTATGGTGTCACTAAACGAGCGGGCCATCGCCCTATATTCCATGACCGGGGAGGGTCCGACGCGGGGCCGCGAGCGCGTCCTGGGACCCCGAGGCGCATACGCGGTTCGCGACGGATACGTGGCGATAAACATTCCCACCGACGATATGTGGGCGCGCCTCGCACGGGCGATGGATCGCGAGGATCTAATCGAGGATCCCAGATGCCTCACGGGACCGGATCGCGCGCAAAACCAGGAATACATTAGAACCGTTTTGGAGCAGTGGCTGGCTCCCATGACTCGAGAGGACGCGGTGCGACGACTCCAAAGCGCCAGCGTACCGGCAGGACCGGTGCAAACCGTTCGGGACGTCTCCGAGTGCCCCCAGATAGAGGCACGTCGCATGCTGCTGGAAGTCCCTCACCCAGAAGCCGGCACTTTGACGATGGCGAGATCGCCGATGCGGCTTTCGAGAAGTCCCGAAGTAGAGGCGGGACCGCCTCCGAAACTGGGAGAACATACCCGAGAGATTCTTTCGAACGTCCTGGGCCTATCCGATGAAGAGATCAGCGGATTAACCGAAGAGGCGGTCGTCGAGCATCCGTAGTATGGAAGGGAGTTGGCTCAGTTGAACCAGAGAGTGTTCTTGACCGGTAGCGTCCGCACACCCCTGGGCAAATTCGGTGGCGCACTGAAGAATTTCACCGCGGCCGACCTTGGAGAGATCGCCGGGCGAGCAAGTATAGAGCGTAGCGGAGTGGACCCGGCGTCCGTAGACGAACTGGTCGCGGCCAATGCCCGGCAGGCCGGCACCGGACCGAACCTCGGTAGGCAGCTGGTACAAAGGACGGATCTGCCCCTGAGTGTCCCCGCCTACACGGTGAACATGGCTTGCGGTTCCGGCATGAAGGCGGTCCAGTTGGCCTCGGAGACCATACGGGCGGGTAATGCCAATTGTGTCATGGTCATAGGTGTGGAGGCGATGAGTCGCATTCCCTATCTACTGGAGGACGCACGCTGGGGCTACAAACTCGGCAACTCCACCCTCCACGATGCGCTCTACCGCGACGGATTCATATGTGCGCTAAGCGATCAACACATGGGCATGACCGCCGAAAGCCTGGCCGACGAATACGGTATCGAGAGGGCAGAAAGCGATCGGTACGCTCTGGAATCCCATCGCCGGGCGGTCGGGGCTCAAGAGCGGGGAGCATTCGACTCGCGGACGACCCCCATAACCTTGCGTACCCGCCGCGGGGAATCGCAGCTCGGAGAGGATGAGTGCCCGAGACGAGACACCTCTTTGCAGAAGATAGCCCGACTCCCACCGGTGTTCAAAGAAGGGGGGCAGGTAACGGCGGGCAACGCTTCGGCGATAGCAGATGGGGCCGCCGCCCTGCTCGTCGTCTCGGAACGCTATGCCACCGAGCGGGGTATCGAGGGCGCTGCGGAAGTCCTGGATTTCGCTCAGGCGGGCGTACAACCGGAGCGAATGGGGGTAGGACCGGTCCCGGCCATCGCCGGGCTCATGGAGCGTCTCGGCACCGATCTCGAGGATTTCTCGAGCATCGAGCTAAACGAGGCCTTCGCAGTTCAGGTTTTGGCCTGTCTCAAGGAACTCGACCTTCCGCCGCAGCGGGTCAATCCGGAGGGTGGAGCCATAGCTCTGGGTCACCCCATCGGGATGACCGGAGTCCGAATGCTCGTCGCATTGGATCATCGCCTCGAGCCAAATCAGCTGGGATTGGCCAGCATGTGCGTAAACGGGGGTATGGGTGTGGCGACGGCGTTAAAATCTCATCGAGGGAAGGTCTGAGCGTTACACGGAAAGGGGGCGGTTAAACCGCCCCCTCTGTGCGCCTAGCAGGACTCGAACCTGCGCTCCCGGCTCCGGAGGCCGGTGCTCTAATCCGACTGAGCTATAGGCGCCAATTCGTAACAGTAATTATAGAGGACACCCGAACCCCTTTCAAGCCACATTAACGGCCCAGGATAACGAAGACTCCGAGCACTATGAAAACACTACCAGCAGCCAGCCGTATATATTCGGCCGGCACCACGCGCGCCAAAGCGCCTCCGAAAGTAACCGCGAGCAGGGAGCTCAACACCAAAGCGGAGGCCGCACCGATGAACACCGACCCGGCGCTTTTCGATTCCGCACTCATCATCATGGCCGCCACCTGGGTCTTGTCGCCGAGTTCGGCCAGGAAGATGACGCCAAAAGTCGACAAGATCAACCGCCAATCGATCGGCATATTCATTCCTTTCCGAAAGACCCTTCCTCATCCTCGATACTCTCGCGGCACTTTTGGCAAATCCCGTAGATTTTTAGGTCATGGTCTACTATGGTGAAGCCGGTTCTGCCCGCAATCTGGTCTTCTACGTCACCCAGTAGATCCTCGTCCACTTCCTGTATGGCGCCACAGCGCACGCAAATGAGATGGTGATGCTGATGCAATTCACTGGTGAGTTCGTACCGGGTTCGCCCATCTCCGAAATCCATACCGCGGATGATGCCGAGACGCTCCAATAGATCGAGAGTCCGATAGACCGTGGCCAGGCCGACGTCGGGCAACTGTTGTCGCACCAGCTGGTGCAGCTCCTCCGCGGAGGGATGCTGCGCCTCGTGTTTGAGTAGAGCCCCCACGATTATGCGGCGCTGGCGGGTCAGTTTGAAATCCTCCTCGCGCAAACGCCGGTATACCCTATTAGCCTCGGTAGATTCCGACACTTCAATCACTCCAGTCACTACCGAAATGGCGCTTTCAAACCATCCCGGCTCGATCGAATAATCCGAACTATCTCCGCTTCAGCGGAGTCTTTCTCCTAGCACTTCTTTGAGGGTCGGCGTTCCGATCTCCTGCAGTTCGTATCGAACGCGCAATGCGGGCTTGTCGATATCGATCAACCGTCGAAGATCTATGGGCGTGGCTATTACGACCAGATCGACCTCCGCGGCCTCGATCGTATCTGCCAGATCCGAAACTTGAGCCGGGCCGTACCCCATGGCCGGCAAAACGGAACCGATTCCCGGGTACTTCTCGAAGGTATCCGTTATGCTGCCCACGGTAAATGGTCTCGGGTCGACTATTTCTGCGGCTCCGTATTTCTGCGCGGCTATGACTCCGGCACCGTACTGCATCCCTCCGTGGGTAAGGGTGGGGCCATCCTCAACCACGAGTACCCTCTTACCCCGAATCCACTCCGGATTCTCGACGAATACTGGCGATGCCGCGTCTATCACCAAAGCGTTCGGATTTGCCTCGGCGATCGCATCCCGTACCGCGCGAACTCCCTCCGGTGGAGCGGTTTCGATCTTGTTGATGAGCAACACGTCGGAGCGACGCAGATTGGCCTCGCCCGGATGGTATTTAAGTTCGTGTCCGGCACGATGGGGGTCGACCAGGGTTATGTGCAAGTCCGGCCCATAGAAGGGCAGATCGTTGTTTCCCCCGTCCCAGAGGACGACGTCCGCCTCTTTCTCCGCCTGACGGAGTATGGCTTCGTAGTCCACCCCGGCATACACTACCAGCCCGCGATCGAGATGGGGTTCATATTCCTCTCGTTCCTCGATGGTACATTCATGCTTGTCGAGGTCCGAATAATCCGCGAAACGCTGTACCGCCTGGGCGGCCAGGTCACCGTAGGGCATGGGATGGCGCACGACTACGACTCGCTTACCCATCTCCGTCAATATGTCGGCTACGCGACGCGTCGTCTGGCTCTTACCCACTCCGGTGCGGACGGCGGTAACCGCTACTACGGGTTTGGGGGATCGCAACATGGTCTCCTCGGGGGGGAGGAAGCGAAAACCCGCCCCGGAAGCCAGCACTCGGGAAGCACGGTGCATCACATATTCGTGGGATACATCGCTATAAGAAAACACGACCTCGTCTATGGCCGCCTCCTCTATCAGATCCTCGAGTTCTTCCTCTCCTCGAATTGGTATTCCGTCGGGGTAGAGGGAACCGGCGAGTGCTGCCGGGTAGGATCGCCCTTCTATATCGGGAATCTGTGTAGCCGTAAACGCCACGACCTCGTATTCATTCCGATCGCGGAAATAGGTGTTGAAATCGTGGAAATCTCGTCCGGCGGCACCCATTATTAGCACTCTGACTCTATCTTGCGACATCGAAAACCTCCCGGGTTTCTTGGATTCCACTACATCGTCAAAGCCATTATTGCCTTTTGGGCGTGCAACCGATTCTCGGCCTGATCGAACACGACGGACATCGGACCGTCGATGATTTCCGTCGTCACTTCTTCTTCACGATGTGCCGGCAGACAGTGCATGAAGATGGCACCATCTCCGACCTCCGCCCATAGTTTGGAGTTGACCTGATAGGGCTGGAGGACTTCGAGACGTTCGGTTCTGTCTTCTTCCTGGCCCATGCTCGTCCATACGTCGGCATAGACCACGTCCGCGCCGCGGACAGCCTCCGCGGGATCTTCGGTGATCGTTATCCGGGCACCGCTCTTCCTGGCGTCCTCGAGGACCATCTCGGTGACCTCGCGGTCCGGTTGATGACCCTCGGGGGAGGCGATCCGAACATCCAGCCCGATCTTCGCCCCCGCGAACATGAGGGAGTGAACCATATTGTTATTCCCATCACCGGTAAACGCCAGCTTCACGTTCTCTATTCTGCCGAGTTTCTCCCAGATGGTGAGTAGATCCGAGGCCGCCTGGCACGGATGCAGAAGATCGGTCAGTCCGTTAATCACGGGGATATCCGAGTAGCGAGCGAGATCCACTACATCTTCGTGATCGTAGGTCCTGATCATTATGCCGTCCAAATAGCGAGATAGGACTCGCGCGGTGTCGTCGATGGTCTCTCCCCTGCGCAGCTGCAACTCGTTGGCGCTGAGGAACAATCCGACGCCGCCCAATTGCCAGATGCCCACCTCGAAAGAAATCCTCGTGCGGGTGGAAGGTTTGGTGAAGATCATCCCCAGCGTCTTGCCTTCGAGGGGGCGATCCGCCAGACCGGTCTTGAGCCGAAGCTTGCTCGCCCGAGCCGTCTCCAATATCTGCCAGATTTCCTCGGCGGTGAAGTCGTGCAACGATACGAAATCGCGGCCTTTGAGATCCTTAGCCATAGCCAACTCCTCCTTCTTCGTCAATGTTCGTGGGGGTATCAGAGCACTAAGTTGGCGCGGGTACCGCATTCAATGCATTTTCCCCGTTCGCCCAAACCGACGATTTTCACCCGATACCCGGAACGTTCTATGAGTGTAGTGCCACACGTCTTACATACGGTGTCACCGCCACCCGGTATATTAACGTTACCCAGATAAACATTATTCAATTCCTGCATGACCAACTCCTGCACTCTTTTCAGGGTTCCGAGCGGCGTCGCGGGACGCTGCATGCGATGGTGGGGGAAATATCGGCTGATGTGCAGGGGAATATCCGGGTCCAACCGGGCCAGCCATCGCGCGAGATTCCTGATATCATCGGGATCATCGGTGCCTTCGGGGATCACCAACAGGGTTACCTCCACGTGCACTCCGGCCCCCAAGGCGGTCTCGACGTTTCTTCTGACAACATCCAGGTCTCCTCCGCAATACTTGCGGTAGAAATCGGCATCGAAACCCTTGACGTCGACGTTACAGGCATCTATCCATTGGAGGACCGAGGACCACGGTTCTTCGTTGGCGTAACCGTTGGTTACCAGGACGTTAGAATACCCGGCTTCGCGCACCCGCGGCGCCAGATCCATCACGTACTCGTACCACATTAGCGGCTCCGAGTAGGTGTATGCCACACCGGAACAGTTTCCATCGTCGTGTTGTTGCAGCAATCTCACGGATTCATCGGGGCTAATGTAATTCCCGGGGATTATTCCCTCGGGAGGTGAGGAGAGTTCCCAATTCTGACAGAAGGCGCAGGACATGTTACACCCCGCCGCCCCGAGGGAAAACAGTGTCGTACCGGGCTTGAAGTGGTAGAGAGGTTTCTTCTCCACCGGATCCAGCGCCGCGGCAGCGACCATCCCATAGTTCAGGGGGATGAGCATACCGTCTCTGTGCTCCCTTACTCCGCAGACACCCCGAAAACCCGGAGGTATCAGGCACTCCCACGGGCATAGCCTGCATGGTATACGCCCGTCCTCGCGAATATCATCGGCGTACATGGCCCGCCTAGGAAGGTCCATAGCGATCCACCTCAAAGCGAGAGATTTCGTAATTATCGGAGTCCGGCGCAATTCCGGCTTTCTGGCAGGCGACTTCCAGCTGTCGCTTCACGTCGTCGATGCCGGCGATATCGGGTAGCAGGAGACCGCGCCGGCCCCCTACGGATACTATGACACCGTACCGTTTCGGATCGAGATCCTCCACGTCCGCCGGCTCCGGGTCGGAGAGCACATCCACCGAAATCTCCATATCCCCCAGCTCGCGAAAATCCACGGGAGGAAAGCGCGGATCTCTCGTCGCGGCGGCGATCGAATTTCTGATTATCTCCGATGCCAGATTCTCTTCCACCGGTTCCACCGTTCCGATGCAACCGCGCAACTGGTGGTCGAGGTGCAGGGTAACGAAACAGGCACCGGCCGAGGCGAGGGTATCGCTCAAGAGGCCGGGGACGGCCACGGATTTACCCTCCCTGAGGTAATGACGGATACTTTCCCTCGCGAAACCCGAGGGATCGAGCAAACCCACATATTCTCGAGGGGTAATCGTACCCACAGCGTAGCCCACTCCGAAAGGTCCCTGGTAGGAATACAGCACGGTAACGGGGTCGGGATCGACGGCCTTTGCGGCGGCTAAGGCGACCAACACCGGAAGATAGCCGCACTCCCCCGCTCTTTCGACCACCTGAGTCGGCAGTTCCCACAGGGCGTCGGGCTCACCCCTCCTAAAGGCGCGAACCAGGGCCAGATCAAACTCACCCGCCCTGGGATCGTAACCGGCGGGAGCTCCGGGTTGAAGACGATGTGATAGGTCACCGCTGGCGATTACTACGGCCCGTAGTCCCTGACGTTTCGCCGCCTCGTGCAGGATGTTGCCAAATCTCCACAAATCTTCTCGATAGAATGCAGGGTAACCGAAAACCACGGTCGGCAATTCCACGCCCTCTCTCCTCAGGGCCAGAAGAGGTACCCCGACACCGTGGTCCGCACCGTCGGCGGATGCGGGATCGAGCCGCAAGGTGATGTCCGCCTCGGAGCAAAGTTCCGAGATCGTCTCCATGACTGCTTCATCCAGTGTAAGATCCACGGCGAGGTCGGGAACGCCAAATCTTGCAAAGTCGGCCGTGGCCGAACTCCCACCCAATCCGACGATGCCACCGCGGCTGAGAGGTCCGTGAGGAGAAATGACTATGAGAACTTGCGCGTCCAATTTTCGGATCCAGCCGGCGACGCGACTCATCGCGGCTTTAGTCTCCGCCACCCTTTCTGACTCTTTACCTCCGATCTCTTCGAACAAAATCGGAGGATGGGGAACCAGAGCAGTACCGACTACTCCATCTTCCATCTCACTCCACCTCCGTTTTATCGCTCTTTACTCGAAGTATAACACAGCCTCGTGGGAGGGCGGATATCGTCGGATCTAGATGAGCTATGACGATTTTGCATTGGGACACCTTCGGGAGAAAACCGCGGGGATCTTTGCCCAAGACCGTCCGGACGGCGGGCATAAAGTGCCGCCAGATGGGTGTTAGGATCAGTTTATGTCGGGTCTTGTGGGTGGCCTGGACGTCGCCGCCGGGCGACGTCGAACCTCGAGCCGGTGGGTGGACTGAAGTCCCGGCTACACCGGAGAGCGTACCTCGGCGCACGTGAGGCCACGCGAACCATGGCCGAGGTGATCTCCCACAACGTATCACCGGTAGAAAATGAACTCGACCACCCACTCGCTCAGCGCTTGGAGAACTGGGAAGCCTTCCTGGCCTTCTTCAAACCGTACTTGCGGCGTTCCTTCATGCGCGGATCGCGCGTCAACAAACCCTCGGACTTGAGACGCTTACGAAGCTCGGGCTGCGCCTCGATCAGGCCCCGCGCGATACCGAGCCGAAGAGCGCCCGCCTGTCCGGAGATACCTCCACCGTGAACGCGTGCCACGACATCGTAGTCGGCCAACGCGTTAACGACGCGTAGGGGCGTGAGGGCCCACTCGCGCATGGTAGCCAGGGGGAAATACTCGTCGATATCCTGGTCATTGACGGTTATGCGTCCACCGCCGGGAATCAGCCTAACACGGGCGACGGCTTCCTTGCGACGACCCGTGCCCCAAAACTGGACTAATGCCAAGATCATCCCTCCTTTCGATCAATCTTAAAGTTCCACTTCCAAGGGCTTTGGCGACTGGGCTTCGTGCGGATGGTCGGGACCGGCATATGCTTTGAGTTTCTTGGCCATCCGACGGCCCAGCTTGTTCTTCGGCAACATACCTTTAACCGCTTTTTCCACGACGAATGCGGGCTTCTTTCGCAGAAGCTCGCCGTAAGCCGTACTCTTCAGTCCCCCGGGGTAGTTGCTGTGGCGGTGATAGAATTTCTGTTCCGCCTTTCGTCCGGTCAGGACCACCTTGTCCGCATTGACTACAATGACGAAATCCCCGGTATCCACGTGGGGAGTGAAGGTCGGCTTGTGTTTGCCACGGAGGATTCGAGCAACAAACGTGCTCAGCCGGCCGAGGGGAACGTCCGATGCATCGACGACCCACCAGTCACGGGATACCTCCGCCTCCTTTGCCATATACGTATCCTTCATCGCATCCTCCCTCATAGCACTCTCAAGAACAATTCCGATTGTATCGACTGCGTCAACCAGCGTCAATTGTACCGTCGTCTAGTTCCTCATATCCAACCCGAACCAAAAACAGGCCGTGCGCCGGAGCCGTCGGCCCCATCGATGAGCGATCACCTCGATCTCTGGCATCGCACATCTGCCGAAGTGTCATCCCGCCTCTGCCGATTTCCACCAGGGTACCTACTATACTCCTCGCCATCTTGTACAGGAACCCGTCCGCAATGAGATCGACGCAGTACCCGTGATCGTCTTCCGTGATCCCGAGCCGATACATGTTGCGCACCGTACTCCGTACGGGACGACCCGTGACCTGAAAGGCGGCGAAGTCCCTCTCGCCCGTCAGTTCGTCCCCGGCGCGCTGCATCGCGCGCGCGTCCAGGACCCCGAACAGATGCCACGCATAGTTTGCGAGGAACGGCAATCCGGAGTCATCCCGGCGAATGCGATAGCGATAGTGCTTCCAGTGCGCCCACCCCAGGGGATCGAAGTCCGCATCCACTTCCCGGGCGCTCTTTACCCAAATCCCGTCGGGCAATTCCCGGTTCAAAGCAGGTGGCCATCGATCCACCGGTATGTCCACGCTCGGTCGAAAACAAACGGCCTGGGCGAACGCATGCACCCCCGAGTCCGTGCGGCCGGCGCCACGAACCTGCGTCGGTCGACGGTTGATCTTCTCTAGCGCCGTATGTAGCACACTCTGAACGGTGGGTTCCTCTCGCTGCTTCTGAAAACCGTAGAAACCAGTTCCGTCATAGGCCACCGTAAGAAGGATCATTTCACGTCACACCACCAGGGCGAAAGCAAAACCGGCCGCCATCACTGCACCCGCGGCGACATCGGCGCCACTCAACTTCAATATCTTGAATCTCGATCTTCCAACGCCACCACGGTAACAACGCGCTTCCATGGCCAGGGCCAGGTCATCGGCGCGCCTAAAGGCGCTGACGAAAAGCGGCACCAGCAGCGGAACCATGTTCCTGGCTCGCTGTACAAAACCACCGCTTTGAAAATCCGCCCCGCGGGCCATCTGTGCTTTCATGATGCGCTCCGCCTCGTCCAGCAGCGTGGGAATGAACCTGAGCGCTATCGTCATCATCATGGCCAGCTCGTGGGCGGGAACACCTATGCGGCGAAAGGGACCGAGCAGGTATTCCAATCCGTCGGTAAGATCGATGGGTGCCGTAGTCAGAGTAAGCATCGAGGTGGTGATTATCAGGAGTAGCAATCGAGAGGCCATAGTGGCCGCCTGATATATGCCCTCTCTCGTTATGGTAAGAGGCCCGATCGACCCCAGAACTTCTCCCGGCGTCATGATGGCGTTGAGCGCGACGGTGAGGATTATGATGAACAAAACGGGACGTAGCCCACGAACTAGCATCCGTACCGGGACCTGCGCCACCGCGGCCATCGCGGCCGTAATCAGGGCCATCACTCCATAACCGGTAAAGTCCCTGACCAAAAACAGTATGATCACATAACCCAGCACGCCGAGTATTTTCGTGCGGGGATCCAGGCGGTGAACCAACGATTCACCGGGTAGGTATTGTCCGATGGTCACACTGTTACTAAACAAGGCGATCTCCCTCAAGCATACCTGCCAGTGCCTCGACACCCTCGTCCACCGTGAACACGTCCAGCGGCATTGGAAGGCCCGCTTCACGGAGTCGCAACATAACCTGCGTAACCCGCGGTACGTCGAGGGAGAGGCTCGCGAGATCCTCGATCCTCGAAAACACCTCTCGCTTGCTCCCCTGGATCACGACTCGACCCTCCGAGAGGACGGCCATCCTGTTTACCAGCTGTGCCATATCTTCCATACTGTGCGAGACCATCACCATGGTCATGCCGTCGGCGTTCAGCCTGCGCAGTTGCTCCACGAGGCTCGCGCGGCCGCGGGGATCCAATCCGCTGGTTGGTTCATCGAGGATCAATGTGTTTCCCCGCATCGCGAGCACTCCGGCTATGGCCACACGTCGCATTTGGCCCCCGGACAGCTCGAAAGGAGAACGCGCCAGAATGTCTTCCGACAGGCCGACGGCCTCGGCAGCCCAACGAACACGTTCCGAAATCTCTTGAGAATCCAATTCCAAATTCTTTGGTCCGAAGGCGATATCCGCCTCTACAGTCTCCTCGAACAACTGATGTTCGGGGTATTGAAAAACCATTCCGACCTTACGCCGCAGTCGTTTGAGGGCGGCTTTATCACTGCCGACTTCGTCTCCGTCGACGATCACGCGGCCACCGGTCGGAAACAAGAGCCCGTTCATGTGCTGAATAAGCGTAGACTTTCCCGATCCCGTAGGTCCCACTATGCCCAGAAACTCTCCGTCTTCAATCCTGAGGTTAACCTCACTGAGGGCACGGTGCTCCCAGGGGCTACCGGGCGAATAGACATAACTTACGTTCTCGAGTTCAATCGGCATACTGCCTCCACAAATCCGTCGACGCGGGTTATCGTCGGGTCTATCTCGAATCCTCGCGACGACAAACCTCTGGCCAAAGCGGTGACCACCGGAACGTCCAATCCCACCGCTTCCAGCTGCAGACCTTCACCGAATATGGTCTCCGGCGCACCGTCCACGGCCACCCGTCCCTCATCGAATACGACGACCCTGTCGGCGTCCACTGCCTCCTCCATAAAGTGGGTAATGAAGACGACGGCCAGATTCCTGTCGCGACAAAGATGGCGCGCGGTTTCCATAACGTCCATCCTGCCTTTGGGATCGAGCATCGAAGTCGCTTCATCCAGAACTATACACGTCGGCTCCATCGCCAGAACGGCGGCTATTGCGACGCGTTGTTTCTGGCCTCCCGACAGATTATGAGGCTCGCGTCTGCGAAGTTCGGTTAACCCGATTTCATCCAATACCCTGTCGATGATTCCGCGCATTTCCGCCGTCGGCACACCGAGGTTTTCGAGGCCAAACGCCACTTCCTCCTCGACGGTGGTACTCACCAGTTGGTTATCGGGATTTTGGAATACCATACCCACCGTACGGCGAATATCCCACACGTTATCGTCGTTAGAGGTGTTCTTGCCGTCGACGATAACCTCGCCCTCGGTGGGTACAAGTAGGGCATTCATCATCTTGGCCAGGGTCGATTTTCCAGATCCGTTGCTCCCGACTACCGCGACAAACTCGCCGCGGTCGATGCGAAGATCGACACCCTTAACGGCCTCGATCTCGCCCTCTTCGCCCCGGCGATACGTGTAACCGGCATCGCGAAATTCGATGAGGGGAGGGCCCGCAGATCGCACCGCGAGCGCCTCCCTCAAACCAGTTCCAGGATGGCCATTTGTGCACCATCGCCCCGCCGGGGGGCAGTCTTGAGGATCCTGGTGTAACCACCGGGTCTATCCTGATATCTGGGACCCAGGGTATCGACGACTTTCTTGGCGACATCCTCTTTATTCACGAACGACAGTATCTGGCGGAAAGCATGCAAATCTCCACGCTTCCCGAGAGTTATTGTTTTCTCGACAAGGGGCTGAGCGGCCTGAGCCCTCGCATGCGTGGTCTCGACGCGCTCGTGCTCCAAAATGGAGGTCACGAGACCGCGCAACAGAGCTCTGCGCTCATCCTTGGGTCTATTAAGCTTCTTGGGACGCACGTGGCGCCATCTCCCCTCAAGGCACGAACCGTGGTTCAGAAACTATTCCGACTCCGAATCCGCCAGCTGCATCTCGTGCTCTTCAAGTTTCTCGGTGATTTCTTCCAGCGACTTCTCGCCGAGGTTCCGAATCTTCAGAACCTCTTCGGGCGTCAGGGCAACCAGTTCACCTATGCTGTCGATATCTGCCCTCTTGAGACAATTGAAGGAACGAACCGACAATCCCAACTCTTCGATACTGCGTTCGAGGAAGCGATTTCGTTCCTCTTCTTCCGGCTCGACCATTATCTCGGGCTCTTCTTCGGGGCCCTCGGTCAATCCTACGAAAAGGGCGAGATGTTCTCTGATTACCTTGGCCGCCAGTCCAACCGCTTCATCTGCCGTTATACTCCCGTTGGTCCAAACTTCGAGGACCAATCGATCGTAGTCGGTGATCTGGCCCACCCGCGTGTTCTCGACGGCGAAGTTAACCCGGCGTACCGGGCTGAAGATGCTATCCACCGCTATCACGCCGATGTGCTGTCCCTCTTCCTTGTTCTCGGGTGCGGGGACATAGCCCCTTCCCTGACGTACCGTCATCTCCATGTACAATCGCGCCCGGTGATCCAGGGTCGCGATGTGCACATCCGGATTGAGCAGATCTACGTCAGCGGGCAACTTCAGATCGGCTCCGGTGACTTCACCTTCGCCCTCAATCTCGAGCCTAACTCGCTGGGGTTCGGTCGAGTGGACGCGAAGCACCAGATCTTTTAGATTCATTATGATCTCGGCCACGTCCTCGACGACGCCGGGTACCGTATCGAATTGATGCTGCACGCCTTCAATTTCTATCGTGGTTACCGCGGCCCCGGGAATGGATGACAGGAGCACTCGTCGCAACGAATTGCCGAGTGTGGTCCCGTATCCCCGCTCCAGGGGTTCCACTACGAACTTGCGGTACGAACCGTCTTCATTGCCCTCTTCAGCCCGGATGGTTGGTTTCTCTATCTCTAGCATCCGCCGCCCCCCTACATCGTGTAAACCTGACGCAATCTATCAGCGAGAATACATCTCGACGATGAGGTGTTCCTGCACGGTAATGTCGATGTCTTCGCGATTGGGCAGTCGCATCACGATGCCTCGGGAATTCTCCCAGTCCATCGAGAGCCATTCCGGAAGACCGCGACCGGCGGCCAACTCGGCGAGTTCCTGGAACCTCGGAAGCTGGCGCGAGGCCTGCTTGAGATCTATGACGTCACCCTCCCGCACTTCGTAAGACGGGATGTCCGTCTTGCGGCCATTCACTAGAAAGTGACCGTGACGGACGAGCTGACGCCCTTCCGTACGCGAAGAAGCCAGGCCGAGCCTATAAATGACATTATCCAGTCGGCGCTCCAGATACTGGAGCAGCAGTTCACCCGTAACACCCTTACGACGGGCGGCCTGCTCGTAATAGCGGTGGAATTGCTTCTCCATCACACCGTATATTCTGCGAGTCTTCTGCTTTTCGCGCAGCTGCAGACCGTACTCGCTTTGTTTTCTCCTGCGACTCTGTCCATGATCACCGGGCGGATAAGGTCGACGCTCCATCGCGCACTTCTCAGTGAAGCACCTATCGCCCTTGAGAAAAAGCTTTTCGCCTTCACGCCGGCAAATCCGGCATTTCGGGCCGGTATATCTGGCCAAAATTGAAACCTCCTTACCTTTGCCTCAGCGACGTCGCTTCGGCGGACGGCACCCATTGTGCGGTATGGGGGTGACATCTTTGATCGAACTAATCTCCAGACCGGCGGCCTGAAGTGATCTGATGGCAGCCTCTCTACCGGAACCGGGTCCCTTTACGAATACCGCTACTTCCCGTAGACCGTGTACCATGGCATCTCGCGCGGCCTTCTCCGCCGCCATGCCAGCAGCGAACGGTGTGCTCTTGCGAGAACCCTTGAACCCAACCGTACCGGAAGTCCCCCAGGAGAGGGCGTTACCGGATTCGTCGGTCACGGTAATGGTCGTGTTGTTGAAAGTCGACTTAATGTAAACGTGTCCCTTCTCGACGTTCTTTCTTACACGCCGGCGGGCACGAGTGCTTCTGGGCCTTCTTCTTGCCATTTCAACCCTCCTCATTCTGCCCTTAGGGCAGTGATCGACTGGTCATTCGTTTTAACGGCGACCCACGCGACGCGTCGGACCTTTGCGGGTACGCGCGTTAGTCTTCGTTCTCTGGCCCCTTACGGGCATACCTTTGCGGTGGCGAATCCCGCGATAGGAACCTATGTCGACGAGACGCTTGATGTCCTGTTGGCGTTCGCGGCGGAGGTCACCCTCCACGCGATACTTCTCGTCGATGACCGTTCTCATCCGGTTAATCTCTGCTTCAGAAAGATCTCTAACTCGGACACTCGGATCGACGTTTGCTTCTTCAATTATCTGTTCGGCCAAAGATGCCCCTATGCCGTATATCCTCGTAAGGGCAACATCTACGCGCTTCTCCCTGGGGAGATCGACGCCGGCTATGCGAGCCATTTTTGCTCACCTCCGCAATCCATCAACCTTGACGCTGTTTGTGTTTGGGATTATCGCAGATCACCATGAGAACACCGTGCCTGCGGACGATTTTGCACTTGTCACACATCTTCTTAATTGAAGCACGAACTTTCACGGGTATTACCCCCAATAGAGAATGATTCCGGATCGACCAACCTCCGACCTCAGGTGCGATGGCGCCAGGTAATCCTGCCGCGGGTCAAATCGTAAGGCGACAGTTCCACGGTCACCCGATCGCCGGGTAGGATGCGGATGTAACTCATCCGGATCTTCCCGGAAATGTGGGCGAGAATCTTGTGCCCGTTTTCTATCTCCACCTGAAACATGCCCCCGGGAAGGGGCTCCACTACGGTTCCCTCTACTTCGATTACGTCCTTTTTAGCCATCTATAGACCAGCCCCCTCACTATCGCGGGCATGCCCCGCGTTTTCTGCTGTATCCTGATTAGAGTAATTTCCGTTTCGCCGATAGATCCCAACGAATTCCGCGATATCCTCGTCTCGACTGCGCCTGCACTCGATACGTGAGGCCAAAGCCTCGTCGACTCGTCCAACCCAAACCACGTGCCGCCGATTCTTCGATTTGGGACGGCGCAACGTCTTCTTTCTGCCCTCACTCAGGAGGACTCGACCATCGGAAAATCCGACGACCACGTAGGGTTCTCCCTCGTCGCGTCCGGCCGCCGATCGAACGACGTCACCGACCTGCAAGTCCCCCAAGGGGACACCTCCCCATCTTTCATTGAGCACAACTTTATGTCAAACACCGCTCATTATTCGTCAATATTTCGGGCCCGTCGGGGGTTACCGCTACCGTATGCTCGTGATGCACCGACAGTTTCCCGTCCACCGTGACGACTGTCCATCCGTCCTTTTCAGTCTTGACCCGGTAATCTCCGGCGTTGACCATCGGTTCTATCGCCAGGACCATACCCGGCCTGAGCACCGGTCCTCTTCCGGGCGGACCGAAATTAAGTATTTGTGGATCCTCGTGCAACTGGCGTCCGATACCGTGCCCCGTGTAGTCGCGAACTACGGAATACCCCGCGTCCTCTGCCGCCCGCTGGACGGCGTGGGAGATGTCGGATAGATGGGCTCCCGGCCGGGCGGCGCATATGCCCGCCTCGAGAGACTTCTTACCGCCCGCGAGGAGGTCTTTTGTCTCCTCGGAGACGGCACCGACAGCGAGCGTAACCGCCATGTCACCGTAGTAACCATCCATCAGGGCACCCAGGTCCAAACTTATGATCTCACCTTCGGCCAGTGGCCTGTCTCCGGGGATCCCGTGTACCACCTGTGAATTGACACTGGTGCACACGGTGGCGGGGAAACCGCGATATCCCTTGAAGGCGGGGGTTGCCCCGGCGCTTCTGATCTTGTCTTCAGCGATACGGTCCAATTCGGCCGTCGTCACGCCCGGTGCAACTTTTCGTTCGAGCTCTTCCATAACCGAGGCGACGAGTCGCCCCACGCGGCGCATCTTGTCGAGCTCCCGTGACGACTTAACGATGATCATCCACCGATCACTTCAATTCCTCGCGGATTCTTTCGTACACCTGGTCGACCGCACCCAACCCATCGACTTCGACCAGGAGACCCGCGCCCTCATAGTACTTCACCAGCGGCGCGTTTTCCCGTTCGTATACCTCGAGCCGCGCCCGAACCGTGGCCTCTTTGTCGTCGTCTCTTTGAACAAGGTCCTCGCCACACTGATCACAAACCCCGAGGGACTTCGGTGGATTGAAGACGAGATGATAACTGGCACCACAGTTGGGACATACGCGTCTACCAGTCATTCTCCGTATGAGCTCCGCCTCCGGCACCTCGAGATTGATCACCAATTCGAGGGGCATATCGAGCTCGTCCAGGATCTCGTCCAGGCTCTCGGCCTGAGACACATTCCGGGGAAAACCGTCGAGCACGAAACCCCCGCGTGCGTCGTCTTGCTGAAGACGCCGGCGCATCATGGCGATGACCAGCTCGTCGGGTACCAAATCTCCCCGATCCATGTACTCCTGAGCTTTGACCCCCAGGTCCGTCTTCTCCCTGACGGCCGCCCGGAGCATATCCCCGGTGGAAATGTGGGCCAATCCAAATTCCCGACAGAGTGCCGCGGCCTGCGTTCCCTTGCCGGCGCCGGGTGGTCCGAGCAATACAAGATGCATCCGGTGAATCCCCCTAACGCATGAACCCTTCGTACTGCCGCATCATCAACTGGGCCTCTATTTGCTTCATCGTCTCCAGTGCCACCCCGACCACGATCAGGAGAGCCGTTCCTCCGAAGTAAATGCCCGGCACACCTGTAATACCCTGGAAAAAGTTCGGGAATACGGCGACCGTGCCCAAGAAAATGGCTCCTGGCAAAGTAATCCGAACCAGAACGCGATCGAGATACTCCGCCGTCGCCCGGCCGGGTCGACGACCCGGTATGAATCCGCCGTATTTGCGGATGTTATTCGCGACGTCGTGCGGGTTGAAAGTAACCGCCGTGTAAAAGTACGTGAAGAACACGATCATCAGAAAATATAGGGTGGTGTGTAGCGCCGTACCGTAATCGAGCCACTGCGACAAAGCGACTGCCCAGGGATGATTAATAAACTGTGCAATCGTGGGCGGGAACGCCAAAACGGAAGACGCAAAGATCACGGGAATTACTCCGGCCTGGTTGAGCTGCAACGGAATGTGTGTCGTTTGCCCCCCGTACATGCGTCGACCGACTACTCGCTTGGAGTACTGCACCGGAATTCGGCGTCTGCCCTCCTGGACGAAAACCACCGCGGCGATAACCGCCAAACCGATAACTATAAGGATGAGTACGTTTATGATCGACACGGTCCCCTCACTAATGTAGGCAGCCAGGCTCATGGCTCCGGACGGGACGCGAGACACGATGCCCGAAAAAATCAATATGGAAATTCCGTTGCCGATACCGCTTTCGGTAATCTGTTCGCCGAGCCACATGAGAAAGACCGTTCCCGCCGTGATCGATACAACGACGCTCAAGAGTCCGAAGGCATCGGGTCGAGCCAGCGCACCCTGGGAGCGCATGTAAAACGACATTCCCGTCGCCTGCACCAGGGCCAGAACGAGGGTCAAATAGCGGGTCCATTGGGTCATCTTTCGGCGACCCTCTTCGCCCTCTTTGGACCACTGTTCCAGAGTCGGTATCACTACCGTGAGCAAATTCATGATAATCGACGCGTTAATGTATGGTGTGATACTCATCGCAAAGATGGAAAAGCTGCTCAGCGCCCCTCCGGCGAACATGTCCAGCAACCCGAAAAGGGTACCCCTGCCAAACAGCTCATCCAATACCGCCGGTTCGATGCCGGGCACCGGAACATGGGTACCCAACCGAAACACGAGCAGCATATAGAGGGTGAACAGGATCCGCTTTCGCAGATCCGGTATCTTCCACGCTCGACGAAGGGTGCTGATGATACCCAACTAGATCACCTCGGCCTTGCCGCCGGCAGCAGTTATCTTCTCCTCGGCACTCGCGCTGAACCGATGAGCTCTCACAGTTAATCCGATTTCGAGTTCACCTTCACCGAGCACCTTCAAACCGTCTTCCATCTTCTTGATCAATCCTTCGCTCATCAGAGTCTCCGGGGTAACCTCGGCGCCATCTTCGAACCGGTTCAAATCTCCCACGTTCACGGTCGCAAACCGAGAGCGGAAGCGGGCGTTACTGAATCCGATTTTGGGCAACCGGCGCTGGAGGGGCATCTGCCCGCCTTCGAAGCCGGGTCTGACCCCACCTCCGGTGCGCGAGTTCTGTCCGTTAGTACCGCGCCCGCAGTTCTTACCCATTCCCGATCCGCGACCACGGCCGACACGCCGGCGACCGGTCTTTGAGCCCGGGTTGGGGCGCAACTCGTGTAACTTCGGCAAAGCCGCCACCTCCTACGATTACTGTGTAGCCAGTTGTTCTTCGTCGACACCGCGAAGCCGAGCCACATCGCGAGGACTGCGCAATTCTCTCAGTCCCTCGAGAGCGGCCCGGGCCAAATTTGCAGGATTGTTGGAACCCAACGACTTGGTGAGTATATCACGAACCCCTGCCAATTCCAACACAGCGCGGGCCGGCCCTCCGGCGATCACGCCGGTACCTTCGGAGGCCGGTTTCATGAGCACGCGGCTGGCAGAAAAGGCACCCAACACTTCATGCGGTATGGAGGTACCCTGCAAGGCAACATCGATCATGCTCTTGCGGGCACGATCCGCACCTTTGTTGATCGCTGCGGGTATTTCTTGGGCCTTGCCCATACCCACACCCACACGACCATTGGCGTCACCGACGACCACTACAGCCGTGAAGTTGAATCTTCTGCCGCCCTTAACCACTTTGGCGACACGATTAATGTCCACTACCCGTTCTTCGATAGGATCGTTATCGCGCTGCGACCCTCTATGCTTACGTGCCATAATCCACTCCCTTCCCTTTGATCAGAATTTGAGACCTTTTTCTCGGGCACCCTCGGCCAGGGCCTTTATCTGACCGTGATACTTATACCCGCCGCGGTCAAACACGACGTGGTCGATACCGTCTCCGACGGCCCGTTCTGCCAGGACTTCTCCCACGCGCGTCGCCCTCTCTCGCCCCGAAAGATCGCTTCCCCGAATCTCGGGGGCGAGGCTCGACGCGGAGGCCAGAGTGTGACCCGTGGTGTCATCGATAAGCTGTCCGTAAATGTGTTTTAGGCTCCGGAACACCGACAGCCGCGGCTTTTCGGCGGTACCGGATACCTTCTTTCTAACCCGTAAGTGGCGCCGACGGCGCTCCTCGTTTCGACTCATGACTGCTGCCTCCCCTTAGGCTCAGCCCGCGGAAGCGGCGGACTTGCCTTCCTTCATCCTGACCCGCTCACCGTCGTAACGGATTCCGAAACCGTGGTACGGTTCGGGGGGTCGAACGCTTCGAATATCCGCGGCGACCTGGCCCACCAGCTGTTTATCTGCTCCGCGGACCACCATGCGCGTCGCGCTGGGCGTTTCTATTTCAATTCCCTCCGGTATCTCCATGACGACCGGGTGTGAGTACCCTATCGTCAGGGTCAAACTATTTCCGGAGACCGCGGCACGATAACCCGTTCCGTGGATTACCAGCGCCTTGGAGAATCCTTGCGAGACTCCGTGAATCATGTTGGCCAACAGGGTACGAATTAGACCGTGCAATGAACGGGTCTTCCTGTCGTTGCGCTTTCGCTCGACAAGTACGACCCCGTCATCCTCGGTCACGCCGATGCCCTGAGGTACCAGCAGGTTCAGGCTACCTTTGAGACCCGACACACTGACCGAACTCCCCGACAGCTCTATTTCGACACCGTCGGGCATGTCGATCGGTTTCTCCCCCACTCGGGACATGATTTACACCTCCTAAAACGGATCTTCGCTCACCATACGTACGCCATTACTTCGCCGCCTATGACCTGATTTCTGGCTTCTTTGTCGGTCATAAGCCCCCGCGAAGTAGACATTATCGCTACTCCCAGACCTCCGAGGACCCGGGGTACGTCGTCTTTGCCGACGTAAATGCGAAGGCCGGGCTTTGAGATCCGCTTCATCCCGGTTATTATCTGCTGTTTGTCCGGTCCGTACTTAAGGTGAACGCGGACTACACCCTGTTTGTTGTCGTCCATCCAGGATACGTCTTTGACGTAACCCTCGCGCTTAAGGATTTCCCCTATCGCCCATTTTACTTTCGAGCCGGGAATATCGACGTGTTCGTGTCGGGCACCGCTCGCATTCCTCACTCTGGTCAACATATCCGCAATGGGATCTGTCATGCTCATAGATCCAACCTCCCTCCTTCACCTCGTCCGGGATTACCAGGAGGCCTTCTTCACTCCGGGAATCTCGCCTCGATGGGCCAGCTCCCGCAGGTGATGACGGCACAATCCGAACTGCCGGATATATCCCCGGGCACGCCCGCAGATCTGGCAACGGTTGCGGCCACGAGTACTGAATTTCGGTTCACGCTTAGACTTTTCTACTAAGGCTTTCCTGGCCACGCTACTCCTCCTTCCCGGGCTCAACCCGTTTACACATGCGCCGCATCGGCACCTCGCAACGGAAGGCCGAGACGCCGCAGCAAATACCTGGCTTCCTCGTCAGTTTCCGCGCTCGTCACTATCGTGACGTCCATTCCACGTATCTCGTTTATCTCATCGTAAGAAATCTCCGGGAAAATGGCCTGTTCTCTCAAACCCAGAGAATAGTTGCCCCTGCCGTCGAAGGCGTCGGGGTTCAACCCTCTGAAGTCACGCACGCGCGGCAGCGCCACGTTGGTCAGTCGCGACAGAAAACTCCACATGTGCTCGCGACGGAGGGTTACGCTGCATCCTACGGGATCTCCCTCGCGAATCTTGAATGCGGACACCGATTTGCGGGCACGATTGACTATCGGGCGCTGACCGGTGATTATGGCCATCTCATTGACGGCGGATTCCAGAGACGACGGGTTGTCCCTGGCGTCCCCGATCCCCATGTTAACGACGATCTTTTCCACACGGGGAACGCGCATCTCGCTGTCGTAGCCGAACTCCTCCATCATCTCGGGAATGACTTCCGTCTGGTAGTGCTCTCGAAGAGTGCTCACTGGATCCACCTCCTCACCGGTCGATTATCTCGTCACATTTCTTGCAGTATCGTTGCTTGCGCCCGTCGGCGAGAATACGTACACCCGTACGGGTTCTTTCCCTGCAGTTTCTGCACACTATCTGG
Source organism: Bacillota bacterium (assembly GCA_046483165.1). Classification (GTDB taxonomy): domain Bacteria; phylum Bacillota; class Sulfobacillia; order SLMV01; family SLMV01; genus CSSED11-154. Next base: position 5,960 of record JAWODQ010000059.1, on the reverse strand, counting down.
ACGTTGGAGGCATTTATGGGGGCCGGTTGTTCCACTATCCCGCCCTGCATCATCTGCCTTGTGGGCTTCTGATGCTTTTTGATCATATTGATGCCGTCCACTATCACGCGATTTTCGCGGGGCATGACTCGGAGGATTTCTCCTCGCTTGCCCTTATCCTTACCCGCGATAACCTCTATGGTGTCGCCTGTCTTTACGTGCACCTTGGGCATACTCACCTCGGGACACCTCCTTCCCGATCCCCTGGTCTCAGAGGACCTCGGGGGCCAGCGAAATTATCCGGGCGAAATTGTTTTCTCTGAGCTCCCGGGCGATGGGACCAAAGATCCTGGTACCCTGGGGTTCAGTTTCATCTCGCAGAATTACAGCGGCGTTTTCGTCAAATCTGATCGCGGAGCCGTCCTTGCGTCTTACGGGAGTCTTCGTCCGGACTATGACCGCCCGGATTACCTCACCCTTTTTCACCATCGATCCCGGTGTGGACTCCTTCACAGACGCTACCACAATGTCACCTACACTGGCATAACGGCGACGGGATCCTCCCAGGACCTTGATCACGCCGATCTGCCGAGCACCGGTGTTATCAGCGACCCTGAGCCGCGTCTCGGCTTGGATCATGCCACATCCTCCTTATCCCACCGTGATCCGCTCACTCGGCTCGCCGGACGATCTCCAACACTCTCCAGCGTTTGTCCTTCGAGAGCGGCCGCGTCTCTGTGATGGAGATCAGATCTCCGGTGCGGCACTCGTTTCTCTCGTCGTGAGCCTTGAAGCGTTTCGTACGTCTCACGCGGCGTCCGTAGAGGGGATGCTTGATCCGAGCCTCCACTTCGACGACCACGGTCTTATCCATCTTGTCACTTACCACGACACCACGGCGAACCTTACGGTTGCTGGTAGTCTGGGTAGTCTCATCGCTCATAATCGCTCACCTCCGCCGTCATCCGTCGACTCCGGCGGCCAGCTCACGCGTCCTCTGGACCGTCTTGAGTCGAGCGATATCCTTTTTAACCTGGCGGACTCTCATGGGGTTTTCGAGCTGACCCGTGGCACCCTGAAATCGCAGGTTAAACAGTTCGTCCTTCAGGTCCTTGATCCGCCGATCTATTTCCGAGTCGCTCAATTCGAGTATCTCTTTCGCTTTCATCCTCAGTCACCACCGCTATCCGACTCGGCCATAGCGAAGCGAGTCTTGACCGGAAGCTTGTTCGAAGCCCGACGCATCGCTTCTCTCGCAACCGACTCGGGGACTCCGGCCAACTCGAACATCACTCGTCCGGGTTTGACCACGGCGACCCAGTATTCCGGTGCGCCCTTACCCTTACCCATGCGAGTCTCCGCCGCTTTCTTCGTCACGGGCTTGTCGGGGAATATCTTGACCCATACCTTACCACCGCGGCGAATGTGACGGGTCAAAGCGACTCGCGCCGCTTCTATTTGTCGGTCGGTGATCCAACCGGGTTCGGCGGCCTGCAGTCCGTACTCACCAAAGGTGATGTCGGAGCCCCTATAGGCCTTGCCGCGCATCCGGCCGCGATGCTGCCTTCTGTATTTAACCCTTTTTGGCATCAGCATGAGCAGCCGCCTCCTCGCCACTACTTTGACGTCCCTTGGTGGGCATCACATCACCCATGTAAATCCAGACTTTGACCCCTATCGTTCCGTAGGTCGTGTTGGCTTCTGCGAAACCATACTGTATATCGGCTCGCAACGTGTGGAGAGGGACTGAACCGTCCGCCATCCACTCGCGCCGGGCCATTTCTACACCACCGAGCCGCCCGGAAACCATGATTTTGCATCCCTTGGCGCCCTCACGCATCGCTCTTTGTACCGACTGACGCATGGCCCTGCGGAAAGATACTCTGCGGACCAGCTGATCGGCGACTCCTTCCGCCACCAATACGGCATCGATATCCGGCTTCGGTACCTCGACGATGCGAATATTAATCCTGTTACCCGTCATCTCTTCGAGGTCCTTACGCAGGCCTTCGACCAGCGTGCCTCCGCGCCCGATTACCATACCGGGACGGGCCGCATGGACGGTAATCTTGATTTGACCCGCGAATCTTTCCACCTCGATGCGTGATATGCCGGCGTTAAACATCTCGCGCTTTATGTGTCCACGGATCTCGTAGTCCTGGTATACAAGTTCGCCGAAGTCTTTCTTATCGGCATACCAGCGAGAATCCCAGTCGCGGATGACGCCCAGTCTAAATCCTTTCGGGTGTACCTTTTGACCCAACTCTACACCTCCTCCCGCTCGGCCACGGTAATGGTAATGTGGCTCGTGCGCTTTTTAATCGGTGAGGCCATCCCTCGTGCCCTCGGGCGCCAGCGCTTCATCGTAGCTCCCTGGTCCACAAAACAGCTGGACACGAAGAGTTCCTCTTCATCAAGATCCAGATTATTGACCGCGTTGGCCACCGCAGAATTCAATACCTTCGTGATGATCTCCGCGCCACGGCGGGGCGTGTTCATCAGAATGGCGGTGGCTTCCCTCACGGGCTTACCCCGGATAAGATCTATGACCGCCCTGGCCTTTCGCGGAGATATCCGCACGTAACGTGTACGTGCCGTGGCGGTGGGTGTCGTCTTTTCCTCGACCATGACCATCCTACCTCCTAAACAGCCCGCGGGTTCGCGGGATGCGTCACTTCAGTGTGACCGTCCTGTCGCCCCGACGCCCGTGGCCGCGGAAGGTTCTCGTGGACGCAAACTCTCCGAGTTTGTGCCCTACCATATCTTCCACGATGTAGACGGGAACGTGGCGCCGCCCGTCGTGCACGGCGATGGTATGTCCCATCATCTCGGGCACGATGGTACAGGAGCGAGCCCACGTACGGATAACCTGTTTCTTACCGGATTCCTCCATGCGTTGAATCTTCGCCAGAAGCTTCTCGTCTATATAAGGTCCCTTCTTTAACGAGCGGCCCATGTGCTAGTTACCCCCTCTACCTAACGACGGCGACGGCGTCGCCGAACGATGTTCTTGTCGGAATACTTCTTGCCCTTGCGGGTCTTCTTACCGTGAGCCTTCTTACCCCAGGGTGTGACGGGATGTCTGCCCGCCGGCGCTTTACCTTCACCACCACCGAGGGGGTGGTCGACCGGGTTCATAGCGGAACCGCGCACCGTGGGCCTTCGCCCGAGATGACGCTGCCGCCCGGCCTTACCACTGACCTGGTTTTCGTGCTCCACGTTACCGACTTGACCGACGGTGGCGCGGCAATCGAGGGGTACCAGACGGAACTCGCCCGAGGGCATCCTCAGGTAACCGTTCTTTCCCTCCTTGGCCGACAGCCTTGCGCTGGAACCGGCAGCGCGAGCCAACTGCCCGCCACGTCCCGGCTTCAATTCGATGTTGTGTACCACCGTACCGGCCGGAATATTGCGCAGCGGTAACGCGTTACCGGGCTTGATATCGGCTTCTGGTCCGGATTCGAGCACGTCGCCGGGAACTATCCCCTGCGGAGCGATGATGTAGGCCTTCTCTCCGTCGACGTAGTGCAAAAGCGCAATGTTGGCACTACGGTTGGGATCATATTCGATCCTCGCCACCCGCGCCGGCACACCGTCCTTGCGACGATGAAAGTCGATCACGCGATACCGCCGTTTGACTCCACCTCCGCGGTGCCGCACGGTCAACCTGCCGTATACGTTGCGGCCACCCGTCTTTCGCACCTTGCCGCCCAGAAGGGACTTCTCTGGCCCTTCGTTGCTAATCTGGGGCCTGTTGATGGTCATATGCCTGCGACCCGGTGAGGTCGCTTTGAACTTTTTGACCGCCATATTCTCACCTCCACTTGCTCACGCCCGAGCGCGGATTACATCATGCCTTCGAAGAAATCCAGTTCCTGACCCGGGGCGAGCTGCACTATGGCCTTCTTCCAAGAGGGCTTGCGCCCGATGTGGATGCCCATGCGACGACGCTTGCCGAGCATGCGCATTGTATTCACCCTGGTCACTTTTACTCCGAAAACGCCCTCGACCGCAGCACGTATCTGATACTTGTTGGCACGACGGTCCACTACGAAGGTATATTTACCCTCCTCGGAGTCGGCCATACTGCGCTCTGTAATGATAGGACGAATTAGAACGTCTCTGGCTTCAACCATTGCCCAGCACCTCCTCGATCACCGGTAAAGAGTCCCTGGTAACGACGAGGTGGTCGGCATCTACAACCGTGTAGGTGGTCAAGTCCTGGGCTCTCATAGCGCACACCCCGGGGATGTTTCGCGAGGACCTCAGAAGTACCTCATCCTTTTCGGAGGTGACAAAGAGAACCTTCTTCTTGTCGGACAGACCGAGTGTCCGCAACATATCCCTTACTGCGCCCGTTTTCGGTGCCGGGAGATCGATCGAATCGATCACCGTCATCTCGGACTCCCTTATGCTGCTCGAAAGCGCCGTCCGCAAAGCACAACGTCGCGCCTTCTTGTTCATCCTCTTACGATAGCTCCGGGGCTTAGGGCCGAAGACCACGCCGCCGCCCGTCCAGATGGGCGAGCGAATACTGCCGTGGCGAGCTCGGCCGAGGCCCTTTTGGCGCCACGGTTTCCTGCCACCGCCGCGCACTTCGGCTCGCGTCCTGGTGGAAGCGGATCCGGTACGCTGATTGGCCAGGTAGGTTACAACCGCCTGATGGATCACGCTATCGTTCTCCGGACTATCCCAGACGAAGGGATCAAGTTCCGCCTCGCCGGTTTGCTCGCCTTGCATGTCAACTATCGGCACTGTGGGCATCGCCGTTCCCCCCCTTTCTCATTACGCTTATCTAGGTATTATTTACTCTCTATTCTTACGACGCCGCCCCGCGGGCCGGGTACGGGTCCCCTGACCAGCAGTAGACCTCGGTCGCTATCGACTCTCACGACCTCGGCATTCTCGACGGTTACTCGCTTACCACCCATTCTTCCGGGTAGCTTCCGCCCCCGGACGACCCGGGAGGGAAACGAGGATGCGCCACTGGAACCGGGCCCGCGATGATATCTCGAACCGTGCGTAGAGGGACCGCGGCTGGTGTTGTGCCTCTTGATCGAACCGGCGAATCCCTTACCCCGAGATATTCCGCGGATCTTCACTCTCTGACCCGTCGCGAAAACATCGGGGCCGACGGCCTCTCCGACTTCGACGTCGGACCAATCTCCGTTGTCTGACCGAAACTCCGCTAGGTATCTGCGCGGGGTGATGCCGGCCTTGTCGAAATGGCCTCGTTGCGGACGATTAATCGCGTCCGGACCCATTTCTTCCAGTCCCAGCTGTACCGCGGTATACCCGTCGGTTTCCTCATTCTTGACCTGGACGACGACGCAGGAACTAGACTCTATGACCGTAACGGGCACTATACGCCCTTCGTCATCGAATATCTGCGTCATCCCAATCTTTTTGCCCAAAATTCCCTTGCCCATGTCGCCACCTCCTCACCGATCGTGACTAGAGTTTGATCTCTATGTCCACACCCGAAGGCAGATCGAGTCTCATAAGAGCATCGACGGTCTGCGGTGTGGGCTCCAGAATGTCGATAAGGCGCTTGTGGGTGCGCATCTCGAACTGTTCGCGCAGGTCCTTTTCCCCGTTCGGCGCCTTCAAGACAGTGAAGACCGAGCGATCCACGGGCAGGGGGACGGGGCCGGATATCCTCGCGCCCGTCCTGGACGCTGTTTGTACGATCTGATCCGCGGACTGATCCAATATTTCGTGATCGAAAGCCCGCAGTCGAATCCGGATTTTCTGTCCAGCCATTGTGCGTCCCTCCTCTCGTTGGAGGCAGTTATTCCACTATGGAAGCGACTACGCCGGCACCGACGGTACGTCCACCCTCGCGAATCGCGAAGCGAACGCCCTCCTCGATCGCTATGGGAGTGATCAACCGCACACCCATCTCGATGTTGTCGCCCGGCATTACCATCTCTACCCCATCGGGCAACGTTATGTCACCCGTCACGTCCGTGGTCCTAAAA
>JAWODQ010000043.1:0-51885 GCA_046483165.1 Bacillota bacterium | reverse complement strand
AAGCTGGTCGAGCAGGATGCCGAGTTTTTCTCGAAGTGACAGGTTGCCGAAGCGATATCTCAGATATCTACTCAAATTCCGGTAAACCCCGGGCGAGAAGGGAAACCAGTTGAGTTCCCTTTTTCTCATAGGTCGATGGATGACGACAGAGCGAGTGTGCGAGAAGTTGCGTAGGCCCTCGGGCCCATGATAACGGCCCACACCGCTTCCTCCAACGCCACCGAAGGGAAGTTCGGGAGCGCCGACATTCTTGATGACGTCGTTTATGCCGCAGCTTCCCACCCGCAATCTCGACGCCAGGCGGCGTCCCCGGTCAAAATCGCGCGTCCATACGCTCGCGCCCAGCCCGTATTCGCTGTCATTCGCAAGCCGCACGGCCTCTTCGTCATCGGAGAAACTCATGACGGGCATCACGGGACCGAAAGTCTCCCGGGTCATTACGGCCATGCCATGATCGACATCCGCCAGGATGTAGGGAGACATCACTTCCCCCTCCGAAGGCGGATCTATGGCATCGGCTGAGCCCGTCACGATGCGGGCACCCTTATTCACCGCGTCGCGGATCTGACCTCGGATCCGCTCCCCGGCCCCCTCGGGGGTGAGGGGACCGATATCTCCCTGCGGACCCCGGTTCACCCGAAGCCGAGTGGTCTCCTCTCTCGCCAGCCGCAAAAAGGGGTCGATGACGGATTCGTGCACGTAGATACGCTCGGCGGAGACGCAAAGCTGTCCAGTGTTGGCGAAACTCGCGTAAACCGCCCCTGCGGCGGCACGCTCCAGCTCCGCGTCCTCCAATACGATGAAGGGGTCTTTGCCGCCCAGTTCCAATATTAGAGGAGTTATGTCCCCGGCAGCCGACTCCATTATCTTCTGCCCCGTCTCCCGGCTGCCGGTGAAGAATATGAGATCGGGTGAGGCTTCCACCACGGCTCGACCCACCTCGGCCGCCCCGCGCACTATCTGCACCTGGCCTGCTCCCAGGTCCGGTATGCGAGAAAAGAGGGCCTCGATCTCGTCGCCGACGCGCGGAGTCAGCTCGGAGGGTTTCAGCACCACGGTATCTCCCGCCGCCAGGGCAGTAATGGTGGGAACCACCGCGAGCTGGAAGGGGTAGTTCCAGGGAGCTATTACGGCCACCACGCCCACCGGATAGTACTCCACCCAGGCGGATCGGAAGGGATCGAGGAAGGAAGATCTTCGCTCGGGACTGAGGATCCCGGCGAGGTTTCGCTCGTAATAGTGGAGGATATCCAGGGTGGGATAAATGTCGGCCATAAGTGCCTCGAGCTGCACCTTACCGGTATCGGAACAAATGGCGTCGATCAACCTGGGGGTACTGTGGGTGATCTCGTGGCGTATTTGCCTAAGTACCCGCATCCGGGCATCGAAGGATCGGGCTCCCCAGCCCGGAGCAACCTGCCGGGCGGTCTCAATTGCGGCGCGCACTTCGGCGCCGGATGAGAAAGGGGATGCCCCCCGGCATCTCCCGCCATATCTCGCCTCATTGCGACTCTCACTAGGTCCGCTCACGATTCACCTCCGAAGCCCCGCGATATTGATACGACGATGCGATAAGAAACGCCGATCTAATTACTAGTATTCTCCCGCGAGCGCTCCCCCAATCATCGAAAGGGGAGAACGCCTGCGTAACTATCGCATGTTCATCCGGTGACCGACTCCGATATATCGATCCCGCGACGGGCATATTCCTCCCATATGTGCCCGAAGAGGTCGAGATCAGCTCCCAGCCGCTCCGGGGGCACCATACCGGGAGACTCTATGAGACCGTCGACCAACATTCCGGCCAAAATGGAACCCGTATAACCGGTGGTGCGGCCCATGCTGAGTACGCCCCGGGCGAGGTCAGCCCGATCCACCATATCGAAGGTAAAGCGACGTCTTTGTCCCCGAGAACGGCCGGTGACACGGACGGACATGACCGTCATGTCGCGCTCTCCCTCGCGCATCTTGAGTTCGGGGCCGAGGAGCTCGGTGAGAAAACGTCGCGGAGAGATGCTCGTCTCTCCAACCCGGATGGGCTCATCGTCGAGCAGACCGCACTCTTTTAGAGTTAAAACCTTGCCGTAGTGACCCGGGTGCCTCATGGTCTTCTCAAATACTTCATTCACTCCTTCGAAAATGGGATCGTCGTACATATGTAGCATGGTACCCAAACCGTCGGTGAGGGCGGCCTCCAGCTCACCCACTCCATCGATGTTCAGCGTCTCCAGTTCCGAGCCCGGTTCCAATTCTACTAGCCCACCGTCCCTTATCGCGCGGGTGGATTCGAAGAACTGCGTCCAAACTCCCTCCAGACTCCACACGGTCTTGTACTGCAACGGAGGTTCGGGGCACTCGGGTATGCCGCCGACATATATGTGTACCGTATCTACGTTCTCAAGCTGCGCGGCACCGTGGGCGGCGAGCATGTTGGTCAACCCCGGGGCTACCCCACAGCTCGGGATTACCGTCACCCGAGCGTCGCGCGCTCGGCTGCAAAACTCCGAAAAGCGCTCGTCAAATTCCCGGTTTTGATAGAGGCCGAAATCGATGAAGTCTACCCCCACCTCTATGGCCGCCTCCAGGGGCGCAAGGGCCACGGACCAGGGAACCGAGCTAATGACGACGTCGAAGCCTCGCTCCTCCATGAAACGACGCAGACCACCTGTGTCCGCCGCATCGACGGGCACGGCCTCGACACGGTCATCGTCCAGCCATTCCACAACGGGCTGGAGGGAATCCCGGTCGAGATCCGCGAGGGTTATGTCCGCATCCTTTCGAGATTCCACTAGATCGCGGGCGGCCGCCGAACCCTGGATGCCGGCACCTCCGAGAATCAACACTTTCAAAACATCTCACCCTTTCGATCAACGTAAGCGAATATCGTATGCACTCGATGCATTTAGCCGAGTCTCCCTCTCCTCCCTGCCTTTCGAGAGAAGATCATTGACGAAATCATGGAATTCCATATTTTGCCTCGTAAAGCAGTCGTTCCCAGTCTTAATATGAGGTATATAGAACCATATCGGCGCTTGCGGAGCCATTATCTAGTTGTCTTGGACTCAATCCGGGATACATACCCCATCAACCCCATAGAGAGTCTGACATAAAGCGTGAGAGTCAGAATAGCGTTGGATTTGTCTCAGTTCGAGGTTTGCTGGCATGCTCTTGCCTTGACGCATTGGGGCTGGTGTGCTAACTTTCGGGTTGAGTTCGGTATCAGAATCGATGTATACGACAGGACGCGCGGATCTCACGCAAAGGTACCACGGTGAGATCATCATCTCTTTCACCTACTCCATTCGAGCACCCGACATCGGCCGAGTAAATCTCGGAAGATGTTCTCCGCGCGCTTAGGGCTCCCGGGCGGACTCAACCGCTGTGGGAGACGTGCCAGGAGAGTGCCCGGCGCGGATTTGGGATACTCGTTCCACCCGAACTCACCCCGGGAGTACGGGACGTACTCCAAAAAGAAGACGCGAATTAAGGGAAGGATGTTACCCATCAAATCAAAATGGTCAGTGATGCTGATAGCGATAGCAGTTATGCTCTCCCTCGGCCTCACCCTCGGGTGCGGCAGCGGAGAACCCGCCGAAGAAGGAAATGGCGAAGAACCTGCCGAATCCGGAGACAAGGAAACGATCATATTCACCGACACCCAATTCCAGACGCTTTGGATCAATAACGCCCTGGCCCAATTCATCATCGAAGAAGGATACGATTACCCGGTAGACATCGTGAACGCCAGCGTACCCGTTCTGCACCAGTCCCTGCCGAGCGGCGAAACCCACGTCCACATGGAACTATGGCGATTTAACATGATGGACTGGTATACGGAGAATACCGAGTCTGGAGACATGATCGATCTGGGCCCCGTCTATGACGAAGCCACCCAGGGCTGGTACGTACCGCGCTACGTCATCGAAGGTGACGAGGAACGCGGCATCGAGCCCATGGCCCCGGACCTCGAGTCGGTATTTGACCTGGCCGACTACTGGGAAGTATTCGAGGACCGCGAGGATTCCAGTAAGGGTGCCTTCATAAACAGCATTCACGAATGGGACTGCACTCAGTTCAACACCGTGAAGATGGAAGTCTATGGTCTTACCGAGTACTACAACGTCAAAGACTCCGGTGGTGCCGCGGCGCTGGATTCGGCCCTGGTCAGCGCGTACGAGAAAGGCGAACCGGTGGTGGGATATTACTGGGAGCCGACCTGGCTGATGGGTAAGTACGACTTCGTGAAGTTGGAAGAACCGGAATACGATGAAGAAGTGTGGGCGGAACTGCAGCGCGCCGTCGACGGCGAGATCGATCCCAGCGAGATCGACGAGGCCTGTGCCTACCAGACCCATACGGTCAACAAGGGCATCTACTCCGGCCTGAAGGATCGGGCCCCCGAGGTCGTCGAATTCCTCGAGAAGATGAACGTCGGCACCGATCCACTGAACCAGACGTCGGCGTATATGGAGACGGAAGACGCATCGGCGGAAGAAGCCGCCATCTGGTACTTCGAAAACTTCGAAGACATATGGCGGGAATGGCTCCCCGAGGATGTCGAGCAAAAGGTCGAAGATGCCCTCATAGAAGAGGGTGCCGATCTCTAATGAATCGGAGCGGGCCCACCACTAGATTAAGAATCTCGCGAGAGGAATTGAGACGATGACGCTAGAGTTTCCCAGCTGGTTCGAGATACCGCTGGAGAATTGGATCGACGCCATTGCGGATTGGCTCACCGTCGAAGGCTCTGCCTTCTTCGGTGCCATATCCGACGTGCTCTTCCTTTTGCTTTTGCGAATCGAGCAGGCACTCCAGTGGCTCCCGTGGCCGGTAGTAATCATCGCCGTCGCCCTCGTAGCCTACAAGCTGGTGGGCCCGCGGTTGTCCGTCGGTGTTATTGTGGGATTTCTTTTCATCGGCGCTCTGGGGCTTTGGACCCAGGCCATGGCGACCCTCGCCCTGGCCTTCACCGCCACACTGCTCGCGACGGCAATTGGACTTCCCACCGGAATCTTGATGTCGCGAAGTGACGGATTCCAAACGATGATGAAGCCGGTTTTGGACCTGATGCAAACCATGCCCAGTTTCGTATACCTCATTCCGGCCCTGATGCTCTTCGGTATCGGCCGCGTCCCGGCGCTGATAGCGACGCTGGTCTACGCCATCCCGCCGGTGATAAGATTGACGGATCTCGGTATCCGCCAGGTATCCGAGGCCGTAGTCGAGGCATCGCGGGCCTTCGGATCGACCAAATGGCAGATCCTGATGTGGGTGCAAATGCCCCTCGCACTTCCGACCATCATGGCCGGAGTCAACCAGACCATCATGATGGCGTTGGCCATGGTAGTCATAGCTTCCATGATCGGTGCCGGCGGACTGGGTGACGTGGTGCTTCGCTCCATAGGCCGACTCGAAGTCGGCCGGGGATTCGCCGGAGGTATCAGCATCGTGATAATGGCCATCATCATTGACCGCATCACCGCGGGCATTGGACAGAGGAGTTAATATGGTTCCAGGTCAAGACTCAAATGCTGAACAGATACCGCAGACCGACCAGGCGGACGACGTCAAACCGATCCGCCTGGAGGGCCTGACGAAGATTTTTGGTCCCCGTCAGAAACGTGCCCTGCAAATGCTGAACGAGGGAGCCGACAAGGATGAGATCCTGCAGAAGACGCGCGCAACCGTGGGTGTAAACAACGTCAGCTTCGAGGTCAACGAAGGCGAAGTATTCGTGGTTATGGGTCTTTCGGGCAGCGGCAAGTCGACGCTGGTGCGTTGCCTAAACCGCCTGATCCAGCCGACCCGAGGTGAGGTCAATATCTACGGCGAAGATGTCGTGGAAATGGACGACGAGCGATTGCGTGAGCTTCGCCTACACACTGTCTCGATGGTATTTCAAAGTTTCGGCCTTCTCCCGCACCTTAACGTCGAGGAAAACGTGGCCTACGGACTCCGAGTCAGGGGTGTATCCCAGGAAGAGCGTATGGTGCAGGCCAAGAATACGCTGGAGGCCGTCGGACTCCGCGACTGGGCGAAGAGCCGCATCGACGAACTGAGCGGCGGAATGCAGCAACGCGTCGGGTTGGCCCGGGCTTTGGCCACCGATCCCAAGATCATGTTGATGGATGAGCCCTTCAGCGCGTTGGACCCGCTCATCCGTCGCGAGATGCAAAAGGAACTCATGGATCTACAAAGCGAGCTATCCAAGACGATCGTCTTCATCACTCACGACCTCGACGAGGCGCTACAGCTCGGTGACCGCATAGCGGTAATGAAGGACGGGCGCATCCATCAGATCGGGACTCCCGAGGACATCCTGCGTAATCCCGCGACCGACTACGTGGCGGAATTCGTCGAAGGAGTAAACCCCTGGGGCGTCATAAAGGCCGAGCACATCATGGATCACCCGCAGGCGTTGGCCTTCGCGAGTGACGGACCGAGGACCGCCCTGAGACGCATGCGCCTGGAGCGTCTCTCAAGCGTATTCGTGGTCGATCATCAGCGCCATCTCGTCGGGATAATTACCGCCGACGCGGCACTCAAGGCTCTCGATGAGGATGCAGAAGATATAGATCCCTACGTCGAACGGGACATCCCGACCATCGACACCGAACGAACTCTCGAAGAGTTGGTCCCGATCGGAGCCACCACTCAATATCCCCTGCCGGTGGTCAACGAAAGTGGACGTCTCCTGGGAGTAGTGGTGAGATCGGCGATATTGAACGGCCTCACCAACCAACACGGCAGATCGCGTCGAACCGAGGATGTCACCAGTTAAGATCCCATATATGCCCACGCAGATCCCCCGGTGAGAGATGATGGACTTCTCCCCGGGGGATTCTATTTCTCTTCCTTCTGCCGCCACGACCCATCAATTTCCCCTCATTAAAGACATTTGGCCGTGGTCGTGGAGGAACGACGCCTTCCATATAGTACAGCTCAGGTAGACGGAGATTGACTGCGAACTTCCGATCTCACCCACGAAACGAAGTGTGGGTCGGACGATCACGTGTTTGAATCCCGTTATAAATCACCCTTTGGAAGGAGGGAGCGGCTTAACGGTCGCGCAATCATGGACAAAGACACTGCCAAAAGGAAAGTAATGGAGGCCATCGACGCCTCCGCCGGAAGACTCACCGAGTTCGCCGACGATATATGGGCACACCCGGAACTGGGATACAAGGAGTATCGCACCGCCGAAAAGGTGATGGAGTTCTTCGACGAACTGGGTCTCGAGTATGAGTCGGGAATCGCACGTACCGGCGTTCGTGCCGACGTCGCGGGAGCTTCCGACGACTTCAAGGTGGGCGTAATGGGCGAGCTCGACTCGGTCATATGCTACGAGCACCCGGAGGCGGACAAGGACACCGGTGCGGTTCACGCGTGCGGACATCACGGCCAGCTGGCCATTATGTTCGGAACCGCCATAGGGCTGATGCGAAGCGGTGTGATGGAGAATCTGGGAGGCAGTCTCGCCCTCATGGCCGTCCCGGCCGAAGAATACGTGGAACTCGATTATCGCAGACAGCTGAGAGAAGACGGAGAAATCGAGTTCTTCGGTGGAAAACAGGAATTCATCCGCCTGGGAGTTTTGGATGACGTCGACATGACGGTCATGGCCCACCTCCTCGCGGGTCTCGGACGTGGGATCATGATCTCCGAGGGCAGTAACGGTTTCCTCGGCAAGATCATACGATATATCGGGAAAGAGGCTCACGCCGGGGCGGATCCTCACAAGGGAATCAACGCCCTAAACGCGGCATTACTGGGCCTTATGGGCATACACGCGCAGCGCGAAACTTTCAAAGATGAGGACAATATCCGCGTACACCCCATAATTACCAAGGGTGGGGACCTGGTCAACAACGTTCCCTCGGACGTCGTCATCGAAAGTTACGTCCGAGGACGCAAAATGGAGGCCATACTGGACGCCAGCAATAAGGTCAATCGAGCCCTCGAAGGCGGTGCCCACGCCATCGGAGCCGAGGTCGACATCGACGAGATCCCCGGATATCTGCCCCGGGAACTCAACGACGAGATGCAGGATATCTTCGCCGATTACATCGAGGAGTTGGTGGGCGAGGGCAGCGTGAAACGCATCGGGTCCATGGGCGGTTCCTCCGACATCGGCGACATAAGTCACTTTATGCCGGCCATCCACCCCTACATCGGCGGGGTGGAAGGCTCAAACCACGCGCGCACCTTCAAGGTGACCGATCCGGACATGGCATACGTGGTACCCTCCAAGGCGATGGCATGCATGATAGTCGACCTTCTTTGGGACGGCGGCACTCACGCCAGGAGGATCGCGGGCGAATTCGAACCCATCTACGATAAGGAGAGCTATCTGAAGATGTGGCGAGAAATCCTCTAGATCTCTCTGCCAAGAAAGTGGGGCGACGATGGGATCGTACCGTCGTCGCCCCACTTTTGCGTTACGCCCCGATCACCTGGGCAGGCGAAGCATCATAGGATGAGGGATTTGCTCACGTTGTCGGTGAGGCGTTCGTAACCATCTTCGGTCACCAGTATGTCGTCCTCGATCCTAATCCCAAACTGGTCCGTAAGGTATGCCCCGGGCTCGATCGTTATGAGCATTCCCGCTTCCAGAAGACCGTCGTGTATCTCGACATGAGAATAGGCCGGTGCGGTAACACCGTCATTGTTTCCCACGAGATAGGGATCCTCGTGTACATCCAAACCGAGACCGTGTCCTACCCGGTGGACGAAGGCCCCGCTGAGGCCGGCGTCTTCCATGATTTTACGGGCGATGCGATCTATCCGAGAGGCCTTGACCCCCGGGACTACTGCGTCGGTGGCCGCCCGGGCGGCCTCGCGAACTGCGGAAAACACTTCCTTCATTCGCGAGCTGACGCTGCCGAATACCACCGTGCGAGTGATGTCGGCGTGGTAACCTTCGAGTGTCGTTACGAAATCGATGAGCAAAATCTCGTCCTGTCCCAACGCTCGCGACCCGGTGGCACCGTGCGGAAAAGAAGAATGCGGACCAGACAGGACGGTGGAGCTGGCCGAATCGGCTCCGTAGGAGAGTGCACGCCTCTCGAGCTTTTCTCCCAGGTCCGACTCGGTCATGCCGAAAGCAACGTCTTCCGATAGCGCGTCGTCCAGCGCACTTTCAGTGATAGCGGTGATCTTACGCATAATCTCTATCTCCGCCTCCGACTTGATAACCCGCATACCTTTGATAAGGGGCTTCGCGTCCACGATTTCTACGGCACCACAGGTCTCGGCCATGGCTCCGTATTCTTCGAAGCTGCACTGGGGACCCAAAGCTACACGCAACGGCTCACGAACCGATCTCCAGTAATCGGCCACCGTTTGGAACGGATCGGCGTTTTCTTCCCACGGGACTATTTCGTCCACGTCCGCCATCCGCGACACGTAGTCCGCTTCGAAGGCGGGACAAAGCAACGCCTCCTCCCCACTGCCAGCGAGGAGTAATGCGTGCGGTCTCTCGCTTCGTCCGGTGGTAAGCCCCGTGAGATAGCGAAAATCGGATCCCGGCGAGACATACAACCAATCGATCCCTTGGTTTTCCATCTCCCGGGACAATCCCTTTCTTCGCCCGCGAATCGTATCGGAAGTCAGCATATGTGGCACCATCTCTCCTTTACTCCTCGTTTCACTACATGCTCATGTCTGCACCCGTTCGGCAAAATGGCCGGCCGGGATAAATCACGCGGAGTCTTCAGCCTCGATCCACTCGATGTAATCCGATAAGGCGTCTCGTAGGGAGGTATCGACTCCGAATCCCGTCTCTTCGAGACGCGAGATGTCCATGGGTTGCGCACCGCTGGTCGGAGTCATTACCAAATCCGCCCTGGCGGGATCGGTGATCCGTATTCGGTGATCGGGTATCAGATCATCCAGAGCTTTCAATATGTCCGCCAGGGTCGTAAGGCAACCGGTCGAGAGATTGAGAAGGTGAGGCTCCCCGCGACGGCGCGCCAGATGGATCAACCCGCGGGCGACATCCTTCGCGTAGGTCCAATCGTGCCCGGCATCCTCTCCGGCGACGAGCAGGGGGCGCCGCGAGAGTGCGGCCCTAACGAGGTGATATACCGGTGACATCGATACGCGACTCTCCGTGGGACGTTCCCACGGCCCGAATACGGAAGGCAGACGTACGGAACACACAGCCAGGCCGGCATCTTTTCGGTAGATGTCGAGGTACTTTTCCGCGACAACTTTTGAGAGCCCATAGCTGAATCTTGGATCTACGGGATCATCCTCGCGCAAAGGACGCCCGAATTCGGTGTAGCGATACACGGCCGAAGAGCTGGTGAACACCAACCGATCGATCCCACCGGCCCTGGCCCAATCCGCAGCATAGAGCGCTCCCATCAAGTTCACTTCGGCGGCACGGGAGGGTGATTCATCTCCCCTCGAGTTGGTGATCGCCGCCGCGTGTATCACCGCATCTACGCCCGTCGGAGAAATGTCCATCCACTGCTTAGCTCGGCTCACGTCCATTTGTCGCCACGATACCTCGCCGGCCTCGGCAGATTCGTCGAGTAATCTCCTGGGAGGATCGTTGAAGTCGCAGGCCAACACCTCCTCGCCAACTCTCAGGAGCTCCATCACCACATTTGCTCCCACGAATCCCGCGGCACCGGTGACCAGATACTTCCCCACACTATCATTCCTCTCCCGGGACGTTACTACCGATCTCGACTTCAACTAACTCGCCGGAGGAAAACTCCTTCGCCGCCCGGGGTGGACAACTCTCGACGTCCGATTCCACCGTGGACGTGCGCGCACGGCGACCCCGGGGAGAATCTTACCCGGATGCGGCTTTGTGCTGAAACCCCGGTAACGGCCGGCCACACTGTCACACGTTCGGATGAGCGACTTCTTTACGCCTCTATTGCAGAGGCGTTCCACAAATGGGGTGACTTTCCTGCGCGGATACGATGTCTCGTGCCCACTTTGCGTGCGATGAACCGCGAGGACGCTGAGAAATCCTGCAGGGATCTACCACCAGAAGTGATCGATCCGACCGAGACAACGTGACCACATCGGGATCACGACATGCGTGGACGGGCCGAGCCGGAAGCCATTCGAGAGAATCTTCCGCGACATAAGAGAGCGTCTGAGTCTGGAATTGTCCCGACTAAGTTGGAAGAAGGAATGAGGAAGGTCATCCATGCTTTCGAGTCCCGCTCACACGAGATCGCAACCCGGGCAGAAAGCAGGAGATGAGAAAAAGAGGAGGAGGTGGGTTGAAACCAAGATCCCACCTCCGATGAGTCCCCATTGGGCCGTAAGTATCATCCCCGAGACACCCACGCACTAATCGACGATCGAGGTGCTTACTGGTGAATCTGTATGTCGCTGTCTTCTCGCAACTCGGCCAGAAGCTGGTTCAAAGCCTCACCCTCGCGGGAGCGGAGTACCTCCTCGCGAAGATCTGGCTTCATCTCCTCGAATTCCGGAGGATCTTCCATTTGCTCGCTATACTGTTCGTACAATGCTCGCATTTCGTCTTCGCTCACTTCTTCATCCCGTTCGGCCAGATAATCCGCCGTGTAGTTTTCGATGAAGATTTGCATGCGAAGCTGTTCCTCGATGTCCTCGAGTAACTCATCCTTGGTCATATCATTTTCATCCAGGGCCTCGTCCAGGGCTTCCTCGTCACCTTCGAAGTTGTTCTCGATGACGGTGTCCAGCTCTTCTTCGACGCGCTCCGGCGGAACCTCGACGTCCCTCTCTCGCGCCTCCTGGCGCAGGAGGATGCGGGAGACCATATTATCCAGCACCTGGTTTCGTATCTGGTTTTCCATCTGCTCATCCAGATCCTGTTCCGTGGCTCCCATCATGGCCATCTGATACTGCATCTCGTTGGCCAGCTCGCTGCTCCTAATCACTTCACCATTAACCTCGGCTACGACTTCCCCTGTGGCCGATCCGCCGCCACCACCCCTCGACTGCCAGGCGAAAGCACCGCCCACCAGGGCGAGGACGCACACTACGGCAATTCCCCACTTGACGGATTTCTTAGTCAAAAGACGCCTCATCGTATGACCCCCAGAATATGTGGTAATCTCGATCCAATCGCTATTGTCTATGAGGAGTCCGAAGACCATTCCCTCCGAACCCGACGATTTCTCTTCGTCACATCGCCACTATTTCATCACCAATATGTCGTGTGCCCTTGATTGTACGCGTCTAAGCATGGCAATGTCCAGAAAGCGCGGTGGGAAATTCGCGAGGATCACCCGGCGCCTCAGGGTGGCGAATGGGCCGGGTCGATATTTCGCAACGGTTGTAGGACTGGTCAAACAGTATCATCTGGGCTGTTCGCATCTCGAAGGGGCAGCTCGATACGACCCAATTCCGATTCACACGAGGTGCGATGTCCGCCTGCCGAGTTGCCCAAATGAACACACTTCCCCCTCCACCAGGACCATTGTTAGCATCTGGATCCGGGCGATATCCACGCGAAGATCATGAATCGCTCGCGCGGCTCGCCGAGATTATCCCTCCAGGTGGCTCAGGACATCTTCGTATAGGCGAAGCGAGTGCTCATCTGACAAGACAAATCGGACCAGCCGCAGCGGCGACGGTTCGGATACGACACCCACCATCGTGTTCACGGCTATTTCCGCCGTCCTTTTCGCGGGAAACCCGAAGGCTCCGGTCGATATCGCCACCGGTCCGAGGGTGTGGATGATGTAACGATTGGGCATGGCATGCCCACCGGTGATAACCGCTTCCCCGGTTGTGATGGGTGCCAGCTCGCGGCACTCGCGATATAGCCCGGGACCGGCGGAACGATGTATCGCCCCGGCGACCCCGCCCCCGGGAGCCAGCCGAGCGTTGGCCGCATTAACCACCGCCTCCAGATCCTCCTGGCGGGTAATGCTACCCCGCACGCATTCGATGCCGACTCCGTCTATCTACAATCTCACCGGGATCACCCCTCACCGGCAACATTATGGAGTATCGATCCACTCTCCTACCGAAATCTCTCCTCTGATCCTTTCGGATTGAAAGCGGTTCAATTGCCCGGATCGGTGGTATAGAGCACTATGCGATCGCAGCGATGTCGCACAGGATAGCTCGGAAGGGAGATGATCCCCGCGAAGACGCTCAAAGTGGCAGCGGTAGTCGTCCTTTTCATCTCGATCGCCCTGGCCGGCTTTTGGGTTTACGTGGAGGCCAGTACGTATCCGCCGGATTCGGAGTTCCTTTCGCAAGTCGAGGAGTCGGAGGCCGTGTCCATAACGGACGAAGGAGATCATTATGCCATTTCTCCCACCGCCTCATCGGAGTATTCGACGCCCATCGTCTTCTATCCCGGCGGATTGGTTGATCCCCGCGCATATATCCATAAGATGGGGAGAGTCGCCGAAGAGCTTTCGGTTCGAGTTTACGTCATCAAACCACCCTTCAACGCCGCGATCTTCAGAATCGGTGCCGCCGCATCCGTGATGGCGGAACACGGAGTGGATAGCGCCTGGGTGGGCGGTCACTCCCTGGGCGGAATCGCCGCCTGTCGTTTCGCCGCGGCCCATCCCGATAAGGTGGCCGGTCTCTATCTTTTCGGATCGTATTGTGACCGCGATGTAGGAGACTGCGAAGGCCCCGTAGTCAGCATCATGGGAAACTCGGATGAGATTATCGATCGAGATAACTATCGAGAGGCGAAGGCAAATCTGCCGCCGCATGCGATCGTCCGCGAGATCGAGGGGCTCAACCACTCCGCGTTCGGCAATTACGGCAAACAGGCCGGGGATGGCCCCGTCGCGTTGAGCGATGAGGAGGTAGTCCGGCTGCTCATATCCGTATTCGACCGGTAACGGAGATTCCCAGCCCGCAGGACGAAATCTTCGGATCTTCAGGGCCCACCGTTTTCATTCCCCGATTCGTCCTCGAGAGAATCGAGGATTTTCAGCAGTTCTTCGTTCGAAGGTATGTCAGCCATGGTGTGACCGTAGTGGACGTATCTCAGCGTACCCGTCTTATCGATGATCATCTGGGCGGGTTGCCGCCCCAATTTGAAGAGATTGACTTCCTGGCCGTAGAGTTTGAGAACGGAATGTTCCGGATCTGGCAGGCCCACGAAGGGTAAGTCGTGTTGCCCCCAGTAATCCTGGAACTCACGGGCGCCTTCGGGACCGACGGAGACTACCAGGGTGTCCCGTGCTTCGAATTCCGGATAATCCCGGCGCAACTGCGCCAGGTGCCGCCGGCAAAAGGGTCAGACGAATCCCCGATTCAACACCAATACCACGCGTTTTCGCCCGCGGAACTGTGACAAACTGACCGAACTACCCCGAAAATCCTCCAGGGTGAAATCGGGCGCACATGCGTTGAGCTCTACCTGGGCCATCGAAAAGTCTCCTCTCTGGATCTTTCCGAAAGTTTAGTTCAAAAGATCCCGGATTCTCCGTTCGAACCGAAGATCATCGTCCTCCTCTCGCTTCTTGGGACCCCGGGTCCTCCCTCCCTGCCTGCGGTGGCGGGACATGGCCTCTCGAAACTCGAGCATCGCGTCCATGGTCTCCGAGGAGTATTCCTGGCCGGAAGGGTTCAGGCAATGCGCCCCCCGCGCCAGGACCATGGCGGCAAGTCCCCAGTCCTGTGAGACCACCACGTCGCCGTCCATAACGATATTCATGATGCGAAGATCGGCCGCTTCCGGGCCGGCATCCACCATGATGTGGCACTCCGAGACGATTTCGTGGTCGAAACTGGCCACAGTTACGACGGAAAGCCCCTTCTCCTCGGCCACCCGGTGACAAATGTCCAGCACGGCGCGCGGACAGGCGTCCGCATCGACGATAATCCTCGGATTGTCTCCGGGACCCTCATCCCTCAACTGACTTCACTCCCCGTCGGGTTCTCACATTCTCTCCCGAAAGAACCGGCAATTCACTAAGTGTTTGCCCCTTCAGATAGATCCGTAACCCCTCGGGGACGAATATTTCGCCGAATGAGGCCCCTGGACACATTCGGGACGGGAATACGGTCAACGGCGCAAGCATAGAATCCACTCCCGAAGCCCGCTTTGCGCGACATGACACAAAGTTACCCGACGTAATGTTGCCGGGAGATCCCCTGCGCTTTCTCAGTGTATCGATGAGCCGCGAAGCCCTTCCCCCACTATCTCGGAGGCCCTCGATACGGCCCATTCCAGCCTGTTGAGACCCCTCACGGAGGCAATTCGCTGCGAGTACCATTCGTCCGAGCCCGGGGGCATCTGAGAAAGTCGCCTGGTTGCATCGAGGCTCGGAATCGGTTTTTGCGGTAGCGCCGGGTCGACATCGAAGGGATCGCCGCCGGTTAGCGCGACGGGCACCAGGTAATGGCCGAGCCGTACCAGGAGTTCGTTATACTCGTCCCGGGGTACTCCCCCTTCATCGGCCGCGGCTTCGATGTCCCGCAAAAGCTCGCACAGCGTATCCAGCGCGGTGCCTATCGCGCGCAGTTTCTCGGAGGGAGCATCGCGTTCGACCGTAGTCACGCTGTCACGCATCCAAAGGGCGAGATCGGAGTACCGCAGGGGTAGGATGGGATCCGTGGCGAATCGCCACGTGGCCGCGAGATAAATCCTGGTGTCTCGCACCAGGTTATCGCCATCGACTTTGTCCAGGGTGTCTTGTGGAGTGTGCCACCACCAGCCCAACCCTCCTCCCCTGCCTCCCGAGGAGTCGGATGCACCGAAAAGAGAGGAGAATGCCGTTTGGTCACCTTCCGAGGACGCCGGCTGCTCGGATACATTCATGAAGAGGGCGGGTACTCCCATGCCCAGGAAAGAATGGTCTCCGGCTCTCCCGAGCAGCTTGCCGCTCAACTCCGCTCCCGTCAGTTTCTCTATCACCTCCGAGGCCACGTGCCTCGTCTGGGGAAGAACGGGGGCTTCACCTATCACCGATGCGCCGCGGCCGCCGGTGGAATCCACATTGATGTGAACCACGCAATGCCGATGTAACTCGCCCCAATTGGCGTCGGCATAATGGGCGGACCCCGCATAGCGCCCGTGGGAATGGCCGGACCAGAAGGCTATGCGCACTCCTCGCAGAAGATCGTCGGCCTTTTGCGACAGTAGCTCGGCCAGCTCCAGCATCGTGGCATTGGCGCTACCATTGTCCATGGCACCGTAATGCCAAGAGTCCACATGTCCAGAAACTAGGACGAAATCCGATACCCCGGCGGCGGGGATATCTACCACCAGACGCGGAATCTCCTTCCAACCTGTGCTAACCTCCGTCTTCATCCGCGCCCAAAGACTTCCGCGCCCCTCGAGTTCCTCCTTCAACTGACGTCCGTCGGCGCGGCTGATGGACAGCGACGGGGTCTGTGGCAGTCGTTCAATGTCTTCGGGAGTGGGGCTACCCCAAACGGGGGACACCGTCATCTCGTGAATAAGATCTTCCGTCATGTCGTTGGCGAAGATCTGTCCCAGGGCACCACATTCCTCCGCCCACGCCATGCTGGCCGGAGTAGCCACGCCGTCGAGCAAAGCGATCTTGCCGGTGAGATTCATCGCCTCATCGGTACTGCGAACGTATTGCACCTCCCCGACGGTGGCCAACGGACTGGGGGCCGCGAAGGAATGGGTGATACAGGGAACTTCTCTGTTGGCGGGCAATACGGTGAGATGAGCTTCCCCGGGCAAACTGATTAGGGCATCGTGAAAGGTCAACTGCGGTCGCAGTCCCATCTCTTCTAGTGCTGCCTCGATCCTGCGAAATGCCCGAAGTTCCGCTTCACTGCCGGAAAGTCGGACTTCGCTGGCTATCTCGGCGGTTCTCTCCATCAATCGGTCCCGGCAAACGGACCTCAACAGCTCATCCAATGCTACTCTTCCTTCCCACCCGCACATCCTTCGACCTTTCCCGTAGGGTTCCATCCGAGGGCCATGTTTCCTGCAGCTACGTCATTCGGGCCGCCGGTAGGGGCGACAAGAATCTCTGAAGGGGTTCCTCGTCAATCAGTAGGATCCGGGGATCGAGCAAGCCCCACGCCGATCCCCGGACTATTTGGACCGTCTAAAGCCCCATCGCCGCACCTTCCTGGCGGGGATCACTACCGGCAACGAGCAGCCCCGAAGAAGGATCTTTCAGGATCACCTGCGCCCTACCACCTCCAGCCCAGGGGGCGAGGGTTTCCACGCGATGCCCCCGTCGCATTAGTTCCTCGCGGACGCCCTCGGGTATACGCGATTCGCTCAGCAGTGTCATTTCTTCACCCGAGGTGGCCGGGTCGGTTCCGGGGAAGCTCCGCCACCGGGGGGCCTCCACCGCTTCCTGGGGGCTCAATTCCCCATCGAGGATGTGACTTATGACCTGCATATTCCATTGCGGTTGCCCATCACCGCCGGGAGTACCGCCAACGAAGAGCAAATCGTCTCCTTTAGAGACGGCGTAGCAGTTGAGGGTGTGCATGGTCTTTTTGCCTCCGGCGATGCAGTTGGGGTGTCCCCCCTCGAGAGTGAAGCCCCGACCGGCGCGATTGTTCAGGAGCACTCCCGTCCCCTCCACTGCGAGGCCGGACCCAAACGCCATGGATAGACTGTGTATGAGACTGCAGGCATTGCCCTCTCCGTCAACCACGCAAAGATATGTCGTATCGCCGTGGGGGTCGCCGGGCAGATAGTCCTCCGACGCCCTATCCATGCATATCTCGTCGCGCCGCTTTCGAGCGTGAGAGTCGGTCAGAAGCTTCTCCACCGAAAAATCGACGAATCCGGGATCTCCTACGAAGGCATTTCGATCGGAGAAGGCCAGTTTCTTGGCCTCCACCATGGCGTGTATAGCATCGGGACTTTGCGTGCCCCACGCGGGGAGGTCGAAACCCTCGATGATTTTGAGTTCCTCCAGGAGCAAAAATCCCTGAGAGACCGGTGCCGTCTGATGAACTTCGAATCCTCGGTAATCCACTTTGAGGGGTTCGTAAAGTTGCGCCTTGTGGGCTGGCATTTCGTCTCCGGCGAAAAGCCCGTCCCACTTATCGGAACATCCTTCGAGCGCCTCGGCAAAGAAACCGCGGTAGAAGGAAGCGAGCCCCTCCCGCAGGAGTCCCTCGAACGTGTGGGCCAGGTTGTTCTGGATGAGGATATCCCCAACTTCAGGGACTTCCCCTTCGGGCAGAAAAACCTTGCGACTTTCGGGGAACTTGGACAGTTTCTCTCGATTGGCCCCAATTAGATTGTGAAGCTGCGGCGTCACGATGAAGCCTCGGTGCGCGAGATTAATTGCCGGGGCGAACAGTTCGTCGAGACCCCGGGTGGCGAAGGATGAATGCGCCAGTCGGTATCCCTCCACCTGACCGGGAACGGCGACGGACAAAATGCCCTCAAGCGGCATCTTCTCATAACCTATGTCTCGAAAGTACTCGACGCTCGCCCCACGAGGAGCGATTCCACTGGAGTTGATGGCGTGAAAACGCCTATCTTCGGCATCGTAATAGATTAGAAAGAGATCGCCCCCCAAACCACACATGGCCGGCAATACCACGTTGGTTACCGCGGCGGCAGCCAGGGCGGCATCCATCGCGTTACCACCGGATCGGAGTACGTCCAATCCGGCCAGCGAAGCGCGAGGGTGGGCCGTCGTTATCATCCCCTCGGTCGCCAATAGGGAGCGATCCGTCCTGATGTCCAAAGTTATCCCCCCTCTTTCCTAAGTATCTTTTCCCGCGCTCGCCGCTCAAACCCTCTCTCGGAGTGATCCGGGGGTATCGTCCAAAACACCGGGTGTTAATGCCCCCTATGATCCGCTTTTGAGACGAAGATAATGGCTTTGCTCTCCCGCGGACGATTTGCTGCAATTGGAGACGTCGTTACGGACTCCCTCTTCGGCCACATCCGTGCGGATGACCGATTGGCTTTTCGGGTGCGATCCAATGCTCTCGATAGCCCCGTCTACCGATAAAACATATGCGAACCACCAGAGACGCATACCCCCCCGGACCCCTATCACCTAAAACGCCAATGCACAAACCCAGCGTGGCGGTCTTTACCCGGTGACACATCGACCCGCAGCACCCACTCACCGCAGTTTACGTTTCTACGTAACGGGTAAGGGAAACGATACATCATGGTGTCACCGAGTATCGAAATCCCGACATTTTATCTGTACTCTACAGTCAACCCAACACTCGTTTGTGGTGAAAGGAGTTGCCGTGACCCGGGACCATCTAGCCGGTCGGATCACAGAAATGCTGGAGAATCCTCTCATCTATCGCTCGCCCGAAGGTGCGATAGTATGGCGCAATCCCGCCGCAGATCGGCTGGAACCCGACGTGGCGGAAGAACTCCTGGTAGAGGACTCCAATTCCCGAAATCCGGCAGAGAAAGACCGGTCGGGGGATTCCCGCGTCGCCATCCAGTCCTCCGACGGCCGGGTGTGGCATCGTCACAGCTTCGAAGACCGACATGACGGAAGACTGCACGGTACGGTTGAGATGCTGGTGGACGTAACGGAGTTTGCCAAAACCCTGGAATCACTTTCGGAAAGTGAACGCGAATTCCGGTTGCTGGTGGAATCGGCGGAGGCAATACTGTGGAAATACGACATCGCAACGGACCGTTGGGTCTACGTTTCTCCCCAAACGGAAACTATCCTGGGGTATCGTCCCGAGGAGTGGACGAACCTCGATTTCTGGGTGAACAACCTACATGGCGATGATCAAAGCTGGGCGACTGCCTACTGTATGGAGTGCACCGCCAGAGGGGAACCACACACCTTCGAGTATCGTTTCATCGCCAAAGACGGTCGCGTGGTGTGGCTGCGCGACAAGGTGAGCGTAGACATGGAAGGAAATGAGCCGGTAGCAATTCGGGGATTCATGGTGGAGATAACCGATAGGAAACGCGCGGAGCGTCGCCTGGAAGAGATGAGTTATCGTGACGAGCTCACCGGCCTCTATAACCGGCGATTCTTCGAAGAAGAGAGTCACCGTCTGGACGTAAAACGCCAGTTCCCCCTGAGTATAGTCATGGTGGACGTAAACGGATTGAAGCTGGTCAACGATTCTATGGGTCACGCGAGAGGAGACGTAGTCCTCCAACGGGTGGCCGAGGTGCTTCGCGACAATTTCCGCGACGAAGATATCATCGCCCGCTGGGGCGGGGACGAATTCGTCATCCTACTTCCCCAGACGGAACACGCACAGGCCGAGAACATATGCGGACGGATCAGGGCCGAGTGCAGGCGCATCTCGGATCACGAAAATGTACCCATATCCGTAGCCCTCGGTACCGCCGTCAAAGAAGATTTCTCTCGCGACATCGCGGACGTATTGCACGAAGCGGAGAACTGGATGTACAAAAACAAGCTTTCTATAAGTAGCAGCGCCCGCAGTTCCGTCCTGAAGGCGCTATTGAAATCCCTCGGGGCGAAAAGCCACGAGACCGAAGATCACGCGGCGCGGATGCACCGCGCCGCCACCGCGATGGGGCGCGAGATGGGGATGAGCCCTTCCGAGATGAATCGCCTGTCGCTTTTGGTGTCGCTTCACGATATCGGCAAAATCGGAGTTCCGGAGGCCATCCTGAGAAAACCGGGTCCCCTGAACGAAGACGAATGGAACATCGTGAAACAGCATCCCGAAATCGGATATCGGATCGCCTCTGCGACCGAGGAGTTCTCCGCCGTGGCCCGGGAAATACTGCACCATCAGGAATGGTGGGATGGCTCGGGCTACCCCACGGGGCTGAAAGGGGAAGCGATTCCCCTTCTCTCCCGGCTGGTGACCATCGTGGACGCTTTCGACGCCATGACCAGCGAGCGCCCCTACAGCCCGGCGAAGTCCCTCGAAGACGCCATCGAAGAACTGCGATCTCACTGTGGGAGCCAGTTCGACCCCGAATTGACGGAGCTATTCCTGAAGCTCGTTGAGAGGGGGGAAATACATCCGGCAAACACCGATCAGGGTACATTCCCCTCCGCTGGAGAGTCCGAGGCATAGGTGCTGCCACTCTTCCCGAAAGGAACGTCGGGGACGCCATGTTTGGCGTCCCCGACGGCTACTTCGGCCTCTTGGTTTCTTCTCCGTGGCTAGGAACGCAACCTCGGATCCAAAGCGTCTCTCAGGCCGTCACCGAGCAGGTTGATCGACATCACGGTGAGCATTATAGCCACGCCGGGGAAGGTGGTTATCCACCAGGCGCGTCGCATGTGCTCCCGCCCGTCGGACAACATCAAACCCCATTCCGCCGTCGGCGGCTGTGCTCCCATACCGAGATAGGAAAGCGAGGCTCCGACCAGTATTGCCGTAGCCACGCGCAATGTGGCGTAGACGATGATCGGCGCCATGATGTTGGGGAGAATGTGGCGCACCATGATGGTCCAGCTGGAACACCCCAGCGCGACCGACGCCTGAACATAGGCGTTCTCCTTCGTGGATATCACCGTGCCGCGCACGATGCGCGCGAACCGCGGAATCGAAGATATCCCCACCGCTATCATGAGGTTTTCCAATCCCGACCCCAGAATGATCACTATTCCCAGGGTCAAAAGGAGGCTCGGGAAAGCCAGCATGACCTCGATCAATCGACTTATCAGAGAATCCACCCAGCCACCCATATATCCCGAAAGAACTCCCAGGGTAATCCCGAAGGTCGCGGCGATACTTACGGCGATAATTCCGACGGCCAGGGAGAGGCGACCTCCGAAGAGTATCCGGCTCAACATGTCCCGTCCGAAGTGATCCGTACCCATAAGGTGCGTGCGACCGGGTGCCTGAAAGGCCTCCAGGGCGTTGATCTGGTTGGGATCGTAAGGGGCGACGTAATTTGCGAGTATGGTGGCGAGGATGATCAGGATCAAGATCACACCACCGACCACCGCGGCGGGGCTTTTCAGCAGCCTGCGCCACAGGTCTTTGGCGGGAGAGTAAGCCTCCAGTTCCCGCTCCTCGACCATCTCCTTAGCTGGAACTGCCATCATTTACTCCCCCCGTCGTAGCGGACCCGGGGATCGAACCACGCGTAGGAGATATCGACGATGATATTGATGAAGACGTATACCGTCGCCATGAAGAGCACCATCCCCTGTACGGTCGGAAAGTCCTTGTTCCAGATGGCATTGACCGCGATATAGCCGAGTCCCGGGCGGCCGAAAACCGTCTCTATAATCAGACTGCCACCCAGAAGTGCCCCGAATTGCAGTCCAATTATGGTTACCACGGGAATCAGCGCGTTTTTGAGACCGTGCTTGGTGACCACTACCATCTCGCGCAATCCCTTAGCCCGGGCGGTGGTCATATAATCCTGTCGCATGACCTCCACCAGCGAGGACCGCGTCAATCTGGCGATGATGGCCGAGGTGGGCAGGCCCATGGCCAGCGTTGGCAGTACCAGGGCTCTGATGCCCCCCGCACCCATCGCCGGAAACCAGCCCAACCCCAGGGCGAAGACCAGTATCAGGACGAGACCGAACCAGAACGTCGGCATTGACACCCCGAGCACCGAAACGGCCATAATCACCGCATCGCGCCACGTCCCACGGTTCACGGCGGCAAAGATACCGAGCGATACGCCGACCACTATGGCCAAACCCATCGCGGCAAAGGCCAATTCCGCCGTGTGCCCGATGTTGTCGGCTATCATCCGGGATACCGCTTTGTCATTTCGATAGGATCTACCCAGATCACCCCGTATCGCATCGTACAAGAAGCTTCCGAACTGGATGTGCAGGGGACGGTCCAGCCCCAGCTGGTGCCTCATATTCTCGTACATCTCATCCGTCATAGTTCCCGCGGCGGTGGGCGCCGTCCCGCTGGCGTGATCCGTAAGCATCAACTTAACGGGATCCACGGGCAAAGCGTGCAACATCAGAAAGACCAAAAGCGAAACCCCTATCAGGACGGGAATGGCGGTCAAAATCCGCTTCTGGATATAGATAAGTATGGTAAGATACCTCCTTCGACCGGTGCCGACGAACGTTTGCGATCACATCGGTAGGCGCAAGCACCCGGGGGATGATGCGACTCCCCCAGGTGCGCGATTTGCTACGTCGTTCGCTGGAGACCTATTCTACCCAGACGTTGTACAGCCAGGGCCGGCCGAGCGAATCCGCGGCGAAGCCCTTGACGTTGGCGTCCATTACGTGAGTGAGCGAGGACTCTTTGATCGGGAGAATATAGGCCTGGTCCATGATGTAATGCTGCAGCTCGCGATAGATCTCGGCGCGCCGCTCGGTGTCTACTTCCTGGGAACCTTCCTCGATCCACTCATCGAGCTGGGGATCACTGACGCGCGACCGGTTAAACTGGCCACCGCCCTCAATCTGGCTCGAGTGGTATGCGAGATAGAAGGCGTCGTGCGGATCCAAGAGCGTGTAGCCCAAACGACCCATTTCGTAGTCGTTGTCGGCCATCCGCACCACGGTAGCCTCGTAAGCCATACCTTCCACTACGAACTCGATGCCGACTTCGTCCAACATGGCCTGCACGATTTCGCCGGCCTGGGTGTTGAGGCCCACGCTGGCCACGAAGCGGATACGAAGCGGTTCTCCGTCCTTTTCGCGAACGCCGGTTTCCTCGTTCATTTCCCATCCGGCCTCATCCAGGATCTCGTTGGCCTTTTCGGGATCGTGGGGGTACATATCCTCGATGTCCGGATCGTAAGTCCAGGTGGCGCTGGAGATGGGACCGTTACCCGGTTTGTCTACGCCGAAGGACAGAAGGTCGGCGACCTGCTGGCGGTTGACCGCATACAGGATCGCGCGCCGCACTTCGAGCTCCGAGGTGGGCATGCGGGTCACGTTGGGCTGGAATATGAGGGGCATACCCGGAGTCTGGATGGTGATGACCTCGTAATCGTCACCCGATACCAGCCGCTCGATCTCGTCGGCGGGTGGCGCATCGAGCATGTTGGCATCCCCGCTCTCCAGGGACACGAGACGAGTGGTATTCTCCTCGATCATCTTATAGGTGATGGTCTCCAGATACGCGGGACCCTGGTGGTTCATGAATTCCGGAGCCCAATTGTACTCCTCGAAACGCTCGAGCACGATGGTGTTGTCGTCCGGCCAGTCTTTGACCTTGAAGGGACCGGCGGCGACGGGATAGTGAGCATACTCGTCGCGCTCCTTTTCCCCGACTGCCGTGGGAGAGCAGGGAGCCAAGGCGACTTCCGAGAGGTTACTCAAGAACGGAGGGAAGGGATCGGTGAAGAACACCTTAACGGTGTACTCGTCGATGACTTCCGTCTTCTCGTAGGGACCTATCCGCGGAACCTGCAGAGAGCGGCTGTCCGGGTCGACGATTCTGTCGAAGGTAAACTTGACCGCCTCGGCGTTGAACGGCGTACCATCGTGGAAAACGACGTCGTCGCGAAGATAGAAGGTGAACTCCTTACCATCCTCGGAGATTTCCCACTCTTCCGCCAATCCGGGGACGAACTCTCCCGGCTCGGGCTGCCAGACCAAAGGATCGTAAATCTGGCGCATGATGCGGGCGGTGTTGGTGCCCGTCCATACGTTGGCATCTACCGTCTCGTGCTTCTGCTGGTGCGAGAAGACGACGTTGCCTCCCCTGGTCTCCTCCGCCTCTTCCTCTTCTTCTTCCTCTTCGGAGGCTTCCTCCCCTGGCTCATCCGCTTCGGCTTCGTCCGGGGGAGCCGCTTCGTCGCCTCCACAGGCGGCAACCATCAAACCGGCAATCAGAAGCAAGGCCAAAAGGATCGCGAGCTTCCTATTCATCAGATCTTTCCCTCCTCATTATCTCTGTAGCGTTGTTTTCACGGCCGTGACTTATACTAATTCCACGGGATAGCCCACTCTCCTCCCGGGCTGATCGACATTTTTGTCGGGAACATGTGGAATATCGAAATCAGGCAAGCACACCGAATGCAGAACTCCCGGGAAGAATCCGGGATGTATTAGTGCCAAATACCGAATCATTCTTCGGTATCCCGTCAATTTGCGCGGGTCTCCCGAGGAGAAATGCGAAGATATGCCTGATTTAATGGAGGGGGAAGAAGGCCGAGCGGCAGCAATCCGAAATGCGACAATCGCCTTTATGGAGGGATTTGTCTTAGCGCGGTCACATCGCGCGCGGGGCTTCTTCCCGGAAGGAAACCCACTGAAGAAATCTTTTCGTATCCATCATTTGTCAATTCGCGGGTTGAGGGGCAGAGAACCCTCAACCCGCGCGGTCTTTAGGACACTTCCACGCCAATTCGCCCGAGCACACTCGTGGCGGCCTCCTGCGCATCTCGCATGATCTCTCGCGCATCTCCCGACTGGAACTGCCCGTCGCGAAGGAGGATTTGTCCATCTACTATCACCGAGGAGACATCTCGTCCCATGCCGCAATGGACCAGCGTGGATATCTCGGTATCGGGGTATATGGGAGTCATGTGGGGGACATCGTAGGAAACCGTAGTGATGTCCGCGATCTTGCCAACTTCCAGGCTGCCGAGATCGTCGGCACGACCGATGGAGCGTGCGCCTCCCCCCGCAGCCATTTCCATGATGTGATGCGGTTTTGGATTGTCCGAAGATCCCTCGCGAATCCGGGCCGCGGTGAGGGCGAAACGCATGGCCTCCACCATGTCCCCGGACATGTTGTCGGTTCCCAGTCCGACGTTAATTCCCCGCTGCATCATGGGCACCAGCGGACCGGTACTGCCGCGCCGGGCCAAAATGGCGGGGCAATGTGCCAGGGTGGCGCCGCCTTCGGCCATCATATCCGTCTCGCGGTCGGTTATGTGGACGCAGTGCGCCGCCAGTAGACGTTCGTTGAGCACCCCCACATCGCGCAAGAGTTCTACGGGTAGTACCCCGTGCAGGCGCTCTACCTGGGCTTTCTCCTGGGTGTTTTGAAGTACGTGGGTGGTCACTGCGAGGTCGCGTTCTCGAGATAAACCCGCGACCTTCTCCCAAAGCTCGCGGCTGCAGGTGTCCGTCGCGTGGGGGCCCAGCATGCAGCGCAATCTATCGTCGGCCGTACCTTCCCATCGATCGACGAACTCCGTCGCTTCAGCCAGGGTGCGCTCACCGATGGAGGGATCGAAATGATACTCCCCGTCCAAAACGCGCGATAAGACTGCATCGTAGATCTTGCCGGCCACCAAATAACTCCGTATTCCCATGTCGCGGGCAGCCTGAGCCACCGCCTCCATGTTGGTGGAGCTTTCCACCACAGTGCTGATGCCCGTGGTCAACATCTCCAGGAAACCGCCCCGGGCCAGGGCATAGCTTTCGTCGGGAGTCATGGCTTCGTTGATCGGTGTCATCAAACCGTACACGGCAGTGATGGTATCTACGTCCTCGGCCCTTCCGCGCAGGGCCGTGAGAACGGCGTGCGAGTGGGTGTTGATGAATCCAGGGAAGACGGCCATCCCTTCGGCATCGATGATCTCATCCGCGGTGGAGACTTCCCCTCGCGGTTGACCCTCTCCGACGGCGGCAATCCGACCGTCGTCCACAAGTACGTATCCAGGACGATGGACTGTGTTGTCTGCGTCGAGGCAATGTACGGAACCGCCTTTGATCAGTATCTTCAAGGTCTCTCCCTCCAAACGGAAGATCCACGGCTCACGCTGCTTCTACTCCTCCTGCTCCGATCGAGTTGCGAATGATATGCGAACTATCTATTCGATCAATTCTCCACCGGCGAAACCCCACCTGCCCCGCGGGAGAAGAGGTATGTGGCCGCTGCACATTGAATAGTTTCTGCGAAAGGGCATCGAACGCAAACCGCCCCGATCCTAAGCTCCGGGCGGACGGCGGAGCATGAGAGTTGATAGCGTGATATGTCTCCTCTCGGTTTGACGGGCCACGGAGATGTCGCGAGGATTCCTGGAGGGCGAGGGAGCCTACTCATCATGGGTTCGGCGAATATGCTCCAATGCGCCGAAGGAGTTTCCGTTCACCGGGAATACGTGCGGACATCACCTCCCGCTCGATAGAGTCCGGGGTTTTTCCGCACCCCCGAGGCGACTCCATTCAAACCAGGCCGGCGCCGTAAAGCACCGAAGCGGAATTGTGACGTCCGCTTGATGCGCCGATGGCACCATACCCGGGGAGGTAAAATGGCATGAAGGACAAGAAGTATGACGGTTATCTGCCCTATCAATATCTCGATCCAGCTCGCGACTACCGGAGGTTCCGGCTGACGGCGCAACTGGAACGCGTTCCCTCCCACCCGGTCGAGGTTACCGAAGAGCAGGAGGCGAGGGTACGAGGTCTGATCCGCGATAACGTCGTCATCTCTTTGCACGATCACCCGCAGGTCTATCCCGCCTCGACGGCAGACTTCGTCGAATACTCCCAGGTCGGACGAGGGCATCTCGCCTACGAAGGCCTGGCCCATTCCGGTTTGGACGCAGTATTTGACAATATGTTCGATGGCACCACGCTCATACACTCAAAGCACGGATGGAAGTGGACCGAGGTCGTCCACGACATCGGGATGAGGACCTGTGATGTAGACCACCAGAAGTTTCTCCTCGTAGCCCGGGAAGTAAACGACATACTGTACGCCGCACAAACGGGGCGAGTCGCCCTGGTACTCACGTTGGAGTCGGCAACACCCATCGAAAATGAGCTGGAAAGACTAGAAATCCTCTACGGCCTGGGCGTGCGAATGATGGGGATCACCTACAGCGAAAGCAATGCCCTGGGAGATGGACTGCGCGAAACCCGGGACGGTGGATTGACCACCTTCGGGCGCGAGGCGGTACGCCGAATGAACCAGATAGGTATGGCCATCGACGTCAGCCACTGCGGGGACCGGACCTCTCTTGATACCATCGAGGCGAGCGACGATCCCATCTTCATCAGTCACGCCGGCGCTCGCGCTTTGTGGAACACGGCACGCATGATGCCGGATGAAGTCCTGCTAGCCTGCGCCCAAAAGGGTGGACTCGTCGGTATCGAAGCGGCACCCCACACGACCCTGACACAAGACCACCGTTCTCATTCCATCGAATCATCCATGGAGCATTTCGAATACTGCGTCGATCTCCTGGGCATAGATCATGTCACCTTCGGTCCCGACACCCTGTACGGTGATCACGTCGGTCTGCATCACGCCTTCCAATCCCATCTATCCATAGGCAAATCTCACGCACATATGGATTTCGAAGAGGTAGAATACGTCGAGGGGTTGGAAAACCCCAGCGAATGCTTCCCCAATATCGTCCGCTGGCTGGTCAAACACGGATACTCCGATGTCGACATATCGAAAGTCATCGGTGGGAATACTCTGAGGGTCCTCGGAGAGGTATGGTGCAACTAGCGATAAGTTGAGGAACAATCCGGGAATGACGGGTGATGTGGCTCATACCAACGCGCGAGGGGCCGCATCCCCCCATTGCCCCCAGAGCGCGCCGATTAAGACTATGAGGATTTGAGCAGCAGCTCGGAGGGATCGACGCGGAGTGATCTGGCCAGATCGCGGATCTTTCCGTTGAGATATCTTCTATCCATTTGGGGAAGATCGTTCGAATCTATCCCGGACAGCATATATTCGGCTACATCCCAAAGGACACTCGGGGCCACTCTCCGATCACCGTCGGCGATCTCGGCCACCGAATCCAGCATCTCCGCCAGAACCGAGATGTCGTGCTGCCCGTACGTCCTGAGCTGATAATACGTAGAGTAAAGCAGGTCGCGGAATCGGATATTCTGTACGTGAAGGCGCACGACCGAATCCTCGTCGTAGTAATATAGGTTCTCCAGTTCGCGACCTATTCTGCGGAGTATGGGACCGAGCTTGCTGATGCAGTATATGGCAGTGTTGGGATCGTTAATCCCCGGGGAGATGGCTCGCAGGGCGACTTCCACCAACTTGATGATACCGAACTCGACATCTCTTGCGGTATCTCGTTCCGCTCCGCACGAAATCGCCGCCTGGACGTCATCTTCGAGTGATTCCGCCGCGGAATCACCGTCACTGTACACGTGCACCGCCACCGCCGTATCGTCCTCCTCGAGGTACTCACCCAGACGCATGCGTAAATCGAACATCAACCCGTTCTGACGCGCGAGCTCCACCAGGGCATCGTAATCGATGTGCTTTACGAAACCGGGCTGCCCTATCGGGATTTCTGTGACCGGATCGTCGGAGAGATCTTCGGGCCGCTCTTCCAGGTAGCGCAGGAGATGGTCGCTATTCTCAATCTCGGCGATGTCGTTCTCCACCGCCCGGCTGATACCGTTGGCGATCCTGTCAATTATGTAGTTGATCTGCACCGATCGGGCCACGTGATGGATGAAGTACCCGAAAAAGCCGAGGCAGGCAATGGCGAGCAGAACTCCCATAAACGGGGAAAGCAACATCTGTCCGGCCTCCGTCTTGTCCAATGAATACAACGAGACTATGGAATAGATGAAGGAGGCCATGAACAACCCCAGGACTCGAAGCGGCACTCGTCCCTCCAAGAAGTCGCGGGTAATTCGCGGCGTGAATTGTCCTGAATAGAGGGTCAGAACCACCATGATCGTGGAGAAGGAAACGGTTATCATGGTTAGTAGGGCGCCGACAAGGGCTGAAAAAATGCTGTCGGCGAGTGCCGGAGAGGTGAAGATGAAGTCAGGCAAGAATTGCAGTCGTTCTGTGTAGAGTATATCCACATACATGAACGACAGGGCTATGAAAAAGCCCAGTGTGCTGTATAACACGGGCACGAAATACGCTCTGCTGTTTAGATCTCTCCACCATTGGCGCACGGAATACGGCCTCTTTCCGTCGGGCAAGCATCGAACAATTCTTGATGCTATCTTGAGTGATGAGGTTTACCCACCTGGGAACAGATTTCTCCCGTCCACCTTCCATATCCTTCAGAGAGTCCCGGGCGAGTACAAACTCAGGCAAAGGATAGGCCAGGACGATCGAGATTACATCGGTATACCGGAGCAAATATGGAAACGGTGAACGATTTTGCCGCCATTTACGCCGTGACATAGGCGACAATGCTTCGATTCCGTTGTCAGCCACCACTAACCGGGAGCGCTCCTAATTCGGACTCTGCAAGACCTATGATAAGACTCACTCCGCATTTCGTGCGGCCACAAACCACCTGTCCATCTCGACGCAAACGATGCCTATTCCCTCTTCATCGAGGATCCAATGTCCCCTACCTTCAACCTCGACGTACTTCTTACGACTCGTATGTAGTCGATCGTAGGACTCTCGGGAAAATCGTGGAGGGGTCATCTCGTCGGCACCGGGTTGTAGGATCAATATGGGAGCCAGGTCGAATTCTTCAAACTCGATCGGTAAAGCGGCATTCAACATCTCGGATATCGCCCGCAGGCTAAGACTGTTGCCTGCCAGCGGATCGGTCCTAAGGAGTTCGTTGAACGCAGGGTCGCCCGAGAGTTTGTCGTAGTGTAATACCCTCGATATCGGTATTCTGACCCGCGGCAAGACCCGCGATAGCCGCCCCACCAAGGGTTTCATGAGCGGAAGCAAAGAGCCGAAAGGAGAGGATTTTCGCGCCAGCTCCTCGTCTCCAAAATCGTAAAGGCAATAGCACGCGATCGCCCGAGCCGGTGCACCTTTACACAGCGCCCGATAGGCGAGTGATCCACCCATACTGGCTCCCGCCAAAAAGACGTCACCTTCAAATGATTGCCTCGCGTAACAACAGGCATCGGTGAGATTTTCGACCAATGCATCCCACGTCCAATGACCGCGGAGCCCACGATTGTGCCCGTAACCGGCGAGATCGGGCAGTATCACGTTGTATCCGAGTTGGTACAGTCTATACGCGTAGGGCGCGAGGAGCCTACCGTAGCCCACCAAACCGTGCGAGAACACGATAGTTGGACAGCCGGCATCGCGGGCAAAGACATCGAGATGGATGCGTTCGCCTCCGGACTCAATCCAATTCTCGCGCAGATGCTTTGCGACGAAGTCCAGGACATCTCGTCCCAATATGTCCCGATATCTCTCTATCCCGATACCGAAATCCCCGGCCATAAGTAGCCCACCAACTTCCGTAGCATCCGAGATGGCGACAACCACCCGGGTGGAAATACTGCTTCCGACAGAAGGCATAAACATCGGTTCCAACCGAGACTATCCCCGGGCTCTCGAGACCGGGTAGACGTTTCGAGGCCCCATCTCGGAAGACGGGGCCTCAATTTGCTGTGCGCCCTGGAGGATTTGAACCCCCGGCCTACTGGTCCGTAGCCAGTCGCTCTGATCCGCTGAGCTAAGGGCGCATCTATAACGTGCGGAGGAGGAGGGATTCGAACCCTCGCTAGGGCTTGTCACCCTACTACAGGTTTAGCAAACCCGCCCCTTCAGCCTGACTTGGGTACTCCTCCGTATCCCTTTATTGGCGCTTAAGTATGGTAGCATATCCGCCTATGCGGTGCAAGGTTTTCGTTACGAAAAACAATCACGAGGCATTGTTCACAACCTGTGGAAAACCCCGGGGATACCCGGGGAAGTTATCCACAATCACCCCTAGTTATCCCCATAACACCCCTGCTTATCAACAATTCAGGGTCTGTATAACTCCATCAGTTCCCGCCACGCCTGTACATATCACTGTGGACAACTGGAAGTCCATGCATCCTGATGGGTGGCGGAGGGGGTGGGATTCGAACCCACGGAGGGCAGAACCCTCGACGGTTTTCAAGACCGTTCCGTTCAGCCAGACTCCGGCACCCCTCCGCAAATCTTTTGCATTCCCATTCACCAATATACATTCGGGGCGGTCATCGTATCCAGACCAATTCGCTAATCCGTCGAAAACCTATTTTTTCGAAGGTGTGATAACCTCGAGGTCTCTCATGTATGGACGCAGTGGCTGTGGCACGGTGACGGAGCCATCTTCATTTTGATAATTCTCGATTATGGACGCCGTAGTACGACCCACGGCCAGACCGCTCGCGTTCAGGGTGTGTACAAATTCCGGGCGGGAATCCTTCTCCCGGCGGAAGCGGAGATCCGCACGGCGAGCCTGGAAATCTTCGAAGTTGCTGATCGAGGAGATCTCGACGTAATCCCCGTAGCTCGGCATCCACAATTCTAGATCATATTTCTTCGACTGCGCGAACCCCATGTCTCCGGTACACATCTTCAGGACGCGGTAGGGAATTTCGAGACGTCGCAATACCTTTTCGGCCTGCCCTCGCATCTCCTCCAGGGTATCGTACGAGTTCTCGGGGAAAGTGTATTGGACCAACTCCACCTTGTTAAACTGATGTTGACGTATCAGGCCGCGCGTATCCCTGCCGGCGGCCCCGGCCTCCGCACGAAAACAGGCACTGTAGGCCACAAACTTCATGGGGAGATCTTCGCCGGACAGCATCTCCCCTCGATACATGTTAGTCACCGGCACTTCGGCGGTGGGCACGAGGAAGTAGTCCTGGCGGCCTACCAGGAAGGCATCGTCTTCGAACTTGGGTAGCTGACCCGTCCCGAACATGCTATCCCGATTGACCAAATATGGCGGTATTACTTCTTCGTACCCGTGTTCTCGGACGTGAAGGTCCATCATGTAACATATCAGAGCGCGTTCCAGGAGTGCTCCGGCACCGCGAAGAATGGAAAAGCGCGCGCCGGCAATCCGCGTGGCCCGTTCGAAATCCAAAATCCCCAGGGAAACTCCGAGATCCCAGTGCGCCTGGGGCTCGAAGGCGAACTCCCGCGGATTCCCCCACCGATCTATTTCCACGTTGTCTTCTTCCCCGTCTCCACGGGGGACGTCGGGATGGGGGATATTGGGAATGAGGGCGAGATCAGTATCGATCTGTCGTTGCAGCATCTGAGTGCGTTCTTCCAGGAGGTCAATTTCCTCATTGACCTCGCGCATCTGGGCGATCATTTCCTCGGCGTCGTCGCCGTTACGCTTGCGAAGGCCGATCTCCTTGGATGTCTCGTTCCTCACGGCACGCAGTCTCTCCAGTTCCGCGAGATAGGTTCGCCATCGCTCATCGACCTCGAGCAGCTGGTCTATATCGACATCGCTCTCCCCTTTGGCGACGATGGCATCTTTGACACGGTCCGGATGCTCTCGGATGAATCTCATATCAAGCATCATGAACATCTCCTTCGATGAGTTGCGACAATCCTCGAGCGAATGGCGGCCGCACCACTCCACGCTCGGTGATAATGGCGGTGATCAAATCCGCGGGCGTGACGTCGAAGGCGTAGTTGACCGCCTCAACCATCTCGGGCACCACTCGTTCACCTCGATAGTGGGTGATCTCTTCCCCATCGCGCGCCTCGATTTCTATGCCCTCGCCATCCGGTATCTCGAAATCCAGGGTAGATATCGGCGCGGCCACGTAAAACGGGATGTCGTTGGCCCTGGCCGCCAGGGCCAGCTGATAGGTCCCTATCTTGTTCGCCACGTCACCGTTTGAAGCTATGCGATCCGCACCGGTGACCACCACATCGATTTCTCCCTGTGCCATGAGGAACCCGGCGGCACTATCCACCAAGAGCCTCACCGGAATGCCGTCGCGAACCAATTCCCATGTAGTCAGACGAGCCCCCTGAAGATAGGGACGCGTTTCGGTGGCGTAGGCGGCGATGTTGAGGCCCGACTCAAAAGCGGCTCTGATGACGCCCAAAGCGGTCCCGTATCCCCCCGTCGCGAGGGCACCGGCATTGCAGTGAGTCAATACCCGATCTCCCTCGTGCAGGAGAGCGGCACCGTATTTGCCCATGTGCCGATTACCCTCTACGTCATCCTCGTGCATCCGGAGCGCCTCCCGCAAAAGCCCCCGTCGGATATCGCCTCCTTCGGCCGCCACATCCGAGGCGACGCGCAGCTGTCGGCGAGTGGCCCAAAACAGATTGGCCGCGGTTGGACGAGATGCCTCCAGTATTCTGGCTGCCTCGAAAAGATCGTTCATGACCTGTTGCGTCTCGCGATCCAGGACCCCGGAAAGTTCATCCCCTGAATCCGGCTCCGTTCCGGCTCCCTCCGGAACCGACAGGGCCATTGCGTAGGCTGCGGTCAGGCCGATGGCCGGGGCACCCCTGACCACCATGTCCCTTATGGCCCGCGCGGCCTCTTCTACGGTTTCCAAACGCATCCACGTTTCTTCTTTGGGCAATTTCCTCTGATCCAGCAGCATCAACCCGCCGTCTTCCCAACGTAGCGGTGTGATCACCGCATATCCCTCCCTTCGATGACGCTCATCAATCTGTATAGGTAATGGGAACGGCCAGCCGACTCCATTGCCTCGGCACAGTGCAACGCATCCCGAGGGCTGTCTCCCCACGCGACTCCGCCGTGTCCGCACAATATCGCACCTCGACTTCCGCAAAGCAGTGCGGCAGCCGTCGACTCCGCCAGTTCCTCGGACCCCGGATCCATGTCGGGAACACGGGGGATGTATCCTTCGGGTGCGAGGTGCGAAAACTCCGGAGGCATGGGTTCGGGTACCCAGCGATGCGGGCACTTGCGGGTTCCCATCTGGATGATCCACGGGCCGTGAAAATGCAGTATCGCTCGCGCCTCAGGGACTTTTCGGTAGATGGCCGCGTGCATCGGCAGCTCGCTGGATGCCCGTCTTTCCCCGCTTACATCATTGTCGGCCACCTCCACGTAATCTTTCCTGTCGGCAAACCCGAGGGAAACGCCGGAACCCGAGATGATCAATCCTCGCCTCGACCGGATACTCAAATTGCCCGAGGTGCCCGGGGTTAGGCGCAAGCGGTAAGCCTCGCGGCCCATCCGAACCAGATCCCCAAGTAATGTGTCATTTCGCACGATTAACGCCCCCAAAAAACGACGATCGGCCCGTCCCCAGGGACGAGCCGTAGATGCCCGCGGTGCCACCCCAGTTGATCTCCCGATAAGAGATCCACTCCGGCAGTCTCAAGTTGTCATCGTTCCACGCTTCGGTGAAACGCCTCCCGGGTGGATGGTACCGAGCAAGGAGCATCGACTTCCCACCGTCGCCGACTCTCTGTGGCCCTCTTCGCGGTACTGCCCGTTCATCGGAAATCCATCGCTTCGATCGAGTGCACTCATAATACCCCACGAGCCCGGTGACCGCAATATGCGCGGCGCGGGCACAATCGACGGAGGATATCGAGAACATTCGAGTAAAGAGTGTAGGCGAGAGGGAGAGTGATTGTCATGAGCATTTGCGCCTGGTGTAAAACCCTGGCCTGCGGCAGTGGTAATGAAGCGGAGCGACCCGCGGGATGCCCGCAAAACGACGGGCACTGGCTTACCGAAGCCCTCGAAGAATACAAGCGCGAATCGAATCGGGTCATCGCTCGGACCGCCGCCGCCGTCGAGACGACCGGGTACTGCGAATGGACCCGGCTCCAGGAGATCGCCGAGTTTGCCCACCGGCTGGAGGCGAAGAGGCTCGGTTTGGCTTTTTGTAGCGGTTTAAAAAGGGAGGCCCGAGTGGTGGCCGACTTCTTGCTGAAAGAAGACTTTGAAGTGGTCTCCGCCGTTTGCTCCTGCGGCAGCGTACATAAGGGTGATGTGGGTATCCCACCGCAATCTCGTTTCGACCCCGACGCGGACTTCGAGGCCATGTGTAACCCGATCGGGCAGGCCATGTTGATGAACGAAAAGGGTACCGATATGAACGTCGTCCTGGGTCTTTGCGTGGGGCACGACAGTCTCTTTTTCAAGTACGCCGATGCCCCGACCACCGTGCTGGCCGCCAAGGACCGCGTACTCGGGCACAATCCCCTCGCGGCCGTATACCTCGCACAAAGCTATTACCGGCGGCTCCACGAGTGAGCCCCGGGAGATGTGCCGCGCTTCAGCGGTACATCTCCACCGCTCGCCACAATTCGTCCCGCTGCGGGGGAGTGAGTTCCATCCATACCTCTCCCCCACCCGGGAGTTCACGCACTAAGGCCAGCTCTTCGTCGTCGGTGATCTTGCCGATATCCGTCACCCGGACGTCGATAGCCTCCAGGGCCCGAATCACCGCATCGGGCTCGGGCGTCGCCATCAGCAATGCCCCGCTGGATATGAGGCGCAGGGGATCGAGCTCCAGGACCTCACAGAACTCCCTGGTAACCTGGGCGATCGGTATGCGATCTTCATAGAGAATGGCTCCCCTGCCCGACGCGGCAGCGATTTCGTAGGTGGCGCCGACGATTCCTCCCTCGGTAACGTCGTGCATGGCCCGCGCCCCCGTCCGGGCCGCGGCCAGCGCCTCCGGCACCACGCTTATCCATTCCCCCATGGCTTCCGCTTCCGCCAGGGATTCCTCGGATACTCCCCGCTCCAGCAGTATGTCGCGAAAGTCCGTGGCCAAAATCGCGCTTCCTTCCACCCCGGCGACCTTGGTCAGCAGCAGTCGATCACCGGGACGGGCGGCGGAGCTCGTGATGGGCCAGTATGGAAGATCGGGTAACCCCTTACCTACGACCGTGGTACTCAAGATTGGCTGGGTTACGTAGGGGGCGACCTCGGTGTGGCCTCCAATGATGGCCACCCCGAGCTCCTTCGCCGCCTCGTGGGCCTCCCCCATGATCCTGCGCAGGATCTCGGGCTCCGAATCTGCGGGGAGAATGATGGTCAAAAGGACTCCCACCGGTTCCGCCCCTCCGGCCGCGACGTCGTTGCAGGATACGATGACCGCGAGGCGACCTGCGGCGGCCTGCGCCGCGGTAATCGGATCCGTCGATACTACGACTGGAGAACCTCCCAAATCGAGTACGCTGGCATCCTCACCGAAAGCGGCCGGCACCACTACCTCGTCGCGCCGTTCGCCGAGGTGTCTCAGGACGAAACCTTTGAGAATTCGCGGAGATATCTTACCCGATCTCACGGTATCTCTCCCTCACTCCCCGTCGGACTCCTCGTCTTCGGATATGGCCTCCGCCTCCTCGCGCTTCTCACCATTTTCCCGCACGACCATGTGGGCCAAGGACACCACCTTGTCTTCCTCGCCGGGACGATTGATGATGACGCCCTGGGTGTTACGGCTGAGGACTGATATGGAATCGACGGAGGTTCTGAGTATAACGCCCTGTCCCGTAACCAGCATGATCTCATTTCCCGGCTTCACGATCTTGACTCCGACGAGGCATCCCGTCCGCTCCGTGACCCGGAGGGTCTTGAGGCCTTTACCGGCACGCTTTTGCACCTTGTATTCGTCGATGGGAGTGCGCTTGCCGAAGCCGCGCTCCGACACCACGAGCACGTCGGTATTCGGCTCCACCGTTTCCATGCCGACCACGCGATCGCCCTCGTCGAGTTTGATGCCGATTACCCCGCGGGCGGTGCGACCCATGGGTCGCACGTCTTCCTCGGAGAAACGTATCGCCTGACCAAATCTCGTAACCAGCAGGATCTCGGTTTCTCCCCCGGTGTGGGTGACACCTATGAGATCGTCCTCCTCGCCCAGGGAAATCGCGATGAGCCCGCTGCGGCGGATATTGGCGAAATCCTCGAGGGAAGATTTCTTTACGTATCCCTCGCTGGTGGACATGAAGAGGTAGCCTCCCTCTTCGAAGTCCCGCACGGATATGACTGCGGTGACGCGCTCACCGGGTTCGATGGTTATGAGGTTGATCACCGGTGTGCCGCGGGCACGACGCGATCCCTCGGGAATCTCGTGCGCCCTCAGGGCGTATACCTTACCGCTACTCGTGAAGAACAGCAGGTGCCGATGAGTGGTTGTTATGAACATTTGCTCGACGAAATCGTCCTCTTTAGTGCCCATGCCGAGGATGCCTTTACCTCCGCGACGCTGCTTGCGATAGGTGCTGACCGGCATCCGCTTGATATAGCCCTGGTGGCTGAGGGTTATCACGATATCCTCTTCCGCCACCAAATCCTCTATCTGCAGGTCTCCCTCGCCGGAGATTATCTTGGTACGGCGTGGATCCCCGTGTTGCTCGACCAGATCGTCCATCTCGTCGCGTATGATCTGGTCCACGCGGGTCCTGTCCGCGAGGATCTCGCGGTAGTCCGCGATGGTCTCCACGAGACCATCGTATTCTCCCTGCACCTTATCTCGCTCGAGCCCCGTCAGGCGCTGCAGGCGCATCTCCAGGATGGCCTGGGCCTGGCGCTCGGAAAGGCCGAAAGTGTCCATGAGCCGTTCGCGCGCCGAATCCACCGTCTGGCTCGCCCGGATGATACTGATCACGCGGTCGATCTCGTCCAGGGCGGTGAGCAAACCCTCGAGTATGTGGGCCCGATCTTCCGCCTTCTCCAGCAGGTATCGGGTACGGCGTTCGATGATCTCGCGCTGATGCGCCAGGTAGTAGTAAATGGCATCCCTCAGGCTCATTACCTTGGGATGACCGTTCACCAGGGCGAGCAATATTATGCCGAAACTGCTCTGCAGGGGCGTGTGCTTGTAAAGCTGATTCAACACCACGTGCGGGTTGCCGTTCCTGGAAAGCTCCACCACGACGCGCATGCCCTCGCGATCACTCTCGTCGCGCAGGTCGGTGACGCCGGAGAGCACCTTGTCTCGTACGAGATCGGCGATCTTTTCGACCAGTTTAGCCTTGTTGACCTGGTAGGGTAGTTCCGTTATGACCAGGCGGCTCTTGTGGCCGGGCAGCGTCTCGATTTGTGCCACCGCTCGCATCGTGATGATCCCGCGACCGGTAGTGTACGCATCGCGAATCGCCTCGCGGCCGACTATCGTGGCACCTGTGGGGAAATCCGGGCCGGGCAAATGCCGCTTCATTAGCTCCTCGGAGCTGATGGAGGGCTCGTCGATCATGGCCATGACCGCCTCACACACCTCGATCAGGTTGTGGGGCGGAATGTTGGTCGCCATCCCCACCGCGATGCCCGACGAGCCGTTTACCAAAAGGTTGGGGAAACGGGCCGGTAGGGCGAGGGGCTCTTCGAGACTGTCGTCGAAGTTCTGGCCGAAATCTACCGTGTCCTTGTCCAGGTCCTTCATCATTGCCATGGCCAGGGGGGTGAGTCGGGCCTCCGTATAACGCATTGCCGCGGCCGAGTCGCCGTCGACGGATCCGAAGTTACCGTGCCCGTCCACCAGGGGGTAACGCATGTTGAAATCTTGGGCCAGACGCACCATGGTATCGTAAATTGCCTGATCGCCGTGGGGGTGATATTTACCCATGACCTCAC
Source organism: Bacillota bacterium (assembly GCA_046483165.1). Classification (GTDB taxonomy): domain Bacteria; phylum Bacillota; class Sulfobacillia; order SLMV01; family SLMV01; genus CSSED11-154. The sequence continues at coordinate 12,887 of JAWODQ010000043.1, read as the reverse complement.
CCACGACGCGGGCAGACTTGAGATACGGCTTGTCCGGGGCCAACCCCATGCTCCGCATAGCGTAAAGAATGCGGCGATGTACCGGCTTCAATCCGTCCCGAACGTCGGGGAGCGCTCGATTGACGATGACGCTCATGGCGTAGTCGATATAACTTTGCTTCATCTCGTCGGTGAGACCGACGTTAAGAATTTTTCCGTGGGTATACTCTGCCAAATCCACACCTCCATGGGACCCGACGGTTGGCGGAGCGGGGTCCTTCATTCATCGGCGGGACCGAACGCACCTGGCGACGGTCCCCCCAACCGATAAGTATCACTAAATTCAAAGCGAGGTCCGCTTCCCCTCACACTACCGTATCGAGGAAACGCACTTCGTCCGCGTTCTCCTGGATGAATTCCCTGCGGGGTTCCACTCGGCTGCCCATGAGTATGGTGAATATCTCATCGGCCTCGATGGTATCCTCCAGGGTAACCTGCAATAGGGTGCGGCTTTCCGGATTCATGGTGGTCTCCCAAAGCTGATCCGGATTCATTTCTCCCAAACCCTTGTATCGTTGCATGCTGATGCTTCTTCTCTCATCGCCCAGCTGCTCGAATACCCTGTCGCGTTCAGCGTCGGAGTAGCAGTAGTACTCCCGTTTGCCGTGGCGAATGAGATACAAAGGCGGCTGCGCGATATACACGTAACCCGCTTCCACCAGCGGTCGCATGTATCGGTAGAAGAACGTAAGCAGCAGGGTTCTTATGTGCGCCCCGTCAACATCGGCATCGGTCATTATGATGGTCTTGTGGTAACGGGCGCGTTCCAGATCGAAGTCCTCGCCTATGCCCGTTCCCAGGGCGGTGATGATCGCTCGGATCTCGTTGTGGTTTAGAATCCGATCCAATCGCGCCTTCTCCACGTTGAGAATCTTTCCTCCGAGCGGCAGGATGGCCTGGAAACGGCGATCGCGCGCCTGCTTGGCGGAACCTCCCGCGGAATCACCCTCGACGACGAAGAGTTCCGCCATCGCCGGATCCCGCACGGAACAGTCGGTCAGCTTGCCGGGAAGCGCCGTAACGTCGAGAGCATTCTTGCGCCGGGTGAGTTCCCGCGCCTTCCTGGCGGCGTCGCGGGCACGGGCTGCCGTGATTCCCTTATCCACCAGCGCCCGGGCCGTAGTCGGGTTTTCCTCCAGGTAGACGGAGAGCCCCTCGGCCACGATCGATTCGACGATGCCCCGCATTTCGCTGTTACCCAGCCGCGTCTTGGTCTGTCCCTCGAATTGGGGATCGGGTACGCGGACGCTCAAGATGGCGGTCATTCCCTCCCGGATATCTTCCCCCGAGAGGTTGTCCTGGTTCTCCTTGAGAAGATTGTGCCGGCGAGCGTAGTCGTTAACCACGCGCGTCAGCGCGCCCTTGAAGCCGGATTCGTGGGTGCCACCCTCGCGGGTGGATATCGTGTTGGCGAAAGAATGCAGGTTCTCCACGTAGCCGTCGGACCACTGAATTGCGAACTCCACTTCCGAACCCTCGCGTTCTCCTTCGTGATAAATGGGTTCGGAGTGTATGGTGCCGCGGTTACGGTTGAGATACCTAACGAAGGAGACCAGGCCGCCGTTGAAGAGGAAATAGTTGCCGCGCCCGGTGCGCTCGTCACGAAAGTCGATCGCAACTCCCCGCGTCAAAAACGCCAGCTCGCGGAGACGATTGACTACTGTGTCCTGGCGAAAATCCAAAGTCTCGAAGACTTCGGGATCCGGGCGGAAGGTTATGACGGTGCCGGTCTCCGAAGTATCGCCGACACGCTCAACCTCGGTGACGGGTATGCCGCGCCGGAATTTCTGGACGTGGATGCCTCCGTTTAGGTGAACCCTGGCCTCGAGCCACTCCGAGAGCGCATTGACCACGGAAACGCCCACACCGTGGAGTCCGCCGCTGACCTTATAGCCATCGTGCGCGAACTTGGCGCCGGCGTGCAGGATCGTGAGCACGACCTCGAGGGCGGGACGCTGCAACTTGGGGTGAATGCCGACCGGGATGCCTCTTCCATTGTCCCGTACCGTGACGCTGCAGTCCGGATGGATGACAACCTGAATCTCATCGCAATAGCTCGCCAGGGCCTCGTCTATCGCGTTGTCCACCACTTCGTTGATCAGGTGATGCAATCCGGCGGGTCCCGTGGAACCGATGTACATACCGGGCCGGCGCCGGACTGCCTCCAGCCCTTCCAAAACTTCGATAGTGGTTTCGTCGTATTCCAGTCCCGCCTCGATCACTGAACGCAACCGTTCGTCTTCGGCATTTTCTCCTACCTTGGCCACCATCACACCTCCCGAATGCATGTAACGCGAGCGCGGTAACGAACACCGCGACTAATTCAGCCATGTGAAATGAATGTCACAGGATAACGAAATCCGGACACTGCTTCAATTATACCACTAGTGAGAGCCGAAGCGGCAGGGTGGAATGGTACGTGAGCCGCTAGTCGGATGGGCCAGATCTCACCAGTGCATCGAGCTCTCCGAGTAGGTCTCGAACTCGACGCGCGATGTCGTTTCTCACCTCACGAAAGGCGGCCAGTTTTTCCTCTTCGTCACCTTCAACTGCGGCGGCATCGCGGACACCCCAGTGACGTCGCTTCACCGACGGTGGCGTCGTGGGGCAGCGGTCGCGGGCATCCCCGCATAAGGTCACGATCAGATCCGCTTCCCGCAACCGTTCGGGGTCGGTGCTTTCGGAGACCGCCCCGGTGAGATCGATGCCCAGCTCCCCCATGACCTCGATGGTGAGGGGGTGAACTCTCGAGGGACTTACCCCCGAACTCGCGACCCGGAGTCGCGCAGGATCCGCGAAGGCCCGGGCGAAATATTCCGCCATCTGACTCCGGCAGGAATTGCCGGTACACACGAAGTGAAGGTCGATGGGAATCCGGGTTTCGGTGGGAGCCTCCTCCTTGCTGATCCGATCCGGACAATTGCGGAAGGGTTCCGCCAGGACTTCCTGCAATCTGGCGCGATCACCCTCCGTATCGGGATCGCTTCCCAGAGGAGAGAACAGCGTCTCCCTCACCGATTCCCACGCCCGCAATAGTACCGGTCCTTCGACCTGATAGAAAATCCAGTTACCTTCGCGCCGTGCGGTCAAAAGTCCCGCGTCTCGGAGTATCCGCAGCTGCTGGGATATGGCCGGTTGCGATATCTGAAGGATATGCTCGAGTTCACACACACAGATTTCTTCCGCGAGGAGCAGGCGGATGAGCCGGAGTCTGGTACTCCCGCTTAAGGCTCGGAGTATTCTGAGTTGCGATTCCACTATTTTCCCTCCCATCGAGGATTACCCCGTCGCCGTCACCGGTCATCTACGGCAAACGGCGATGGAATCCGTCGGGCTGCGCCAAAACGTTTGCTCGATGTTGCAGTGTCGTGCTGGTGATCGGGGATAATAAGATTTCGTCTCCGTAGACTATCACCGATCTGACCTCTTTATCCTCTTCTTCATTCTTTAGTCGGATTCGACGGACTTTCCCCTCGGCCTCCGCGGCCTCGAGAATCTCGCGATTCTCCCGGGAACTGTTCCAGCAATCTATGTCACAGATCGTAACGACATCATCTGCGGTCACGACCTCATCCCATCCCACGTGAAGATACATACTAATCCCTCTTTCCTCCGGCCCACGGCTAATCGAAAAAGATCGCGGCGGCTTCCTCTCCCAGGATATCGGCCACGGATTGCCGCTCCAATACCGGATTTGCCGCACCGCTTTCGGCCATAAGGATTTGCATCACTCGTTTTCGGAAATCTTCGAACGGTTTCCTACCTTCTCGGACCGCCGCGACGCAATCTTTCACCCTGGCGTACCAAAACTCCACGCGTTCCTTCTTCAAAGATCGGCAGCGATCCTCTTCCAATCCCGTCTCTCGATGCAGTTCGCCCGCACTGATCCAGGGAAGTTCCTCGACCAAACTGAGGGCTCGATTTCTTCTCTCCACCGCCCGTTCCCGCCTACAATTGGGACAGACCGGGTCCTCCTCTTCACCCGAAAACTCCGGGGGGAAATGCTCGCCGCAAAGAGCACAACGGGGCCATCCCGCATGGGCGCGCCGGCGGCGCAAATCCTCGTGGGCGCGGCGAAGATCCGTCAAAACCTCTGCCGCCGAACGATCGTCGCGCGTGAGGGATTCGGGGATCTCGTCGGCCGTAAAGGTCGCATGCCTTCGAGTTCCCGGGCGGTCCGGGCCCGATTGAGCGGGCAGCCGGCTCACTACCTTCACCCGGATATCTCGAATCTCTCCGACCCCGATTTCCTCGGCAATCCTGCGTAAGATCTCGTCGCGAAACGTCTGGATTTCCTGTGCCCAGACCGAGCCGTTGGCCCCGAGAATCAGGGTATGGCCCCGAACTTCCAGCGGCGCGACATATCTGGCCAGCTGCGCTCCCGCGATGCGTTGCCAAAGGCCGAAGATCTCCTGATGTGCCAGCTGCCGGCGCAGGCCGGGACGCCGGTGCAACATTTTGGCGATAATATCATCCAGCCGGGCCTCGGACATCCAATGTTACCTCCCCTTCACTCACCGTCCAAATGGTGGGATCCGCCTGCGAGCGAATTCTCTCATCCAGGTGCGTGGAAGTTATCATCGTCTGTCCCGCATTTCCGAGTAGACCGGCCAGGCGACTCGCCCGCCGCTCATCCAGCTCCGAAATCACGTCATCCAAAAGCAGAATGGGCTCGCGTCGAGTCTCTTCTCTCACCCAGGTCACCTCGGAGATCTTCAACGCCAGCGCGACCGAACGCTGCTGGCCCTGAGAGCCATAGGTACGGGCATCTCTTCCCGCGATCAGGAAGACGAGATCGTCGCGATGCGGTCCCACCACGGTATAACCGCGTTCGATTTCCTCATCCCGTCGCCTTCTTAGGTGTTCTGCGAAAGAACGTGCTATCCCTTCGCGATCGGGAAGCTTCTCCGGCCCCTCTCCCACCGTTACTTCGCCCACGTAGTCACTGGAATATGAAGCCTCCAGGCTCTCCTGCGCATCGGTTAATCCCGAGTAGACCTCGCGGGCCACAGCCATCCATCGATCCAGATGCTGGATCCGTGCCGACACTATTCGAGTGCCGGTGGCGACGAGCTGTTGGTCCCAGGGCTGCAATAGGAGATCGGTTTCCGTGGAGGAAGAGCGCCGGGATCTTATGTTCTTCAGGGCGTCATTCCTTTGTCCCAGGATCTTACCGTAATCGTCGATGGCCGATCCATAGCGCCTGTGGACCTGGCCGATCTCGGCATCGAGAAAACGCCTGCGCTCCTCGGGACCGCCCTTTATTAGCCGGAGATCGTCCGGCGAGAAAAATACCGCGTTGACATAGCCCAAGAAGTCCGCGACGCGACGTACCGGGACTCCGTCCACGCGAAGCATGCGCCCGCGACCACTTCGGTAGCCTACTTCGAGGGCGTGACGCGGTCCTCCGAAAAGAAACTCGCCTTTGACGTAGAAGGCCTTTTCTCCCCAGCGCACCATGTCCGCGTCTTTGGCGGTACGCGGGGAGCGGAGTGTGGCCAGGTAGTGGATGGCCTCGAGCAAATTCGTCTTGCCCGCGGCATTGGGGCCGAGGAGGAAGTTTACCCCGGCATCCGGCTGGAACAACAATTCCGAATAGCTGCGATAGTTGCGCAGATAAAGCTTCGAAATGCGCGAGGGGGAGGTCATCTTTCCTCCGCTACTCTGAAGTTACCCACACCCTCCACCTCTACCTCGTCTCCCGGCGCGAGACGTCTTCCCCGGCGACATTCGACCGAACCGTTCACAGACACGACACCGTCCTGAATCATCAATTTGGCCATGCCGCCCGTCTGGGCGACACCGCAGATTTTGAGGAAGGCATCGAGGCGCAGATCCCTGTCGAGATTTACTTCTACCTCGATGACATCGTCCAAGGCGAAAAACCCCTCCCGATTATCTTCAACTCCTGGGTTTCATGGGCAACACGACGTAATAGAATTCCGAATCCGCCTCGCCCTGAAGTCTCGCGGCGCTCTCGGGATCATCGAGGCTGAATACGACTCTCTCGGGTGAGATGTTTCTAATTCCTTCGGTGAGGTACTTAGCCTGAAACAGTATGTCGACATTCGGTCCATCGATTTCCGCCATGATCTCGTCGTACGCCTCTCCGAGCTCGGCGGAGCTGGCACGCATTATCAGCTTGTCGTCCTTTACGTGAATCTGGATGGGGCGGGCTCCCCGGTGTTCCTCGGCCAGAAGCGAAGTCCTGGATGTGGCTCCGGCGAACTCTTCCCGGTCGAAAAGGACCTTGGTTCCGTAATCCCCGGGCGCCGGTACCATGGACAGGACGTCCGGATACTGACCCTCGAGGATGACCGTCGAGAATTTCAAACCTCCCGGAAGCTCGAAGAAAACGTGATTCTCCGAGATCGCCAGGGTTGCATCTTCCTCCGGCAGCGCCGACGCCAGCACCCGCACCAAGTCGGATATCGACTTGCGGGGCAAAGCTACTTCTACGATATCGCCTTCGGCCGAATCCGATTCGATCTCTGCCACGGCGATTCGGTACCCGTCGGTGGCGGTCGCCTGAATCCGTCCCTGCCCCACCCGGAGTCTGACTCCGCTGATGATGGGCATCGCGTCATCGTTCGAGGCAGCGAATACCGTCTTCGAAAGAGCCCGAGACAGATCGTCCGCCGACACCGAATAGCTGCGCGACCCATCCGCCGTCGGTAGGGAGGGAAATTGATCCGGTGGATATCCGTTTAGCACAAACTCGGACGTCCTCCATGATAATACCGCCTGATGTCGGTCCTCCGGGGCGCTGATTTCAATATCTCCTCCGGGTATCCTGCCGACTATCTCACTCAACTCGCGACCGGGCAAGACCAGGGATCCCGGCATCTCGACCGCCGCGGGTATCACGGCCTCGATACTCTTTTCGAGGTCGGTTGCGGACAGATGCAGAATTCCCTCCTGGGCGGTAAGAAGGACTCCGGTGAGAATTGGGTGAGCGGTACCTCCCGCTATTGCCCGATGTGCCATCTGGAGTCCCGAGTGCAAATGAGATTGATCGGTGATTACCTTCATGGGGACACCTTCCCATCCTCGATTTGGCGATAGCTTTCTACTACTTATTTATATGATAATAATTTAGTAACAGTAGTAGTAGTGCTGTGGACTATGTTGAAAACTCCGAGTTAAACTGTCGAGGTGTCCGTCGTTGCTGTGGGAAAGATGTTGGCATCCTCGAGCGACTTTCCACAGTTTCAACGACGTTATCCACCCCTACGACTTATCCACGATCTTTCTACAGGTTATCCCCGGGGTTACCCCCAGGTTTTGCACAGCCTCAATATTGCCCCTTAATCTCGGAACACATATGCTCGATCATCTTGGCCAGTGAGGGATCTCCCTCGGCCTTCTCTTTGATCTTGTTGCAGGCGTGGATTACGGTACTGTGGTCTCTGCCCCCAAATTCCTTGCCGATTTGCGGAAGCGAAGCCTCGGTGAGTTGGCGGGCGAGATACATGGCCACCTGTCTCGCGTAGGCCACCGCCTGGGTGCGACGGCGCCCGTTTATCTCGGCGACACTGATTTCCATGTTTTGGGACACGTGTTTCTGAATGGCCTTGATCGTCACCGTGTTGCCGCTGTTTTGTTCCGGGATTATGTCGCGAAGAGCTTCCTCGGCGAGTTCCATGTCGATGTTCTGTTGCCGCAACGAGGAAAAGAATACCAGGCGGGTGAGAGCCCCCTCCAACTCGCGAATATTGGAGGTAATATGTTGTGCTACGTAGCGGAGGATTTCGTCGGGTATGTTGAGTTTCTCCGCGCTGGCCCGCTTTTGCAGGATGGCGATGCGGGTTTCGAGATCCGGAGGCTGGATATCCGAAATCAGTCCCCACTCGAAACGAGAGCGCAGCCTTTCCTCCAGCGTGGGTATCTCCTTGGGTGGCCGGTCGCTCGATATTACTATTTGCCGGTTGGCTTCGTGGAGAGCATTGAAGGTGTGGAAAAACTCCTCCTGGGTCCTTTCCTTGCCCGCCAGAAACTGGATATCGTCCACCAGGAGTACGTCCACGTTACGATATCTGTTGCGGAAATTGACGGTCTTGGTATCGCGGATGGAATTGATGAGTTCGTTGGCGAAGCGCTCCGAGGAAACGTACACAACGGAATCCTGGGGGGAATTCTCCATCACGCGGTGCGCGATGGCCTGCATCAGGTGAGTCTTCCCCAGTCCCGCGCCCCCGTAAATGAAAAGGGGGTTGTACGCCTTGGCCGGTGCCTGGGCCACCGCGAGGCTGGCGGCGTGGGCCAAACGATTGCCACTGCCCACCACGAAGTTGGCGAAGGTGTATCTTTGATTGAGGACGCTCGAAGATGTCTGCGGTCCTTTCCGATCGTCGGGTCTCGGGGATTTTGGCGCCTGTGCGGCTTCGGCCGCGGCATACTGCAAGGGGTCTTCTACCTGTTCCTCGGAGATCTCGTCGGGCTCCTCGGTTACGATGAGGTCCAGGTGGGCGGTATCTCCCACGATTTCGGACAGTGCCTCTTCGAGGGAGCTGGCATAGTTTTCCTGTACCCAGGTGCGGGCGAACTCGTGGGGAACCGCGACAGTGAGCTGGCCTCGGTTCAAATCCAGCCCCACCGCGCGGGAATTGCGAAGCCAGGTTTCGAAGCTGGGTCGCAAAACGTCTCTCCTTACGCGGTCGAGGGCCTCCTGCCAGATCTGATGTGCGTCCTGTGACATGGGCGATTCCTCCATAACCGGTGACGGAACGATGCCGTCTGAGCCGGGATCGTGATCTACGACGACGGAGCCGGTCCGCGCAAAGCCGGTACCGGCTCATCGGATTACTATCGGCCGAACTCCGGCCAATTTTTTCGCGACGTTCTACTATGTTACGAGCTTCCTTGCTCCCGAAACAAGCGTCACTCGGCCGAGGGGCGGCCGCTCATCGGGAGGTCGAAGCCGCGAGGTGAACTGTTCGGTCGCGGTCGAAAAAGCCCACGGGAATAAGTACCGTTCGCCGCAGGCGTGGGTTCCGTGAAGGCATTCCCAAAAAAGATGGCTCGTCCCCAATTGGTTCTAGGTTACGAGGCGGGTTTCCTTTCCGGTCGAGGGCGAAATATGTCCGAAAAATTGAGGGAGATGTCCCCGGGTGATCGCGATGAGCCTCGCGGGCCGTAAGCGTTGACATCTCCGAGCCGCAGCGCATATAATTCCCATTGTCTGCGCGGGGATACCCGCGTGCAATTTTTGGGGCCCGCCGGCCGGGTGGTCGCGGGCCTGAGTAGCCTTAATTGACAGTATCTACCGGGAGGTTACGGTCGTGAAACGAACATTTAATCCCAGTAATAGGCGGGCAGCGAGAAGACATGGCTTCCGCCACCGCATGAGTTCAAAGGCTGGCCGGCGCGTTATCAAGAGGCGTCGAAATAAGGGTCGTCGGCGCATCGTCTGATTGCCGTGGGGAGTGAGTCCACTTTGAAGGCGCAGAGATTGCCCGGTGGTTCGGCGTTCGCACGCGTCTTCGAGGGGGGATGCTCCACGGCGGGCAAGCTCCTGGTCCTCTACGTTCACCCGTCGGACGACGAGAGAGCGCGGGTGGGCTTTGCCGTCGGCAAGCGTTTGGGCGGCGCGGTGGTGAGAAACCGTATCCGGAGACGCATGCGCGAGGCTTTCCGGCTCCTACCGGGATCCATCGGTGGGGCGGATCTCGTTTTCGTGGCGCGAGGGCGCATCCTCCAGGCTTCTCAGGGACAAATTCAGCGAGAGATGAGAGACTTGCTTCTTCACACTGCGAAATGCGCGGTGGATCGGGAAGGCTTTTTTCGCGTGACTGTAGAATTTGAGGAGTTGTGACGGTCGTGGGACGGCGGATCGCTGTATTCCTAATAGATACGTATCGCGAGCACGTGTCGCCCCTTTTCGGTCCGACTTGCCGCTTCCGGCCGACGTGCTCGGAGTATGCCAGGACGGCAGTTGATCGATTCGGTGTGTTCAGAGGGGGATATCTCGCCGTGCGAAGAGTCTTGCGCTGTCACCCCTTCGGGGGACAGGGGTACGACCCCGTACCCGGCGAAGACCCCATCACACCACCGCGAGATAGAGAAATGTCGGGGCGGTCCGCCGCCTGTGGATCGGCTCCCGAGGGGACGTGACGACAAAGTATGTGGCAAGCTGTAGTACAATTCATCCGCGACGGCATCGTGTTCTTCGGCGAACTGACCGGGAATTACGGCGTAGGTATCATCATCCTCACTATACTCGTGCGTCTGATGCTGGTGCCGTTGACCATCTCCCAGAACCGATCCACGGCCAAGATGCAGAAGATCAATCCCGAGATCGAAAGAATCAAGGAAAAATACAAAGACGATCCCAACAAGCAAAATGAAGAGACGCTCCGCGTGTGGAAGGAACATGGGGTCAATCCGCTCGCGGGTTGTTTGCCGCTGCTATTGCAGATGCCGATCATTTTCGCCATGTTCTCTGCTCTTCGGGGATTTGAGTTCGTCGGCAGGGCCGACTTCATATGGATTCCCAGTCTGGCCGAGCCCGATCCCCTCTACATTCTTCCGATAATCGCCGCCCTGGCCACGTTCGTGCAGACGAAGATCTCGACGGCCCAGGCGGACGGAGGCAGTAGCCAGAGCGTCATGGTTTACGGAATGCCGCTTTTTATCGGCTACATCGCCATGAGTTTCCCCGCGGGTCTCGCGCTTTATTGGACCGTAACCAACGCCTTCGGCGTGGCGCAGCAATACATCGTAAATGCGGTGCTTCAGCGCGAGGAAGAGGCTGCCGAGGCGGCCGAGGCGAACGACGACGGGGAGGCCGACTGAGCATATGGAAACGATCATTCGCCACGGACGAACGGTCGAGGAAGCCGTCGAGAGCGCGGCCAGGGAACTGGGAGTGGACGTCTCGCGCCTGGAAGTAGAGGTGCTCGATGAGGGATCGCGCGGATTCCTCGGGGTGTTGGGACACCGCGAATCGCGGGTGCGCGTCCGGGTCAATGCCGACAAGGTTGAGTTGGTGCGGGAAATCCTGGAGACCATACTCTCCCACATAGACCCCGAGGTCGAGGTTTCGGTGGAATCCGGAGAGCAGTTTATCGAGGCCCGCGTCGATGGAGAAGATCTCGGTCTCGTCATCGGAAGGCGGGGAGAAACCCTCAACGCGATGCAGTATCTGGTAAACGTCATCGCGGGACGCAAGTCTCAGGAGCGTCGCTCGGTAGTTCTCGACGCCGGTGACTTTCGCCAGCGCCGGCGCGAAGATTTGGAGCGACTGACCCGTAGAATGGCCGATCGTGCGGTCGAGACCGGGCGCAGAGTTCGACTGGATCCCATGCCGCCCCACGAACGCCGGATCGCTCACCTGGCGGTGCAAGACGATGAGCGGGTCGAGACTTACAGCGAGGGCACCGATCCCTCTCGTTTCGTGGTAATAGACCCGCGTCGGTAGCGGTACACTTCCGATCGACGAGGGTAGAGCAAACTTCGAGGGGACCCGAGGTCCCCCTTTTTTTCCCCGATTCTTTCGTCGCGAGCGACGAGGAGGAAACCATGCGAGGAAACGAGTTGAGCGACGACACCATCGCGGCGGTGGCTACACCGCCCGGTCGCGGGGGCGTGGCCATCGTTCGCGTCAGTGGTCCGGAAACGATGCGTATTACTAGCGTCGTGTTGCGCGGGCGCGATATGGGGCAGATAAACCTGTCTCCTCGTCGAGTGGAGGTGGGTTTCGCCGTAGATCCCGACGCCGGGGAGGCGCTGGACGAGGTGCTTTGCTTTTACATGCCCGGGCCCAGGAGCTACACGGGTGAAGATGTGCTGGAAATCCACTGCCACGGCGGCCCCATACCCGTCGGTCGTATCCTCGAGGCCGTATTCCGCTCCGGCGCGCGTCCGGCCGAGCCCGGAGAGTTTACCCGTCGTGCCTTTCTCAACGGCCGGATAGACCTAACCCAGGCTGAAGCCGTCGGGGATCTCGTGGCGGCCCGCTCTCGTACGGCGGCCCGCCTCGCCCTGGACCAACTCGAGGGACATCTCGGACGCGAAGTCCGGCGATTGCGTTCGGAATTGCTGGATATTCTGGCATCCATCGAGGTCGTCTTGGACTATCCGGAGATGGACATCGAGGAGCGCCAGATCGCCGAGATCGCCACCGCGGCGCGCCGCATCGGCGGCCACCTGGAGAATCTGCGGGAGTCGGCTTCGGTGGGAAGGCCTTTCCGAGAAGGAGTCCGTACGGTCATCTTGGGTCGGCCGAATGTGGGGAAATCCTCGCTTCTGAACGCCCTATTGGGGCGCGAGCGAGCCATCGTGACGGACGTGCCCGGCACCACCCGGGATACCGTGGAGGAAGAGTTGATACTCCGGGGGATCCCGTTGATACTGGTGGACACCGCGGGTATCCGCGAAAGCGGAGATGATGTAGAGCGTCTGGGGGTGCAGCGAGCCCGTGAGGCGGCGCGGCGGGCAGAGCTCATCCTGGTGGTGCTCGACGACTCCAACGGGTTAGCGAAAGAGGATCGCAGCATCGTCGCGAGCCTTGATGATGGGCCGGCGACCGTCATCGTCGTGAACAAGACAGATTTGCGGGGAGGTGCGGTGCCTCTCGCCGAGATCCGCGAGATGATGCCCGATGCCCCCATAGTGCGTACCTCCGCTTTGACCGGAGAGGGACTCGATGCCTTGGAGGAGACGGTGGCGAATTTGGTCCTGGGGGCCGGCGGCGCGCCGGGAGGCGAAGCCGAGGGAGCGGTGCTCACCAGTGCGCGCCACGAACGCGCTGTGGCGGCCGCCGGCGAAGCCGTGTCGGCCTTCGTCGCGGCGCTTCGGACCGGCATGCCCGTGGATGTGGCCGCCATTGACCTGCGAGAAGCCATAGA
>JAWODQ010000132.1:0-4418 GCA_046483165.1 Bacillota bacterium | reverse complement strand
AAGTCATACCGTTTAAAGCCACCGAGAGTCCGGAAAGACTCTTAGCCGAAGTATTGAGCGACCTCGGTTTGCATTCTGGCCACATCGGTATAGATAGCAACATGACGCCCTGCGACACAGCCTGGTTCCTCGACGAGGCGTTGGAAGGCATTCGGCTAGGGTCGGCAACCCGCTTGATGGAAAGGGCGCGCATGGTAAAGACGGAGGAAGAGATCTCTTTGCTCGAGCGAGCCGAGCATAGGGCCGAATTGGCTCTCGGTGCCGCGCTTTCGATGGTGCGACCCGGCGAATCCGAGGTATACATCGCCTCCAGGGTAGCCGCAAATATGATGCGGATGGGCGCGGAGTCTGTCGACTTCGTCTTACTCACGATTGGAGAGAATTCCCTCAAATACCATTACCCTCCTGGCGACAGGATTGCCATGGTGGGCGATATCATACACGTGGATACCGGTGCCTCTTTCAATTCTTACCGGGCGGACATTTCGCGCAACGTCGGTATTCGCACCCTAACTGATAAACAAAAGGATGTATACCGGCGACTTTGGGAAGTGCAGCGACAAATAATCGCTCAAATAAGGCCGGGACGCCTCGTCGCCGATATTTGCGAGGATTACCGTTGTGCCATGAAAGAACTTGACCTTACTCCTCCTTCGCTACATGTGGGCCACGGTATTGGCCTCGATTCCCACGAGTTTCCCGAGTTAACATCGGACTGCGAGGTCGAGATCGAGCCCGGGATGGTTCTTGCCATCGAACCGACGACTTTCATAGACGATGATGCCCGTTACGACATCGAGGACACCGTGGTCGTGACAGAAGATGGATGCAGAATGTTGTCCGGTGATCGGCACAGTTCCGATATCCGAGTTGTCTAGGTGTTACGGCCCTGGAAGGTGAAGGCTGACCTCAATCGAGGGTTGGCGTCGCCACCGATAATCTCGTCTTGGACTCTCACAATCCCCTCGGTCGGAACCGCTTATCCCCTGTCTGGATTATCGCCATGAATGAATTGATATACGAAAAACATCCCTCCGGCTAGGGCGGCCGCAAACCCGCAGGCCACAGTGAAGGCACACCAGTATTCCTTCGTCGTTTTGATTAGCATGCGCAGTTTCTCTCTTCTACAAGTATTCCCGTCACTAGTGGTGCTTGACAACGGGGTAGAACGGGGTATCATATAACAGGGATTAGATAACACACGTTAGGTATCGGAGGTGATTACATGCCACCGCGGACCAAATTCGACAGAGAGAACGTCGTCGATGCTGCAGTGCGCATCGCCAAGAAAGGTGGGCTTTCCGCAATTACGGCGCGTGCGGTAGCCGAGGAACTCGGCTCATCGGTCGCTCCAATCTATGCCAATTTCTCCAACATAGATGACCTGATCGCAGCGGCGGTTGAGCGGGTGATGCGATGGTCGTACTCGCTAATTGAAGCATCGAAGGCTCGAGGACCCCTGGAAAAGATTGGTGCTGCCAGCATCGCTTTTGCTCGCCGCTATCCCCTGCTTTTTCGCGATTTGACTCTTCAGCCGAACGATTACATGGGTTCCTACGATGTTTTGGAGGGTCAAATTCTGAAGTTGATGGGTGCAGATGAGAGGTTGAACCGTTGGACCGAAGAGGAGCGACGGAGGTTGTTGTTCAAGATGCGGGTGGTGCAAATGGGTCTTTGCACTATGGTTGCCATGGGACACATTCCTCAGTGGCTTGGCGAAGGAGAAGTTGACGAGATGCTATATGAGCTGGGAGAGGACTTGATTCTGGCTACGCGAGCGAAAAGAGGGGAGAATACGGAATGACTGAGGTTGCGATTATCGGTGGAGGAATATCGGGTTTGAGTGCGGGTATTTTCGCCCAATTGAACCAGCTCAATAGCGTGATCATTGAAAAACACACGGAGATCGGAGGCCAATGCACCGGCTGGAATCGAGAAGGATATCATATCGATGGATGCATACACTGGCTCGTGGGAACCAAAGAAGGAACTCCCATCAATGAGCTGTGGAAGACGCTCGGAGCTTTGGGAGACGTTCCAATACACCATCCAGAGACCTTCCAATCCTTCGAGGTCGGTGAGCATACGGTGCATCTTTATCGGGAACTCAGTCGCTTGCGTTCTAGTCTGCTTGATTTATCGCCCAAAGATGGGGAAATGATCGACGACTTCTGTGATTCTATCGCCACGCTCCAGTCTTTCGACGTGCCGGTGGGTAAACCTCAAGACATGATGGGTATCTGGGAGAGATTGCGGAGCATGATGTCCATGAAAGAAGCCGGAATCATCATGCAGCGGTTCGGGAAAATCAGTCTGAAGGAGTACGCTGCCCGCTTTGAGCATCCGGCCATCCGGGAAGCACTCGGCTCCCTGCTACCAGAGGGATACGCCGCTTCATCGTTGTTCTTTGCCCTTGCTGCGTTCACGAAGGGGCAGGCATCGATACCTATGGGGGGCTCCAAAGCGTTGGCAGAAAGGATGCGGAAGAGATATCTCGCCCTCGGCGGTCAAGTTAAGACCGGTTGCGAGATACGTAGCCTAAAGATTGAAAACAGTACGGCCGTAGGAGCATTGTACGAAGGCGGACAAATCCAGGCTGACTACTTTGTGGCCGCTTGTGATGCCCATCATTTCTATGAAGAACTGCTGCAAGGAAAGTACATTGATCCTCAATTCCATCGTCGATTCGAAGATGCGGATCAATATCCGTTGGCTTCTCAGGTGATGATTGCGTTGGGTTATGAGGGCTCTATGATGTCGATACCCCGCACCCTTTCCTTTCCGGTAACGCCCTTCTCGCTGCTAGGCGACCCCATAGATAGATTGACAATTTCCCATTTCACCCATGAGCCCGACTTTGCACCGAAGGGACACACACTCATTACTTGTGCCGTTAACCAATTTGCCGATGATTACGATGCCTGGTGGCTTCTATCTCGGGATCGAACGGCCTACGCGGAAGAGAAGAGGCGGATAGGTAAGTCGGTACGACTCGCCATCGAGCGGCGTTTTCCCGAAATGAGGGGTGAGCTTCGGGTGCTGGACGTGGCTACTCCGACGACCTACGAACGTTACTGCAATGCCTTCCGTGGAGCTTTCATGGCCTTTCTTCCGACAGTCGGGGGGAAGATGATGGCCCACAGTGGGCGAGTCAGAGGAGTGAAGAACATCTTTCTTAGTGGACAGTGGTTGCAGCCGCCTGGAGGTCTTCCGGTGGCCGCGATCACGGGTCGAGATACCATTATGCGCATATGTAAAAGCGAAAACCGCCAGTTTAACGCAGGTTGAAAGGCTTCATGGTGTCGAACTGTCCCAATCCTTCTTGCGGGTTCCAGATGATTGGGGCAGTGTCTTTTCATAGCACTTTCCGTTCGGATCATTCTGACAAATCTCCCTCGCCCACTGGGCGGTGATCGAACTCGTCGAGCGAACGGCAAATTCCAGAATTACGGATATCTTTGACAATCCCGAATTGGGTCCAAATCAGCAGGAAGGGATGCGCTGGAAGTTGGAACGGACGCTTCGATGGAGAAACCTTCTGCTCATAAAGACTGGGTAGGATACCATGGCAGAGATGACCGCATTTCCGAGAGGATCGGAATCGCTCATCGGCGTCTTCGCGGCCGATGGGGGAGTGACGCCGTGGCGGTAGCCCGGAAACGGTGATCATGGCTGACAACGTGATGGACTTGTGCTCTCAGGGCATGGCACTCGGTTACAGGATAGGTTTGGAATATGATCACGTCGAGTCGCGAAATACGAAATTGCCGGCCGCTATCCAGTTCCGGATCCGGTTTGGTGCGTGAACAAATACTGATGTTTCGGCCGTATGACCATTCGTCTCTGTTAGGCAAATACATGCCGGGTAAAGCGAGCTGGTTCGGTGCTCTATATCTTCGATTATCCCAGCGAGTGTCCCGCATCAAGGCGAGAATATGCGAAGTTGAAATCCCCACGAAGATCTCGCGGGGATTTCAACTCTCGGGCTCGATACTCAGCTTACTCTCCACCGACGTAGGAGATTATGCCTTCTTCATCCAACCCGTCGAGCCCCAGTTTCGCGAGCGTTCTGCCTTCGCTCCAGAAGTCGCGATCGCAAACATAGCTCCCCAGTGTGATTATGGCATTGATCAGGGGCGTCTCCACTCCGAACACGTCGCCCAGCTTAGACATTGGTACCAGGCCGTAAGGCAGATCTTCGGTGATATAGCGGGATTCGATGGAGGAGGGACCTTTGATTTCTCCGATTACACGCTGGGTGTGGAAAGGTCCCCGAAATACCTCCGCCATTATGGTCCCGGGGTTTCGGAAGTCACGATCTTCATATTGCACCACTTCGTGACCGAGGGCGCGACCCAGGGCGGCCGTTTCGTCGTAGAGGGCACGAATTACCCGGGCGGGAGCTTCGGTTATGCCCT
>JAWODQ010000123.1:0-3121 GCA_046483165.1 Bacillota bacterium | reverse complement strand
CGGTCCACATCGGTTTCGCGACGGCCTTCATCCAGAAGATCGTCCACGCCGGAGTCGTCGAAACCGGTGAAGTTTAGCATCTCCGAGTCCGAATGCAGCAGGGAATAAAGTAAGGCATCGGGTTCGGGATCCGTGGTCCACGCCACCCGCAGCATGTCGTAATCGCGCGATATGAGCTGACCCAGGAAGGTACCCCACTCCAGCGATGTGATCTCCACATCTATTCCGATCTCGGCCAGCATGGACTGCAACAACACCGCGCCGCGTTCCATGCGGTCACCTTCGGATATTAGCATCTCCGTGGAAAAGCCATCCGGGACGCGGGAGTTCTCCATGTATTCGCGGGCCCTTTCCAGGTCGAAATCGGGTCCGGAAAACTCGGGATCATGGGCCCAGGAACTCGGGGGAAGCGGTCCCTCGGCCACCACGGCGGTGCCCGGGTAGACCGTATCGACCAGACGTTTCCGGTCCACCGCGTGGGCGATCGCCCGCCGTACCATGGGATCGTCAAACGGCTCCCTGTCCATGTTGAGCCCCAAAACGCTGTAGTTGCTCCCGATGGCCGTGGTCAGTTCTACTTCCTCGTCCTCTTCCAGACGTTCGAGATCCTCTCCGGGGACCTCATCCATCAGGTGGATCCCGCCCGTCTCCAGTTCCACCACCCGCGTGCTGACCTCGGGTATGGGGCGAAAAACCAGGCCATCGAGCAGGGGTGAGCCGGCCCAGTAATCCTCGAAGGCCGAAAGCTCGATTCTCTCTTCCGTAACCCATTCTTCCAGTACGAAAGGCCCCGTACCGGCCGCCCCACCGTCGAGTTCCGAGACCAGGTGCTCGGGAACCACGTAAACGTTGAGCAGCAGGGACAAAAAGGCACCGTTCGGCTCACTCAGGACCACGGTCAGGGTGTGATCGTCCTCAGAGTTCACCTTCACTTCCTCGACCAAGCTCAACTCGTCCCGGCGGGGTGATTCGGTCTCGGGATCCAGTATGCGTTCGAAACTGAAGACCACGTCTTCCGGATCGAGCGTCTCCCCGTCGTGGCAGATGACGTCATCGCGAAGTCGAAACTTCCAGATGCGTCCCTCTTCCTCGACCTCCCAGGATTCGGCCAAAGATCCGACGTAGCGTCCGTCGTAATCCAGACGAACGAGGGTATCGAAGATTTGATCGCATATCCGGGCGGTGTAGAGGTCGGCGGCGAGGTGCGGATCCAGGGAATCCACATCCGCGCTGTTGCCCACCACCAACACTCCGCCTCTGCCCGATGCCGCCGTATCGGAACCACATCCCGACGCGACGAGGGCGAGGACCACCATTGCGACCACGACGATGAAACTCCTGGCGTTATGCGGCATTCACATTACCTCCCGATCCCCCGAGGGGATTGATTGCACTACCGTAAGATTCGTCGTTTTGAACCCTAAGATTACGGCCTCTCTTCACGTCGCCGGTGAATCTCTTCGGCGGCGACGTCGACCCACGCGTCGATCAACTCCTCCCCCAATTGCGGGTTGGCTCCGCGCGGGTCACCCAAAACCCCGTTATCCGTGAAGGCGGCGAGTCCCCGGTCGAGCAACTCTCCGAGATCCGGAGTTCCGACAAAACCGGGTTCCATCCGGTCTACTCTCACCGCTTCTGGTCCCAGGTGCATCACTATGGAAGTTTCTATAATGTCGGCGTGGGGAGGCGTCCGGTCGCTTCTGCCGTGACGTTCGATAACCCCGAACCAGGTGTCCAAGAGAGAACCGAAGTCCAAGAGGTCGACGACTTCCGCATCTTTGGCGCGCCCACGTATCCCCGGAAGCATTTCCCTTAGGGGTTCAAAGTTGCCCCCGTGGGACGGAAATAAGACTATCTCTTCGAACCCACTTCGCGCCAGTCCCTCGACGAAGGCTCCCACCAATTCTCCCAGTAACTCCCGCGAAATGGTCAGGGTTCCCGGCCAGGCCGTATGATGGTCCGAGCAACCGGGATACACCACCGGTGCCACCAGAGCATCGCCCAGTTTGCGGGCCAGGGCCCGGGCCATACCTCGCCCCAGCATCGCGTCGGTCTTGATCGGCAGGGCGGGGCCGTGCTGCTCGATGGAGGCGACGGCCACCACGGCGGTGCGTTTGCCCGCGGCGATGGCATCTCGGATTTCCATCCACGTCATATTCTCCAGCATGACTTCTGTCATTTTTCTCATCCCTCCGGCCCTTCAATTCACCCATCGAGCCCCCGGTTCCTGCGCGAGGGTCAGCTGGAGGCAGCAGGGAACGACAATCAATGGCAGAAAGACTGGAGGGAAGACACTGTGTGGGAGGGAGATCATTATGCCCAAAATTGCCATCGGAGGATTCATACACGAAACGCACACTTTCCTCGAGAAGACGACCGGAATAGAGGATTTCGAGGACCGAGGGGTCTACTGGGGCGAGAAGGCGATCGAGGCCAACAAAGAGGTTCACGGATATATAAAGGGATTCATAGACGTCCTCGAGGAGGCCGGAGCCGAGATGGTCGGGACGGTGGCCGCCGCGGCCGGAGTACACGGGTACGTCACCGACGAGGCCTTCGAACTTTACGCCGGCGCCATCGTGGACGGAGTGCGGGAAGCCATGCCGCTCGACGGCGTCCTCCTCTCGTTGCACGGGGCAATGGTGGCGGCCAGCCACACCAAGGCGGAGGCGGAAGTGGTGAGACGGGTGCGCTCCGTGGTCGGGGATGAAGTACCGATAATGGTAACCCTGGACCTTCACGCCAACGAGGATCACGAACTCACCGACGTCGCTGACGCGGTGTTCATCTGCAAGGAATACCCGCACACCGATACCCCCGAAACCGGCGAGGCCGCCGCACATTGCATGCTCAAGACCCTGGCCGGGGAGTTTCGCCCGGCGATGGCCATCCAAAAGCCCGGAATAATCTCTCCGAGCATTTTCCAGTGGACGGGTGCTCCCCCCATGAGCGATTTCCGCCAGCGGGCCCGCGAATGGGAGGAGAAGCATCCCGAGATATACTACACCTCCATCGCTCCCGGCTTCGGCTACGCGGACGTCCCCGACGTCGGTGCTACGGTGATCGTGGTCACCGACGGCGACAAGGCCCTGGCCGAAGAGGCTGCCCGAGACATCTCCGC
>JAWODQ010000067.1:0-9346 GCA_046483165.1 Bacillota bacterium | reverse complement strand
GCAATCTACACGGAGAATCGCGGCGTTTATGAGACCTTCGACGAATTCGCACCGATCCTCCTCGCGCGAATGGCGGACGAACCCGTAGGATCTCCACCCCCGCGGATTCATCCCTCCCGGTGGTTGCCGCTCCTTTTGGGATTGGTGGCCATCCTCGGAGTCCTGTGGTGGTTATCGGTCGGGCTCCGGCGGCGACGACGCCAGATAGAAATGATGGAGGATTTCGATGATCCCCACGACACCGCGTGACGTCCGAAACCCGGGAGTGATGCTGCAGTGACGAAAGGGCGAATCCCTTCATATCTTGGACTCGCCGACGAGGAATTCCGCCGGCGAATCGATGAAGCGCAAGAAAGGATGCGGGCGTGCGATCTTTGTCCCAGGGAATGTCGAATAAATCGCATGGCGGGCGAGAGGGGCAAGTGCCAGACGTCCGCCCGAGCGATGATTGCCTCCGCGGGACCACATTTCGGCGAAGAACCGCCTCTCGCCGGAAAATACGGTTCCGGAACCATCTTCTTCGCCGGCTGCAGCCTATTGTGCGTATTCTGCCAAAACTGCGACATCAGTTTCCATCCCGAAAAGACCGGAAGAGAGATGGATGCGGAGGAGATCGGACGCATCATGTTGCATCTGTCTCGTCTCGGATGTCACAACATCAACTTGGTGACCCCAACTCACGTTTTGGCCCCCGTAATCGAGGCAGTTCGATGGGCGGCCAACCGCGGTCTCGCAATTCCCATCGTTTACAACTGCGGTGGCTACGAATCCGTGCACTCGTTGCGGCTTCTGGAAGATGTGGTGGACATCTATATGCCGGATTTCAAGTACTGGGATCCCGAGGTGGCCTCTCGTCTTTCGGGGGCTTCCGACTATCCCGAGAGGGCCTGTGGGGCGATCGAGGAGATGTATCGTCAGGTAGGGGATCTCGACATCGGAGATGACGGGGTGGCCATCCGCGGTTTGTTGGTCAGACACCTCGTATTGCCAGGAGGGCTCGCCGGAACCCGGGAAATCGTTCGTTTCCTTCACGACGAGATATCTCCGCAAACTTCCGTAAACATCATGGGCCAATACCGTCCGGATCATCGCGCCGCCGAATATCCTCCCCTCGGGTGCCCGGTAACTCCCGAGGAAGTGCGTCAGGCGAGAGATATCGCACTCCGGGCGGGTCTGAGGTGCGTCGGTCACTGAAAACGCCCATCCGAGACCGCGGCAGGTTAGCGGGAGGGAAAGTCGAAGATGCTCGAGAACACAATCCGTTCAGGAGGGCGGTAGGGGAATGATTACACCGGGGGATACGACCACCATAATGCCACTCAGAGATCGCGCGGGGATGGTCAATCGCTGGCTCGGCGAAAGAATCGAGCGGATCCTGCCGCGATTGATGGAGGAGGAAGGCATAGATGCCTGGGTGGTGGCGGGAAGAGAATACAATGAGGATCCTGTACTCTGGACCCTATTACCACGCCCGATGTTGAGCGCCCGACGCCGCACCATCCTCCTGTTTTTTCTCCGTGAGCCGGGCAAAGTAGAGGCGATTTCCATTTGTCGTTACCGCATGGGATCCGTGTATGCGGATGTATGGAATCCCGACCTCGAGGACGGCTGGCAATGTGCCGCCAATATAATCGAGGAAATGGATCCCGATCGCATCGGGATAAACGTCTCTCGTCTGCACGGCCTGGCCGACGGAATGTCCGCCTCGGAACTGGATATGCTGAGAGGGGTTTTGCCAACTCACCTGGGAGACCGCCTGGTTTCGGCGGAACGGTTGGCCATCCGCTGGCTGGAAACGAGAAGTCCGTCGGAGCTGACCGCATATCCCAAGATTGCCTCGGTGGCGACCCGCATGATGGAGATAGCCCTCTCCGCCGATGTAATCCATCCCGGGCTCTCCACCACGGAAGACGTCGTCTGGTGGTTGCGGGAGCGGATCCACGGGGCGGGCCTCCTGGCCTGGTTTCATCCGACGGTGACAATCCAGGCGCGGGATCTCGACTGGGATGACACCTCTCGCGAGATCATCATGCCCGGGGATCTCCTGCACTGCGATATGGGGCTTAAGTATCTGGGGCTTTGCACCGACAACCAGCGACACGCCTACGTCCCCCGTCCCGGCGAGGCGGGGATACCCCGGGAACTGCAGGAACTCATGGATTCCGCCAACCGTCTCCAGGATATCGTAACTTCCGAGTTCTCTCCCGGTCGCACGGGGAACCAGATATTGTACTCGGCTCTGGCCCGGGCGAAGATAGAAGGGATCGAGGGAAGCATTTACTCCCATCCGCTGGGCTATCACGGACACGCGGCCGGCCCGGCAATAGGTATGTGGGATAGTCAGGAAGGCGTGGTGGGCACGGGAGAACTACCACTTCACGCCGATACGTGTTACGCGCTGGAGTTGAACGCGAGGGGATCGCTGCGATGCTTTGGGGATCGCGGGGTACGCATCGCTTTGGAAGAGATGATCTCTTTCGACGGGAAGCGGGTCGAATATCTATCGGGGAGGCAGAGCCAACCCTATATCGTTAGCTGATATTGGATTTCTGATCGCGCGTGTAATATGGAAACGAGATACTGTGCCCGGCCTCTCATCTGATTCGTCGAAAGGCAGGTATGAAAGATGAATAGTAAAGCGCTCGGAATCATCCTTATAGTGGCGGGTCTGGTTTGGGCCATGGCCCGAGTCGGGGTCATCGAGGGACCCAACTTCCTCTTGGTTTTGGCCACCATTTTGCTGGCCAGCTATTTTCTCACGGGATACCGCACGCCACTTCTGGTTGCGGGTACCGTTTTGGCCGCCATCGGCCTGTTCGCCGATCTCGGAGCGGAAGGATATCTGTTCTTCATGTTCCTCGGTGGCGCTTTCGCTGCGGTGTATGCAATCGAATACGCACTGCATCGCGGCGGAACCTGGGCACTATACCCGGCGGGTGGTCTGGTCGCCTTCGGGCTTTTCGTCATGTTCGTCCAAAATGAGGAATACGCGGTCTGGTTGGGACGCCTTTGGCCCATAGCCCTCATCGCCCTGGGTATCCTTCTCTTGATACCCAGAAAGTAGATCATAGCGATCCAAATCTCACTACCCTGGAGGTGTCAGATCTTTGCCCGTCTCCCACAATCCAATAATATCCCTGATAGGTTTCCTGGGTGTCATCGTCCTTCTCCTGGTACTAATCACCCGTTACCGATGGCACGTATTCTTGGCGCTGCTGGTCCCGATATTGCTCTTCGCCCTTCTTCCGGGAATCGACGTCGAAGCCTTCGTGGCCGCCTTCGAAAAGGGATTCGGCAACACCTTAAGCAATATCGGCGTGGTCATCATCCTCGGCTCCATCATGGCCGAGGCGATGAAACATACCGGTGCGGTGGAACGAATCACACTCAGCATGATCAACCTTATAGGCCGCACCCGAATGCCCTTCGCCCTGACGCTGACCGGCTACGTACTCGGTATCGCCATCTTCGCCGACGTGGCCTTCGTGATCGTAAACCCGCTGGTCCACTCTGCCGCCCTGGAGTTGGGAGTCTCCATGGGAACCATGGCCACCGGTCTCGTCGGCGCGTTGCAGCTCACCCACGCCGTCGTCCCTCCCACCCCGGGCCCGCTGGCGGCCGCCGCGGTCCTCGGGGCCGATTTGGGATTGGTCATACTCTACGGTGCCGTGACCTGTCTGGTCGGGGCAATCGCCGCCTGGGGCTGGGGGCAGCTCGTGGGAAGCAAGATAGAATCGCCTCCCTCCCGGGAGTTCGTGGGGAAATCCTTCGCGGAGCGCGGGGAGGAAGACCGACTCCCCTCCACCTTCTCCGCCTATCTTCCCATCGCCGTCCCTATATTGCTCATCGCGGGACAGAGCGCTGCCCGTATCCTTTGGCCCGAGGACAACGCCATAACCGGAGCACTGACCTATCTCGGGTGGCCGGTCGTAGCCCTATCCCTGGGATTGTGGCTCGCCATGCGATACGCCCGGGGACAACAGCGCCAAGATGCCGTAACGGATTGGGTGAAAAACGGCCTGACCACCTCCGCCATGATCTTCGCCGTCACCGGCCTGGGGGGCTCGCTGAGCGAGATATTGAAGCAGACACCGGCCGTCGATTTCGTAGCCGACCTGGTGGTATCCCTCGGAGTGCCCGCCCTTTTTCTGCCCTTCCTCCTGGGCGTTTTGGTCAATATGATCACCGGTTCCTCGACGGTGGGAGTCATCACTGCGGCCTCGCTCACGGCTCCGATGCTCGGCGGCCTGGGCCTCTCCCCGGAGGCCGCGATGATAGCTGCGGCCTCGGGTTCCATAATCATCAAGTACGTCAACAGTAGTTACTTCTGGGTGGTCACCTCCCTGTCCAAAATGGAGGCGGACCGGGCCGTGATAGCCTACGGAGGGGCGAGTCTCGTCGGGGGAATCGGATCGATGCTGGCGCTGTTCGCGCTGTGGCAACTGGGATTGGTGTAGTTCGGGTACGGGTTCGGCAATTCTCGTCACGGACCGCCCATTACTGTATGCTGGATGACATGAGAACGCCTCCTCGATCACCCTGGAGGCAAAACTACTCCGGGAGATGAGAACCTAAATGCACGATACGCGCAAAAACTCCTCCTTTGTCATCGACGACGATTGGTTCGGCTGTTTGGTCGGACTCGTCATTCTCGCGGCGGTCGAGCTGATCGTCCGTCTGGGTCTTTGAGGGGGGGAAGGGAAAATGGCACGCATACCACCACCGGAACGCCGGGGATGGGCGGAGTACGCGGGGGCTGTGGCACCGGGACTGCTCCTTTGCTTCCTCCTCGGGGCGTTGGCGAAGTGGATGGACTCTTCGTTGATACCGGATCAATTATTCTTTTTGAACTACGTGTTCCTGGCCATACTCATGGGATTGGCACTGCGTAACCTCTGCCCTCTCGATCTGAGCAGCTTGGAACCGGGATTTCGATTCGCGTCGCGAATCTGTCTTTACATCGGCGTGGTGCTCCTCGGAGCCCGCTTGAACCTAGTGGAAGTGTTCTCCGTCGGCGCGATCGCGCTGGTCGTGGTGGCCGTCTCCATAGCCTTTTGCATATACCTCACGGGGTGGTTCGCGCGCTCGATCGGAATACCGGAACGATGGGGCCATTTGGTCGGGGTGGGCATGGGGATCTGCGGCATATCGGCCATAATGGCTACCGCTCCGGCGATCAAGGCCAAAGACAGGGAGATCGTTACGGCCATCGGAGCAACCCTGATGACGGACATCCTGGTACTCATTTCCCTCCCCGCCGTGGCCCACGCCATGGGCTGGGGAGATATGCTGACGGGATTTTTGGCCGGCATCGTCCCCTCCAATACCGCTCAGAGCATAGCCGTGGGCTACGCGTACAGCGAGGGAGCGGGTGCCATCGCCACCATAGTTAAGTCGGCGCGCAACGTATTGATGCCGGCGGTAATATTGATCCTGGTTTATCTGTACACCCGCCGCGGTCTCCCGGTCGGAGAACAGGTACGGGTGGGACTACTTTGGACCAGATTTCCCAAGTTCATTGTGGGCCTGATAGTGGCGGCCGGTGCGACCACGATGGGCATTTTGTCCCCCGCAACCGCCGCGGTGGCGGGCAACTTGTCGAGTTGGTTTTTCGTCACCTGTTTCGTCGCCATCGGCGCGGGAATCCATTTTTCGGACATCAAGAGCCACGATTTCGCGGTGATAGCCTTCAGCGTCCCGATGACGGCCCTTCGCTGGCTGTACGTATATGCCGTCGGCAGGTACATATTGTTTCTCGACTGAGACTTTCCCCGGGAGGGAGTACATCCATGTCGCTTGAGTCGAAGATCCTGACGGCTTTGAACGAAGCCTCGGACCTATACCTGTTCGTCACCGATCACGACGGGAAAATCCTGTTCCGAAACCACTCGGCGCGCCGCCTTTTCGGCAAGATAGAAAACATCGCGGCCAGCATGGAGACGGCCAGCCGCTCCAAGCTACGGGCCGTGTTGGGGTCCGAAAGACCCATCGACGAACTCTCCTTGCAGCTGGACCAGATTACGATCGACGCTGAACCCCTCGCCTGCAGGTACAACGTGATACCGGCGGGTGATTACCTGGTGTGGCTCGGTTGTCCGGAAAACCTCGATCAACTGGTGCACATGGTTGGCGGCGTAATCGGGGATATGTCTACCCGGCATCGCAGTCTCGCGCGACAACGCCGACAGGATCGTAGGAATCTTTCCTCCCTCCGCGAGCAGCTCGCGGAGCTTCGCCGGGCCGCCACCACGGATGCTCTGACCGGCCTTGCGAACCGCCGTGGACTCGACGAATACTTCCGACGAATAGAAGAGGCCGACGTCACCTTCTCCGTGTTCATGTTCGATCTGGACGGGTTTAAGCGGATAAACGACAACCTGGGACATGCCGGCGGCGACCGATACCTTAAAGACTTCGCCGAACGCCTTCTCTCGATAACCCGCCCCGAAGACATGGTGGCGCGCTTCGGCGGTGACGAATTCCTGGTCGTCGCTCCCATGCTCGACGAAGAAGCGGTCCGGGCCGTGAGGTCGCGCATCGAAGGAGCGGTGCCGGGATGCGAGGCGGCGGGGATCGAGGTCTCAGTGAGCATCGGGGTGGCGCGATATCCCGACGACGGAGATGACGCGGAAAGCGTCCTGCGGGTGGCTGACTCACGCATGTACGCCGAGAAGGATTCCTGTCGATCTCAATAGATGGGTGACTAATAGTACGCGAGGCAGTAACGGGGATATGCGAGGAAGCCCGCGAGTCTCGCGCGAATCGGCAGAGGCCGGGCCGCAAAGGACTCCATTCTTCAAAGAGGACCAGAGCGGCAGATCGCTTCTGGAAAGAGAATTTGAGTCGCAACGAGACGCAAACCCGGCCATATTCCGGCTTTTTGTTAACGCGGGCAGATCGGACTTCTCGAAGAAGACCGTCGCGTGAGAGCATCTCAAACGGCCCGAGAGATTGCCCGCATCTTAATGGCTCGAAAGGGAGCAAGTAGTCGCGAGACTTCGCGCCCTCTTCGAGTTGGCACCCGGACTCCGAGCGAAAAGGCCATGGGGGAAGCGAGTTCTACGATGGGAAGGGGAATAGAGACGGAATGTCGGAGCGATTGGCGAACGAACACGCCCGCGAATATCTCGAAACGATACTGCCCGGCGATCGCCGGGCGGCCCTCAATTTGATCCATCGCATCCATTCCGCCGGGGTGCCGGTGATGGATCTGTATGAATCGGTGATAGGCCCAGCCATGCGCGAGCTGGGTGATTTGTGGTACCGAAACGAGATCTCCGTGGCCCAGGAACACGTGGCGACGGCGGTATCCGAGTTCGTTTTGGTCCATTGCTACGACTGGCTTTTGGAGGAGATCGAACCAGAGATTGACGGTATCGCCGTCCTGGCATGCCCGGGCAAAGAGCAACACTGTCTCGGCCTGCGCATGTTTGCCGACGTCCTGGAAGCCCTGGGCCTGGAAACACATTACTGCGGGCCCAAAACTCCGGCGCGGGAGATTCCCGGACTCGTTCGACGGGTCAATGCGGACCTCGTCGCACTTTCGGTATCCATGCCCACGCATATTCCCGTCCTGAAGACCACCCTGTCGGAGCTGGAAAGGCAGGCTGCCGATCTCCCGGTTTTGGTCGGGGGAAGGGCACTGGACAACCAGATCAAGGTGTTGCGTGGCAGTAAAGCGAGGTTGACTCCCACACTGACTGCGGGTATGGAGGCGACGCGCGAGATACTCGTGAGCTAGCAGCCCGTGCTGGCGATGGCCCATGCTTTCAGCAGTAGCTCAATGCGGGTAATCGCGATGGTGTTTCGCGGGGACCACTGGGCTTTTGATTGCATCACGGTGTTCCCCGAGTAATTACTCTACTAGTATCCCTTCGGGAAGCCCGCCCTTCCGATACAGTTTCCAGAGATTGTGTGCCCTCGAGATCAATTTCCCCGGGGATCGAACCTTGGCCTGCCCTCGCAAAAACAACTGTCGGAATCCCCGCGCTTCCTTGAGGTGACCGAACACCGGTTGCACGGAACACGGCCGTATCCCGGGGACGCGTCTTAGGGATCCTTCCTGAGGTGGTAGATACGACGCTACGACTCTACCTCCTGTCTCTGCTTCTCCGATTGTTCCTCCGGCAGCCTACGGGCCTCCGCCTCCACGAATGAACGCCGATGCCCTCCGAATAGCCTCAACCCGCTTCTCGTGGACGCTCAGGTACTCGGTCAATTCATCTCCCCGCCGATCCCCGAACATCCTCATCCTCCAAACGATCCTGCTCCTCCATACCGGCGAAATCCTCCTCCATATCTTGCAGTAAACGAGACTCCTCCCGATCGATGCGACCGCAACTCATGGCGCTGTTACGGGGGTAGGTGACCTGATCTTGGTGCCACCTGCTCTCCTCCTTCGATCCGCCCAAACTCCATACCCAATCGAACCGTGTCCCTCAACAACTTCCCAGGGCCGAGTGACGACGACGGCGAAAAACCACAATAGTGCAAACTGTGCTGCTGATTGCAGGAAAGAACCCGAAATCCAACATCCTCATATAACACAAGTTTCAAAACTCTGCACACGTTCGATTGCTCTACAAATGGCGAAAGACATCGAAACCGGTGGCGACCCTATAAGTTAGACACGGTGGCCCTTGATGGTGAACCCGGCTTCGAAATAGGCTAGATGGTAACCTCAACCCCGCTGGCGATCGCCGAATCTATCTCGCCGCGATCAATTGGACCTAAAGATCATTCCGTGGGCATCCGGCCGCCAAGCAGAAGATAAACTACTCGCGCTCCTCACGAGGAGCTTGGCAGTTTGCGCGGCTAGAAATATCCTTGGGGTAAGAACCGAGTCGCGAAGGGGGATGGGAATGTCCGCACCGGTTTACGAACTACGCATCGAACTTAAAGGTATTTATCCTACCATCTGGCGCCGATTCCGAGTGCCTTCGGACATTGATTTGGAGAAGTTCCACCAAGTCATGCAGAGAGTCATGGGCTGGGAAGACGCCCACCTATTCGCCTTTCGTCGAGGTAAGACCACCTACGCCGGTGCGGGGCTCGAGGGAGATTGGAACCCCCGGGCACGGGACGCCACAGTGGCCGACGTACTGACCGAACCGGGTGACGAGATAGAATACATGTACGACTTCGGCGACAGCTGGGAACACCGAATTACCCTCCTGGACTTGCTCGAACCGTCGGTGCCCGCGCCCGCGTGCCTGGAAGGCGCCCGGGCCTGTCCCCCCGAGGACTGCGGTGGCGTTCCCGGATATTACGAATTGCTGGAAATCCTTTCCGACCCCATTCACGAGTACCACGAAGAGATGCTCGATTGGACCGGCGGCGGTTACGA
>JAWODQ010000005.1:0-7124 GCA_046483165.1 Bacillota bacterium | reverse complement strand
GGGTCCATTTCACCGGGAAGCTTCCTTTCGATCGCGTCGCGCAATGGTATGCGGCGGCAGATGCCTTTTGCTTCCCCTCTACGGCCGAGACCCAGGGTCTCGTGTTGGTCGAGGCCATGGCGGCCGGGCTCCCGGTCGTCGCTCTCAAGTCACCGACCAGCCTGGAGGTCGTCGACGACGGGGTGAACGGGCTACTCAGCGACGAAGATCCGGACGAGTTCGCTTCCCAGGTATTGGCCATCCTCCGGGATGTCGAGTTGGCTTCCCGATTGCGGCGAGAGGGTTTGAGGCGGGCCGAGGGTTTTTCGAATCGAGCGTTGACTCAAAAGCTCATCGGACATTACGAGAGATTGATAGAGCGGAACCAGGTGCGTCGCGCCCGGGGATGAGAAGGCCTGCGGCGAGATCAGGGCCCATCTGCCCCGAAATATCGCCAATCCCCGCATCGCCGGGCGGTTCTCCCACCGCCGATCCTTCCCCGCCCACGGTAGCGTGACACGGCGATCCTCGACGGGTAATATGGGGGGAAGAATGGACAAGGACGAGTCCCACACTAGAGTGCACCCGCAAACTCCCTGGTGGCAGGAATCCTCGGCGATACCGGTGATCTTGGCACCCATGGCCGGAGTTACGGATTCACCGTATCGGATCATATGCTCGGAGTACGGTGCCGATGCCACGGTCACCGAGATGATTTCCGTCGACGGTTTGGTCCGGGACAACCCCAATACCTGGGAAATGTTGAGGGGAGTATCGGGCGAGAAACACTGTGCCGTACAACTGTTCGGCCAGGCTCCCGATCTTTTTTCGGAGGCGGCGAGCAAGCTGTCCCGCTCCGGACTCGCACCGGTGGCCTTCGACGTCAATATGGGGTGTCCGGTGCCCAAGGTAGTGAAGAGGGGTGCCGGTGCGGCTTTGATGCTGGATGTCGATGCCGCCGCAGCGGTGGTGCAATCCCTGGTGGAGGGAGCGCGATCTTTCGGGATTTCGGTTCCCGTTTGGGTCAAGATTCGAAGCGGTTGGGATCCGGAGACGGTAAATGCTCCGGAGTTCGCTCGACAGATGGTACAAGCCGGAGCGAGCGGCGTAACCGTCCACGCCAGGACCCGGTCGGCGTATTACTCGGGTCGGGCCGATTGGGAGGTCATCTCCCGGGTGGTGGCTGCCGTGGATGTCCCCGTTATCGGAAACGGCGATGTCTTTTCGGCCGAAGACGCCGTCAAGATGGTCCGGCGAACGCAGTGTGCCGGCGTCATGGTTGGGCGCGGAGCCATGGGGGCACCCTGGATATTTCGCGAAATTGCCGCCGCCCTCGCGGGGCGGAAAACGCCGGCCCCTCCCGCTCCCAAGGATCGAGTGGATGTACTGCTGAGGCACCTCTTTATGGAGGTCGAATTTCGGGGGACGGTCCGGGCCGCTCGTTTCATGCGCAAGCACGTCCACTGGTACACTTCGGGCCTGCCGCATTCGGCGGCGCTGCGGGACAGGGCGAACGGGTGTGAGACGGGCGAGCAACTGAGAGGGCTCCTCGAGGAATACAGGGACCATCTGTCCGGATGAAAGAATTGCCGTCCCACGGGAGTTCGCCGCGGATGGTTGGGCTTTCCGGACGACGGATTGGGGGAATGGAGATTGAAGAGAGTAGTCAGCGTTAGCCTCGGTTCCTCCCGAAGAGATCACCGGGTTGAAGTGGAGATCCTGGGGGAAGAGTTCGTAATTGAACGCCGCGGTACCGACGGCAGTCTGGAGCGGGCAGTCGCCATGATTCGAGAACTGGACGGACACGTCGACGCCATCGGACTGGGCGGGGTTGACCTTTACCTGGTGTCCGCGGGCAGGCGGTACATGCTTCGAGATGCGCGCCGAATGCTGGAGGCGGCCGAGATAACTCCGGTGGTGGACGGTACCGGTCTCAAGAATACCTTGGAGCGCAGGACGGTAGCGTGGCTGGATGATAACGGAGTGATAGATTTCGAGGGAAAGAACGTCCTAATCGTCTCCGCCTTGGACCGATACGGAATGGCAGAAGAGATGCTATCGCGGGGCGCACGGCTCACCCTGGGAGATGTCATGTTCGGCCTCGGTTTGCCAATCGCGATACACTCCCTTCGAACCCTCGGAGCAGTACTGTGGGTTTTGAGCCCCATAATTTGTCGTCTACCGATCAGCGTGATATATCCGACCGGCAAGAAACAGGACGAGGTCACTCCGAAGTTTGGGAACTTCTATCGGGATGCGGATATTATCGCCGGGGATTTGCACTTCATAAGAAGATACATGCCCGACGACCTCTCGGGTAAGATCATCATCACCAACACCGTGACCTCTGACAACGAAAGCGAATTCCGCGAACGCGGAGTCCGCATGCTGGTCACGACCACTCCGAAGATGGAAGGACGATCCTTCGGGACCAACGTGATGGAGGGAGTACTGGTGGCTCTCGCGGGCAAGCACCCCGATGAGCTGGAAGAGGGTAAGTACGAAGAACTCCTGGAAAAGATGGATCTCGTCCCGCGGGTGGAAATGCTGGAGAGAGAATAGATCCCGCAAACGACGGAAAGGATATCTCAACACATGGGTCAATTCGCCTTCATGATACACCCCCTGGATGTGGGGAGCGTCACGCGTCAGTTCCCCTGGGCGCGCTTCCTTCCGGACTCCCTTATAGGGAAACTGCTCGATCGACTTCCGCCCTTCAAAATCTCGGATATAGACGGCATCAGATCCGAACATGGTTCCGCGCACGGCCATTTCATCGTCTGCCCGGTTACCAGCGCCCAGTTCAAGGATCTCCCCGAGGAGAAAACCATACCCCGCGTAGTGGCCACGGGAAGGTTGGCGGAGCGTCTCGGTGCCGGCGTGGTCGGCCTCGGTGCGTTTACCGCTGTGGTGGGGGGATCGGGCCAGGTGGTTGCGGAAGAGCTCGATATCGCGGTGACGACGGGCAACAGTTACACGGTGGCTACCGCGATCGAAGGCGCCAAGAAGGCGGCTAGTTTCATGGGCTATCGTCTGGATAGCATTACGCTGGCGGTGGTGGGAGCTACCGGATCGATAGGTCGAGTTTGCAGTCGCATGCTCGCCCCGGAAGTCGGGAAACTTATCCTCGTCGGCAGGGACTACTCTACTCTGGCCGGGCTTCGCCGGGATATGGGCTCCGAAATTGCTGCGGAGGTCGACATTTCCACGGAGGTACATACGGCACTGCCGGAGGCCGATGTCGTGATAACGGTATCCAGCGCCGTGGACGCCATCATCCAGCCCGAAGATTTGAGGCCGGGTGCCGTGGTGTGTGACGTCGCGCGTCCCAGGGATGTCTCCGAGAAAGTGTCCTCTGCTCGCGATGACGTCCTGGTCATCGAAGGAGGTATCGTGAGCGTGCCCGGTGAGCCCCGATGGAGCCTGGATTTTGGTACTCCGGAGGGTACTTGCATGGCCTGCATGGCCGAGACTATGATACTGGCCATGGAGGAACGTTACGAGAATTTCACGTTGGGACGAAACCTGAGGTATGAGCAGGTGGCCGAGATCGACCAGCTGGCGAAAAAACACGGCTTTGCCGTCAGCGGGTTTCGGGCCTTCGAAAAGCAGCTGTCCGATGAGAAGCTCGAATCCATCCGAACCCGGGGTCGTGAGGAACGGGTCCGATTGGGATTCGACGTTCCGATGTAGCTATTGCAGCCAGCCATAGTCCTCCGGATTTTCGAGATACCGTGAGCCGAAGGGGGAAACCGTATGAGCACCCAGGGTGAAGAGATCCTTCTTTCTCCGAGGGGCAAGGAGAAGCTTCAAGAGGAATTGGAATATCTGAAGAACGTTCGCAGAAGAGATGTGGCGGAAAAGATTCGCATCGCCAGATCTCACGGTGACCTAAGTGAGAATGCCGAATACGACGAGGCCAAGAAGGAACAGGCCGTGGTGGAGAGCCGAATAGCGCAAATCGAGGTCTATCTCAGGAGAGCCAGGATCGTGCGGCGCGAGGATATCGAGGAGAACCGGGTAAATGTCGGTTCCCGGGTTACGGTCACGGATGTCGATCGAAGTGAGCAGATCACCTACCGCATCGTCGGTGGTGCCAAGGAGTCCGATCCCGCGCGCAAGATGATATCTTACAGATCTCCGGTGGGCGGTGCCCTCTACGGCAACTCTGTGGGCGATACGGTGCGCGTGCGTCTTCCCGCGGGCACCCGGACTTACAGGATCGACGAAGTCGAGTGGACGGGGGAGGCGATCGAGTGAGTGCCGAAGGCGGCGAGAGAGAACGTCCCGATACTCCCGACGGCGGGGACTTGCTGCAATCGCGACGCGCCAACCTAAAAGCCCTTCGGGAGTGCGGCATCGATCCCTACGGCGACTCCTTCGATACCACACACGGGGCGGGGGACGTACACGATGGGGTCGACGATCTCGAAGGCGAACGGGTGGCAGTAGCGGGTCGCATAACGGCCGTGCGGTCCCACGGCAAGGTAACCTTCATGGATCTTGAAGACCTCAGCGGTGAGGTGCAGCTTTTCCTGCGACGAGACACCGTGGGGGCGGAGAACTACGAGCTGCTCGACTACGTTGATCTCGGTGATATCCTCGGGGTCGCGGGAGAACCCTTCCGGACCAGAATGGGCGAACCCTCGATCCGGGTGGAAACCTTCGAATTCCTCAGCAAGTGCCTGATACCTCTACCGGAGAAATACCACGGTTTGACCGACGTCGATCTTCGCTACCGCCGACGCTACGTGGACCTGATGGTCAATCGGGAAAGTCGCGAGGTTTTCGTAACTCGTAGTCGCGTCGTCTCCGCCATGCGGCGCTTCCTGGACGACCGCGGGTACCTTGAGGTAGAGACTCCCATGATGGCCGCCATCGCCGGCGGTGCCACGGCCAGGCCCTTCATTACCCATCACAACGCCCTGGATATGAAGCTGTATCTACGTATCGCCACGGAGCTATACCTGAAACGGTTGATCGTCGGAGGTTTGGAGCGAGTTTATGAGATAGGACGCGTCTTTAGAAACGAGGGAATTTCCACGCGTCACAATCCCGAGTACACGTTACTCGAGCTGTACGAGGCCTACGGGGACTACGGAAGCATGATGGATTTGACCGAGAATATGGTTTCCACTTTGGCCACGGAGGTGACCGGAAGTGCCGAGGTCTCCTATCGGGGCCATTGCATCGACCTCACGCCGCCCTGGCGACGCCTGAGCATGGTAGATGCACTGCGCGACATCGGGGTGGACATTCGCTCTTGGAGCGACGATGAGGACGCCCGACGCGATGCTTCACGACTCGGCGTTGCGGTCGAGGAAGGCGTAACCCGCGGGAAAATCATCGACGAAATGGTGGAAGACCTGATCTTGCCTGATTTGATCCAACCGACGTTCCTTTTGGATCACCCCGTGGACATTTCTCCGCTTGCCCGCAAAAAACCGGACGATCCCGAGTTTACGTATCGCTTCGAACCAGTTATCGCGGGCATGGAGATCGGCAATGCCTTCAGCGAGTTGAACGATCCCGAAGAACAGCGGCGCAGATTCGAAGAACAGCTGTCCCAGCGCAAACGCGGCGACGACGAGGCCCACGTCATGGACGAGGATTTTCTCACGGCTCTACAGTACGGTATGCCTCCCACGGGCGGTCTCGGTATCGGGGTGGACAGGCTGGTAATGATACTTACCGACTCGGAGTCCATCCGGGATGTGATCCTCTTTCCGCTGATGCGGCCCAGGGATATCGAGGCGGATTTGGACGGGCCCATTGACTCCGCTCCGCGGGAATCATAGAATGTAACGCGTGCTCGTCAAAAAGAGTCGTCTCGCGACTCTTGACACGCGACGAGCGGGCTGGTTAAGATGAAAATCCAGCAGGCGGTCCACAGGACCGACCGGGTTCGATCTTTGACAAGAGAGTAGTGTAGCGAGTAAGACTGAGCGGTTTTGTATGAGGTATAGCGTGTTCTTTATAGGGCACGCATAACCGAGGATCAAAGTGGAGAGTTTGATCCTGGCTCAGGACGAACGCTGGCGGCGTGCCTGATACATGCAAGTCGAGCGGGGTGCTATTGAACTTCGGTTTAGTAGTTACCTAGCGGCGGACGGGTGAGTAACACGTGGGTAACCTGCCCATCAGAGGGGGATAACACCGGGAAACCGGTGCTAATACCGCATATACTCATAGGCTGTGAAGGTTTATGAGGAAAGGATTTATTGCTGATGGATGGGCCCGCGTCCCATTAGTTAGTTGGTAGGGTAATGGCCTACCAAGGCGACGATGGGTAGCCGGTTTGAGAGGATGTTCGGCCACACTGGGACTGAGACACGGCCCAGACTCCTACGGGAGGCAGCAGTACGGAATCTTGCACAATGGGCGCAAGCCTGATGCAGCGACGCCGCGTGAGCGATGAAGGCCTTCGGGTTGTAAAGCTCTGTCAGTGGGGACGAAAATTGACGGTACCCACAGAGGAAGCCCCGGCTAACTACGTGCCAGCAGCCGCGGTAACACGTAGGGGGCAAGCGTTGTCCGGAATTACTGGGCGTAAAGGGCGCGCAGGCGGGCTGTCAAGCGAGGTGTGGCATCCCTCGGCGCAACTGAGGAATTGCATTTGAAACTCGCAGTCTTGAGTGCAGGAGAGGAGAGCGGAATTCCCGGTGGAGCGGTGGAATGCGCAGATATCGGGAGGAACACCAGTGGCGAAGGCGGCTCTCTGGCCTGTGCACTGACGCTGAGGCGCGAAAGCTAGGGGAGCAAACAGGATTAGATACCCTGGTAGTCCTAGCCGTAAACGATGGGCACTAGGTGTGGGAGGTATCGACCCCTTCCGTGCCGCAGCTAACGCATTAAGTGCCCCGCCTGGGGAGTACGGCCGCAAGGCTGAAACTCAAAGGAATTGACGGGGGCCCGCACAAGCGGTGGAGCATGTGGTTTAATTCGAGGCTACGCGAAGAACCTTACCTGGGTTTGACATCCCCTGCCAGTCGACGAAAGTCGGTGTTCCCTTCGGGGACAGGGTGACAGGTGCTGCATGGTCGTCGTCAGCTCGTGTCGTGAGATGTTGGGTTAAGTCCCGCAACGAGCGCAACCCTTGCTCTGTGTTGCCAGCATTAAGTTGGGGACTCACAGGGGACTGCCGG
>JAWODQ010000116.1:0-2558 GCA_046483165.1 Bacillota bacterium | reverse complement strand
GGTTTCGACCCTGTCCGAAGGCATTCTCCACGGCGACGAGGGCTTCCGAGGATGCCACGTGAGCCAGCATCATGCGGGCCACGGCGTCACCGATGGCCAAAAACCTCGGATTGGAGGTTACCATCGACTCGTCGACCTTTATCGCCCCCCTGTCGTTCTCGATACCGAGGGCATCGAGGGGGAGGTCCCGCGTATTCGGCGCCCGCCCCGTGGCCACCAATACCAGGTCGGCCTCCACTCGCTCTTCTTTGTCGCGGCGCTCGTAGTTGACCGCCAGGCCGTCCGATGTCTCTTCGACGGACTGGACCGTAGCCTTCGTGTGGGCGGTGATCCTCCTCTTGCGAAAGACCGGGCCCATTCTCCGCGCCAGTTCGTCGTCGATGGTCGGCAGAAGGCGCGGAAGCATCTCCAATACCGTCACTTCGACTCCGAGGGCGGCGAAGATTGAAGCGAACTCCATACCGATGATACCGCCGCCGATGACCGCCATGCGCTCGGGCAATTCTTCCAGGGAGAGGAGTTCTTTAGAATCCAAAACATTGGGCAAATCCAATCCCGGTATCGGCGGTTTTGCGGGGACGGAACCCACGGCCAAAAGGATCTTTTCTGTATCAATTTCGGCCTCTCCTTCCCCGGTGGAGACCCTCAGGGAACCATCCTCGGCGATACGCCCACGGCCCTCGAGGATATCTACGCCATTTTGCTCGATTAGCTTGGCTGTGTTGGACCGCAGTCCCACCACAACCTCGTCCTTTCTTCGCATTATGGCGGCGAAATCAGCCTCGGCACCTCCCACTTCCAGACCCAGCTCGCCGGCGTCGCCGATATCCTCCAACACCTCGGCGCTCCGATAGATCGTCTTGGTGGGAATGCACCCCCAATTCAGGCACGTACCGCCAATGTAATCACTCTCGACGAGCAGGACGTCAACTCCCAGCTGTCCCGCCCGTATGGCGGCGGTGTATCCGCCCGGCCCCGCTCCCAAAATGGTCAGCTGATACCTGCGCTGCCCTACCTCTTCAACGGTCAATTCACTCATAACAAACCTCCCATTATCTGATCGCGCGATTCCAATCTTCGGTGGAGTACTTTTCCCCGTTCAATCGTTCGGCATCCTCCGACTCACCCCGGCTGTACCCGGTTTCGGTGAATCCTATTCCCAGCGCGTCCTCGAAACCTCCCCGGAGGGCGGCCGCCACTTCGTCGAAATGCACATCGCGATCGAGTGCCTCCGAGAGCGATCCCGCCTTGGCCCGCAAAATGCGGAGAATCGCCTCGCGGCGTTCTCCCAGGCTGAGGCAGTCCACGACGTCTTCCCGGTTTAGGTGGATGGGAACGGATCCGTGCTGGAGGATCACTCCCCGCGCCCTGCCCTGGGCGCTCCCGACGATCTTCCTACCCTCCGAGGTCACCTCGGAGGGGGTTGTCGAATCGAAGCAGGCGGCGGAGACGCGAGAAAGGGACTGCCTGGTCGGAGGTGGGGATTCCGAAAGCTCCGCCGGCATACCAAGATTTCGAAGCCCCGCGACCAGACCTTCACTTATCACGCGGTAGGTTTCCATCACTGAACCGGGCAGGAGATCCTCGGAGATTACCACCCCGTAGGTGAGCTCGAGGTGGTGCAAAACGGCCCGGCCCCCGGTCATCCGTCGCACCCACTCGAAACCGCGCGCGCGACAGGCTTCTTCGTCAACTTCGCGTCCGAAGGATTGGAAATACCCTATGGAGATGGCGCCGGGATCCCACCGATAAAGCCTGAGTATCGGGGGAGATTCGCCGCGGGCGTGGGAATTGAGGAGTGCCTCATCCCGCCCCATGTTCTCTGCGGCCGGCAAAGCCTCGTCGACTATGAGTCTCCACGAGGTCTCGAGGATCTCACTCAACTTCTTTCGCCTCCTCGAACTCTTCGGGGATCCTATACAATATTCCCATCGCGCGGGCGGCGGCAACCACTTCCGACCACCCCGGGGGGCGGGGATAATTGTAGGGCGTCTCGCCGGGTCGCTCGTTGTAATAGGGGCGGTTGCAGTCGGGGCATCCGGAAGTGAGAAATGCCCGCGAGAGGTCCTCGGGCGCCACTTCGATCCCGACGGCGGTGATCGCACCCTCGTCGAAGCGGAAATCCTCCGGGCGCGCCCTCCGCTCCGACATGAGAAATCTCGCCAGCTGCATCCTTCGATAGGACGCCAGATCCGGGGCCGATCTATCCTCCAGGAGTGTGCCGCGCACCGGTGTGAATGCGAACAGGGCAACCGTGACACCGGAGACGATCGCGCGATACATCGCCCCGACCATCTCCTCTTCCGTCTCCCCCAGGCCGGCTATGAAATGGGTGGATATTCGGCCGGGATAGAGCCGGGCGAGCTCTTCCAGCAACTCCATGCGCCCCCGCCAGGCTCCGGGGCGATCCAGCTTGTGACGCCTAAAGAGGGACGGGGTGGCGGCATCGACCGCCAGGCCCAGCCGATCGGCGCCCGCCTCGAAGAATTTTCGGGCTGCGGCGACGTTGAAGACGGCCACGTTCACCGATACGGGCAATGTGCCCCCCGCACTCCGAT
>JAWODQ010000094.1:0-13580 GCA_046483165.1 Bacillota bacterium | reverse complement strand
AACCTGGCGCGAGTTCGGGTACCCCTCGGAGTCATCGGCATAATCTACGAGGCTCGTCCCAACGTTACGGTGGATGCCGCCGGTCTATGCCTCAAATCGGGTAACGTTACCGTCCTCCGCGGGGGTTCCGAGGCGACCCATTCCAACGCCGAGCTGGTGCGACACATCCGCTACGCCCTGGAATCCCGCGGGTTACCGGCAGACGCCTGCCAGCTGATAGAAGACACCTCCCGCGCCGCGGCCAAGGAGTTGATGTCCGCGCGGGAATACCTCGACGTTCTCATCCCCCGGGGCGGGGCCTCCCTCATCCGGGCCGTGGTGGACAACGCTCGCGTTCCCGTGATCGAAACGGGCGTGGGGAACTGCCACACCTTCGTGGACGCCGGAGCCGACCTGGAGATGGCAGTGCGCATCGCCCACAATGCCAAGGTGCAGCGGCCAGGAGTGTGCAACTCCATGGAGACTTTGCTGATTCACGCCGACATCGCCGACGAGTTCCTCCCGGCGGTAGCGCACCGGCTGGAGGATTCGGGGGTGCAGTTGCGCGGATGTCCCCGCACTCGAGAATATCTCCCCCACGTCACACCCGCCGCGGAGGCGGACTGGGAAACGGAGTACCTGGATCTCATACTCGCCGTACGCGTGGTCGAAGATTTCGATGAAGCCGTAGAGCACATCCGCCGTTACGGCACGCGTCATTCCGAGGCCATAGTGACCTCCGATTACTCCCACGCCCGGCGCTTCACCGACGAAGTCGATGCCGCGGCCGTCTACGTCAACGCCTCGACCCGCTTCACCGACGGTTCCGAATTCGGCCTCGGGGCCGAGATAGGGATCAGCACGCAAAAGATGCACGCCCGCGGACCGATGGGCCTCGAGGAGCTGACCTCGTGCAAATACGTGATCACGGGCGACGGACAGATACGCTAGATCGCGCCGGCCCGGGCTCGCCACCACGAGTGACCGAATCGCATGCAGGCCCTGCGATCCATTCTGAGGCCAGGGCAGGATTCCGGGAAATGGGAAATGAATTGATTCCTCAGAGTTAAGCAATTTACCCGAATCCGGCCCACGACTATCGCAGAGTTGAATGCGTTGGTACTGAAAACCTGAAGGAGGAATGGCGAGATGAAACGGCTACTCACCACGTCTTTGGTGATCCTGTCGATACTCGTGCTCTTGTTTGCGGCAGCTGCCTGCGGCGGCGGAGGCGAGGAATCGGAACCCGATGAAGAAGCCGCGCCGGAGCCTGACGAAGAGGAGCCGGCGGAGGAAGAGGCGGACGAACCCGACGATGAATCGGGCGAAGAGGAAGCCGACGAAGCCGACGACGAAGAGTTCGCCGTCGACAGCTGGCGCAACCCCAGTGATATCAAGGCCATCAGAGAGGGTTTCTCCCGTCTGGTCTGGAGATGGGCGGAAATAGATGAGGACGGCAACGAAACCGACCCCACCCGCGTTACCTATCAGTTTGAGGGCGAAGAAGAGATCGATGGCACTAAGACCGAGAAGCTCTCCGTTACCATCGACGAAGAGGATATCGTATTCTGGGTTGACGAGGAAGGGAAAGTGGCGCGGCTACAAATGGGCGGCGAAACGGTGCCTGGCGAGATGGCGGGAAATTTCGTCGATCCCTTCCTTAGTGCCATGTTTTGGCCGTTTAAGGCCGCCGAGGAACTTCAGGTTCGCGACGTCCTAAACCGCGAAGGTCCCGGCTGGGAATGGGAGATAGTATCCACCGAAACGCGCACCATAAGCGACATGCAGGCGGAGGTCACCCGAATCCGATTGAACCTCGGACCTCCCCACGTACCGGAGGGTAGTGACGAAGTCGCGGTCGACTGGGAGATCGGGGACTTCGGCGATTTTCAGATGCTGATCGCCTGGAATTCCGAATCCACCTCGGGCGACGGAATCTGGGAATTCACCATGGAGGTCGAGGAGGTCGAGCTGCGCTAGCACTTCCCGCGGACACATTGCGACCACGTCACCCTCGCCGGGACGGCTCCGTCCCGGCGAGTCTTGCGCCCCGGAAGATGGAATGTATTTCCGCAAGGTTAAACGCAGAGTAGGAAGACGAGCCCCACTACGAAAGCGAGACGGCGATGAAAACACTGAGTGCGCTATTCAACTGGTCAGATCCCGGCGAACGCCATAGGGTGAACTCCATCCTCAGATTCCAAATACCCATGGGTCTCACCGCGTTGATGATGGCGAGCGGCTTCAGCATAATCAACGCCGGCCTGGCGAGAACCGTTCATCCCGAAACCGCCCTGGCCGCCTTCGCCCTGGGTCAGACGGTGACCAATATGTTCGGGTCCCCGGTCTGGTCCGCCCGCCAAATGTTGCTCGCCTTCAGCACCGACCGGCACAGTATGAACTCGGCGGTCCGGGTGGCGGCCACCGTGGCGGCACTGGTGATGGCCTGGATCGCGCTGCTCGGATATACTCCCCTGGGACGTTTGGTATACGTAGAAATATTCGGGGCGGGAGAAGACCTGTTTCCCGAGGTGCTCTCGGTGGTTCGCATCTGCATATTCCTGCCCTTCGTGCATTTCATACGCGCCTGGCCGCAATCGATCCTCATGCGCCGCGAACGCACCATCCTGATGACCTTCGCCATGATCATCCGCATGGCGGGTATGCTGGCCATGGCCCTTTTTATGCCGGGTTTGGGATACCTCGAGGGGGCCTCGCTCGGGGCCTTCATATGGATCGCGGGGATGGGAATCGAGGGTATCATGTGTATCATCTTCGCTCTACCTCGCTTCGACGAAGTTTACGGAGTCGAGCCGCCTGAAGGAGAAAACCCCGCCACGACGGGCGATTGCCTGCGATTTCTGCTACCGATGATCGCCCAGGGCCTTCTGATGACCTTTTCGCTTCCCGCCATAAACGCCGGGCTGGCCCGTACGGCCTCACCCGAGAGAAACCTGGCCATTTTCCAGGTCTCCTGGAGCATAGCCTTCATGTTCATCGCCTTCCTCATGATCAATCTGAGCCAAACCGTCCTCGTGTTGCTGCGAGATCTTCGCTGGTGGAGGAGTCTGCGGCGGGTGGGCATCACCCTATCGGCGGCCATATCGACCATCATGGCGGTCTTCGTCCTGTGCGGCGCCTCGGATTGGGTACTGCGAGAGTTGATCGGCGTGGATCCCACCCTGCTGCCCGCCACCAGGGTGGTACTCTTGCTCCTGTCGGTGACACCCCTCCTGACGGGTCTCGTGGAGCTGAAGAGCGGCATCGCCCTGCGACGGGGCAGCACGGCGGTGGTGGGCGTCGGTAAGGCCCTGGATATCGGAGCGCTGGCGGCCGTGGTCTTCGGCCTTTCGGTAATCTTCCCGAATCTGGGAGCCATCGTCGGACCGATAGCCTTCGCCTTTGGCCTGGCGGTGAACTATCTCTTCATGCGCGCCCGCGTCCCGGAACCGATGACGGAAACCGGCGGACCGGGCGGCCCCAGTTAAGGCGGGCGGCGAAACCGAATCCCTCACCCCTCACTGCATTCTCCAACTCGGGGTACTCTCAGGAGCCGGACCGAACCCGGCTGAAACTCGCCCCGGCGGGGTGTGCACTCCGAAAAGCGAAAAGGTTGCTTCCGCGGTGCAGTCCATGATCCTGGCCGAGAT
Source organism: Bacillota bacterium (assembly GCA_046483165.1). GTDB lineage: Bacteria > Bacillota > Sulfobacillia > SLMV01 > SLMV01 > CSSED11-154. Next base: position 9,951 of record JAWODQ010000094.1, on the reverse strand, counting down.
ACCGGTGATCGTTGGAAGGCCGCCTCGAGCTCGGTGTCGGATCCCGTCCCAAATCTGAACGAAATTGAGAGTGTTGGGTTTTCGAAATGAGAGCAGGTGTTCGGAGCCGCTTCGGATCACCCAGAAGCCTCGCGGAAATCAATCGTCGAACGCAATCATCCACCAGGGCGGCGGCGCCCGCGAGCCGAAGCATAGAGGCAATTCGCGCTATCCCCGGGAGAGGATCATCGAGCCCCATTCATCGCGGCGCGGAGGCCACGACCGCCAGCCATTCATCCTCGGAATGGGGTGCGGAGCCGGTCAAATCACCTCGAAGTTCCACAGTGGTGAAACCCGCCTCGGTAAGCGACGTCAGGAGCTCCTCTGCCGAGTAATATGCCGACCAAATATTGTATACCCTGGCGCACCCATCCCGACCGATGACTACGTACCGGTTCAAAAAGGCGGATTCCTCCGGGTAATCGAACTCTCCTCGCAACAGGCAATAGCCGTCGGGTCGCCAGAATCCGCCGTCGGGGTGTACGCTGAAGCGCATCTCTCCCCCACCTTCGGGGAAGTGGCGACGCGTCGGTACGTCCAGGGCCAACATCCCGCCCGGAAGTAGCGAACGGCGTATCCTGGCCAACAGCGACCGTCGCTTCTTCGGGGGATCCACGGCGAATTGGCCGTAGACTAAGAAGACGGCTCGATACGACTCTCCCAGGGGTAATCGGTGGTAGTCGCCCACCCGATAATCTATTTCCAATCCACAGGTTTCCGCTCGCTTTCGGGCGAAGTCGATGGAGTTTCGAGAGATATCTATCCCCCGCACCCCCATCCCGGCCCGCGCCAAACGTTCACAGTAGAGTCCCGGGCCACACCCCAGATCCAGCACGCGATCACCCGCCCGAAGGCCGATCGTTTCCGCGAGCCAGCGCACCGAGGCGTCGATGAATTCGGGGGTTCGGCTGGCGGCATCTATCCCGGGATCGAGGTGGGCGCGGAGCATACCCCGTGATATGTGGGGATCATCCCAGAAAAGATCCTCTCCGGGTTCAAAGGGGCCAGGTCGGCGACCCAGGGATCCCAGTGTCTCCATATCCAGTCGTCCATTCTGTACGATTTCCAATCGGTTCCTCGCAATCTTATCCATCGTCCGGGTAAACGATCGGATCCCGACGAATGCTTCACCGAGAAGTCCCGGTTTTAGGGCCACTAATCGGATGCGTCAAGTCTGCGTAGGCGGCGCCCGATTGAAGGGCCACATAGGCATTTTGGACGCTACATCCCGGTGTTCCTTCGAGATTTCGGAAGAAATCGGGGGGATTACATGAAGGCGCGAATTAGCCAAAAGATTCCCATACCAACACCTACGGTCATGGGAAAACTCCGGGTGCGCAGGGCAACGATGAGGGCGACGGCCCCCGCCAGGATGCGCTCGTTACCCAAAGAGAGGTCCAATGATCCGTCGACGATCAATACAGCGGGGAGGATGATGGCGGAGACCGCAGCCGAAGGCACGTAGCGGAGAAGATCCTCCAAGAGCTCGGGGACCTCTCGATTGGCGAAGATCTGGATGAAGGAGAGGCGCAGCAGGAAAGTTCCCACGGCGATGCCCGCCGTTATCCACATGATGGTGGTCGTGTCCATCACCCGTTCCCCCCCTTCTGTCCTCGGGCCCGACTGGCACGATCGGCCCAATAGCCGGCGAGGATGCCACTTAGCACCCCTACGATCAACCCGGAGTTTAGGGGCAGGGGATCTGCGACGACGGCCACCACGCCCCCGACCACTGCGGCTATCATCGAAGGCCGGTTGTCCAGCGATTTGACGAGGACGGCCATGAAGGTGAGCGGGATGGCGAAATCCAATCCCCAGTGTGCCGGTACGGAAGATCCCAAGAAGATTCCGATGGCGCTGAAGAGCTGCCACGTGGCCCAGAGGGTTACCGAGCAACCGAGATAGTGCCAGGTGGGAATTACCGAGTCATCATCTCGGAAACGTATCAGCGAAACGGCGTAGCCCTGGTCGGTCAACAGATAAGCGTAGATCCATTTCAGCGGCATGGAAAGGTTTTGGAAATACGGGGCGATGGAAGCACTGTACACCACGAAGCGCAGGTTGATCACCAGGGCCGTGTATATGATGACGAAGGATATTGCGCCCGAAGCTATGAGTTGGTAGGCCGCCAGCTGGGACGCGCCGGCGAAGATGAATACCGACATCACCATCGCCATGCCCCGGCTGATGCCCACGTTTACCGCGGTGATCCCCGAGATCATGGCAAAGGGCATTATACCGAGCAGTATCGGTGCGATGTCTTTGACACCCTCTACGAACGATCTCTTCTGTTCTTCTCCCACGAGACGATCCTCCAGCGCTCTAATATCCCAGCATCAAACCACAGTAAACAGTTTAGCGCATAACAACAATTGATGCATCGAGCTTCTCTCCGGCGAGATTGGCGGAGACAGAAATTCCCTGATATCGCATTCGGAGGCAGGATGTCGGGGACATTCCGAGAATCCCTGTATATCGCTCTATCGAGGAGGTCGTAAGCATGCCGTTCTTGATCAACCCACAATTCGCCAATCTATCCGAATATGCCGAGCTCAAGGAAAAGGGAGATGCTGCGCTCGAGCGCGAAGGCCTGGACAACTACACCATCCAGGTGCGACCCGCCACCCCCGTTGAGGAGAAGGCTCTGGCGGGGAAGGGCCTGGCCCCGACGCCGGATACGGGCGACAACTTCGCCCCCGACACCGGCACTTTGGTGGTCTACCAGGGTGAGTCGGCAGAGAACCCCCTGCTTGAAGGAATCGAATCCGATCCCGAGGCGGTCGTCGAGCGGCTGGTGGAAAGGCTCAGAGAGTGGGTAGAGAAAGCCCAGTAAAGCATCGTCCGAGCACAACCCTGCCGGCATAACCGGCAATCGGCCGAAACTACATTCTGCGGTGAGTCGTCCCGGCAAAGACGACTCACCGCCTCTTCGTTCAGGGCGTCGGGGGAATATCCCAGTGCGGGACGTACATGTCTTCGTATACGCATAGGCGGTGTTCTCCCCCATCATCGATCGTTTTCATCCCGTGGTCGGCGAACACCAGTATGCGACCATCCCAGGACTCGGCCAGCCTCTCGATATATCCATCGATTTCTACGGCGGTATCGAGGGTCTCCTCTGCCAGGGCGCCGTGAGTATGCCCGGCACTGTCGACACCCTTGAAATGAACCATCAACAGGTCGTAGTCCTGCTCCACCATGTTGAGGGCGTTCTCGAACACTTCGTCGTCGTCCGATCCATCGCCGTCGGAGTCGCTGCTGAATACCGGATCGGTGCCCGCTTCGATCGGGGCGATCGGTCCCATCACCAGTCGCTCTTTCAGGCCCCGCTCGCGGCACCACATGAAGATCGTCTCCACCTCCGGTCTTCGCGTATCCCGTGCCACCACGCCACTTTCCGCCGGCAAAACTCCGGTTATGGCTGCCGTCAAGTTGACCGGAGTTATGGACGGGAAGACGGCCAGGGCCGGCGCGGCTTCCCCCACCGAGCCCAGATACGGCAGGGCCTCCCGCTCCACCAGGTGCCGATACTGGTGCCAACCGAACCCGTCGACCAAAACGATCATGGTGTCCTCCCCATCTTCCAAAGATCGCACCGCGTCGTGGTAAATGTCGGTGTTGTATCGTTTCGGTGGATCCAGGATCACGCCTCGGACCGCCGGCACGACGGAGTCCGCGTCCTCTCGATATGAGAGGGAGTTGTCTCCCAGAATTACCTGCGACCCGGCGGAAACCGAGACCATCTCGCCCATCTCGCCCACCAACAAAACCGTTTGTAATTCGACGTCCCCCGCCAATCGACGGAGGTCGACCACCCGCTCCCTTTGGAATATCTCGGCTTTCAGGCTGAGTTCCCCGCCGACCTGGGTGGAACTACCCACGGACCGGGATCGGACGCCGTAGCCGTCCGCCAGCAACTCTCCCACGGTGTGCCGCTTCAGGGTTTCGCCCTCGCGCGAGATGTTAACGGTCACATCTGGCGGTGGATCTTCCGCCACCACCAGGATTTCGGTAAGGTCTTTGATATTGCTGCTTACCGGATGGCTCGGATTTATGGCCTCCCAACCGTATTCCTCGCCCAGGGCGAGCAGATTGTCCTCGAGGTGATCCCCGGATATCTCGGCGGAACGTCCGTCGCTACCCACGAATAGGACGCGATAGTGTGGTGTTCTTGGCTCAGCGGCCTCGAGTACATCCGAGAGAGCCAGCGCGAGAAGCCGCCGATCATCCCTTTCGGCCTTACGGAGGGAGAAATCCTCCTCGTCGACTCGCCCAAGCTCCACTACGTTTTCCACGTCACCCGATACCACCAGCGGATGGACCGTTTCGAATCGACCCTCGGACGGGAGCACGCGGGCGAGGGCCAAACCCACCACCGCCACAAAGAGCAATCCTATAATGATTAGATTTCGCCTAGTGGCACTCAAGTCCATCGCTCCCGATCGATTCCGAACTTATCCCGGCTGGATTATCTACCAGAGGAATCGTCACTCGCCATCTTTCGCGGGCGACCTTCATTCCGACGCACGTACGCACAAAAGCCCCTTAACGTTGGCGCTCTTGGGCAGATCTCTGAAGGCCACCGCCACTTCGCCGGACTCCAGGAGATATACCACGCCGGAGGCGAGATCTTCCGCCTCGACTTCCACCTCGTACCCGTCGGTTGCCTCGAGGACGAACGCGCCCTCCGTTTGCAGATCGACGGATTCGGCCAACTGCGAAAGCGATACACCCGGGACATCCTCGATCTCCTCCGTCGCGAACGTCTCGGGTCCGCGGTTCACCGAATAGAAGGCCACTTTACCGACGGCGAAGTACACTATGTCGCGAACGTGCATACCGCGGGGAAGCTCGGGGCCGCGAAAGGCGGGGGCGGTCTCTCCGGTGGTGACGATATGGTGTTCGGCGAATATTTCGCGATCTTCGGTCTTCTCGAATCCGTCGGCCGCCAGAAAGAACACCGAATCCCCCTCGCCGGCGTACTCGAGGATGTCGGCCGTCGGTACGGCGCGATCATCTTCTTCGTAGTCTTCCCCGTCCAGCTCGGCGAACAGCGTCTCCAGGAAGTAAATGGAGCCGACACCACCGATCTCTTCGGCACTGGCGGAGAACTCTATGCGGACGAGATTCTTCACCCAATACATGGATTCCGCTCCCGGCAAGTAGGCGCGAAGCGGGGCACTACCCTCCGCCAGCGGCTCCCCGTCCAACTCGTAGGCGAATATGACGTCGTGATTCTCCAGGATGTCCCCGGGAACCTCCACGGAATAGCCGTCACCGGCGACGAGTACCATCGACTCCAGAGCTTCCGTGTCGACATCGACGAAAGATGACAGATTCTCGAGGGTCGTCCCGGTCACTTCGAATTCTTCCCTTCCCTCGTCCGTCTCTCGGCTTATCTCTTCGGCCGTCGCCGGCAACTCCCTGATTTCGCCCAGGGAAACTTCCTTCTCCGTTCCGTCCGGCGCAACCAGGGTTATCCCCTGGGCGTTACCTTCTTCCGGTTCCGCGTCCGCTGGGGTTTCGGATTCGCCCGCGCAGGCGAGAAGGGCGATCATGAGCATCAAGACGACGATGGGTGCCAGTATTTTGCGCACTTTTATTCTCCTCCCGGATGACAAGGGGTATCGGCGGATCATTTCTGCGGATTACGACGGGGGACCCTCTTCACCCGAAATGAGAAGGCCATCTCCCGGAGAAGATGGCATGAGAACGAGGCATGCTATCGATTCTCCTTTCCGAACGCGGGAGGCCTCGGTGTTTCCGCCGAAACCCTGCCGATCGCCGATCCCTAGCCCATCGATGGGCCTTAGGACGGACGATTCGGAGAATTGTCTGTCATGGCTGTTATCTTCGGGCGGTTTTCCGTCACCACGGATCGCCCGTCAATTCTACTTCTACGCGCGGGGTCACCATCCTCCCGCCGTCGTCACATTCAATCGATGATGCGCGTCTTCCAGGTGCCGCGGGTGAACCACCACAGGGCTATCGCTCCACCGAGGATGTTACTTATTGCCACGGCCCACCACAATCCCGCGGTGCCCATTTCCGTGAATCGCGAAAGTATATAGGCCAAAGGAACCCGCAATCCCAACATGGACAGCAGAGAAAACGTCATCGCTGCGAGGGTGTGCCCCGCCCCCCGGAAGGCACCATTTGCGACGTTCAAAATGCCCAGGAATCCGAAGGAGAAGGCGATGACGCGCAGGTAATCGCTGGTCAGCTGGGTTGCCACCCCTTCGCCCGGCAGAAAGATCTCGGCGACCGAGTAAGAGAAGAAAAAGACCAGGACTGCGAAGGCCGTCAGCATGCCGAAGGCGATGCCGGAACCGAGCCGGGTCGCCACATCAGCCCGCTCATCCATGCCGGCCCCGAGGTTTTGTCCCACTATGGTAGTGGTCGCCTGACCCAGGCCGAGGCTCGGCAAAAATACCACGGAATTGATCCTGTTACCGACTCCGAAGGCGGCGAGAGTGGGAGTACCGAAAAACGCTACCGTCGACGTCATGGCCATTATCCCGAGCGCCTTCATGGAGTGTTCTGCGGCCGCGGGAACTCCCACCTTCAATATGGTCAGGACCGTGTCCAGCTTAGGCCTTATGTGTCGCAAACTGACCTTGAGCCCCAGTATCCCCTTGAACAGGCAGACGAGGCCGATCGCCGCCGCCACGCCCCGGGCGAAAACTGTCGCCACCGCCGCTCCCTGCACGCCCAGGGCCGGGAAGGGACCCCAACCGAAGATGAGGAGGGGGTCGAGGATGACGTTCAGCACCACGGCCATGATCATGACCTTCATGGGGTTCACCGTGTCACCGTAACCCTTGATGAGGGACTGGAAGACGGAAAAACCGAATATGAAGGGAATGCCGATGAACCAGGTGCGCAGATAACTCGAGGCTGCGGTCACCACCTCGGGTTCCGGTCCCAGTATGATCAAAATCGGTTGGGAGAGGTAATAGCCCAGGATGCTGAGTCCCAGGGCGACGATGGCGATGAAGCCCACGACCTGCGAAGATATGTAGTTGGCATCCTCGTGTCTCCCGGCGCCGATGTATTGGGCGACCAGCGCCGTGCCGGCGATGCTCAGGCCAATTCCGACGGAGATGAATAGGAAGATTATCGGGAAGCTTACGGATACTGCCGCAACGGCCCAGTCCCCCAACCGGCCCAGCCAGAAGGTGTCGGCGAGGTTGTAGGCAGTTTGAAGCAAATTACTGAAAATGATGGGCCACGATAGTGTCAATAGTGCCGGAAGGATGGGACCTTCAGTGATACCGCGCACCATACCCCCGCGAGTGCTCTTTGCCATTTCCTAAAACGCTCCATTTCAATCTTCGGGATTTTATCGCTCGGGACAGCCACACTACGATCGCTCAGTTTCCGCGTTCCTCAAGTTCGGCCCGAACCAGAGTAGTCTTGAGCCTGCCGAAGATGCGAATCAACTCTCCCAGATCCTCGTCGGATAGCTGCCGCAGGATCTGCCTGTTTCTTTCCAGTCGCCCCCTCTTGACTTCGGAGAGGAGCTCTTCGCCGGCTTCGGTCAAGCTGATCAAGGTAACCCGGCGATCTTGCGGATCCTTGGCCTTGGTTACGAGCTCCTTTTCTTCGGCCGCGTTGATTACGTTGGAGGCCGCCGCCTGAGTCAGGCACAAATGCGCGGCCACGTCGGAGACGCGACGGGTCCCCTCCACCGACAGGAGGCGCAACAAAAAGTATTCCGGTCCGGTGACGTCGAAATCCCTGAAGGCCCGTCGCACGTTGGTGAAATGCTTGCCGACGCTGGATACCAGATAGTCCAGTCGCTGGATAAGTGCGTCTCTAGATTCGCCTTCCATCTCGACCTCCCGCAAAATAATTATATCGTTCATAAATATTGTTCAAGAATATTGCCAGCCTGTCAAAGAGGCCAGATCTCAACACTACAACCCCAAAAGCGGGGTGTCATTTGCTCCCGGAGGGGTATGTTCTCCCGAGGAGGGCATCCATGAGACTGGCCGACGACAGGAGCGACACCACCTACATACTGGCCGCCATCGCGGTCTTCAATTTCGCCGACTACTTCTTGACCCTACGGGCCATCTCCCTCGGCATCGAGGAGGGTAATCCGTACATGGCCGCACTCATCGGTACTCCGTGGTTCGCCGTGGTGAAACTCTTCGTAGTACCCCTGGGTCTCTACCGCATCTATACTCTACGCCGGCAAATCGGATGGATTTCCGCCTCACTCCTGGTGATGATACTCACCCTATATACGGTGGTTACCGTATATCACATCATGGGCCTCTTGCGACTCATGATGTGAGCCACACCGCCAATGAGGATACGCGATGCTCCCCGACGAGCACAACCCGGCTCGCCGCGATGCACCAATTGGAAGTGGACCCGGCGGGTGATACCGCTTAAGATTATCGGGTGAGGACTCGCTGAAGTCTGGAGCCTGGCTCGAGATCTATCATAATTTGGAGGGGATAGGGAATGGACATCTTTTCATATCTGGCTCCGGTGGCTTTCGTCTTCGCCCTGGGCGCCTATTCGCAGGCGGCCAGCGCGATGCGAAGGTTGGAGCGAATCGAATCGGAGCTGGCCGAGATGCGAGAGTACTCATCCGAGACGCGGGAGAACTCCAAAGATAAGTGAGGGAAAGATGCGACGCTTCCCCTCACGTCAGCTTCGGAGAACTTCCAATCTAGTCTGCATTCTTGCCCATGCGGCGCGCCCAGTCCTCCTTGGCTCGCTCCCAAACCTCTTCCCCGGAACGCTGCGCCTCGTCGATGATCTTGCGCTCGTCGCCGACGTATTGATGATCGTCTACGAGGATGCGGCCGCCCACCATGGTCAGGGCAACGTCATCTCCGGAACCGAAATGGATCAGGTTCGATACGACATTCTCTTCAACCAACGGCGTGTACCTGGGCCGATCGTAGTCTATCATGATGATATCCGCGACCTTCCCCGGCTCCAGGGATCCCACGCGATCCTCGATTCCCAAGGCCCGGGCACCGTTTATCGTGGCCATCTCCAATATCGTCTCCGGTTTCGGTTCCGTGGGTTCGCCCACGCGCAGGCGCCAGACGATCTGGGCTATCTTCATCACTTCCAGCATGTTGTAAAACATATTGTCCGATCCCAGCCCGACGTTCACACCGGCGTCCATCATGTCGGAGACCGGAGCGATATGGGCCCTCTTGGCGTTGATTTGCGGGTTGTGGGAGACGGAACAACCGTTCCTGGCCAGGGCGGCTATGTCCTCGTCGTTTACGAAGATGCCATGAGCCCCGATGAAATCCGGTCCCAAAAACCCGGCCTTTTCCATCATGAGGCCCGGCCAGTCGCCCCATTCATCCCTGCACTGCTTCGGTTCCACGTCGTTTTGCGCCAGGTGGATGGTTACTCCAACGCCGAGACGATCGGCTTCCTCGCGGGTTGCTTCAAGGAGATCCGGGGAACAGACATCCGTGGCGTGGGGACCGAGGAGGCAGTGAATGCGTCCGTTTTCGCGACCGTCGAAGCTCTCCACCAGTTGTACGGCGTGCTCCAAACCTCGCTTTCCTATCTCGTCGGAGTACTCGTAGACTCCTTCGTCGCGCACCTTGACGGGGTCGGCATCGCGGAAGGTCTCGTGAAGGTAGGCTCGGATACCGCTATCGATCGCCGCCTCCCCGACTTTCATCATGTGTACGCCGCTGTCGACGGCGGTGGTGGCTCCGGACTTGAGCATCTCGATGTAGGCGAGCATCGAGGCCGCGTAACAATCCTCTTCGGTCATGACATCCATTATGCTTCCCATGATGCCCCAGATGGCATCCCAGTTGCTCACATCTTCGGCCCGTCCGCGACAGGCGAGAAGCATGGAATGGCAATGAATATTCAAAAAGCCCGGGAAGAGCACCTTGCCCCGCGCGTCGATTACGC
>JAWODQ010000072.1:0-2520 GCA_046483165.1 Bacillota bacterium | reverse complement strand
CACTACTGCGCGAGCCGGCTCCTTGAGGGTGAAAGTCCGGACATCGACGGGTATAGTGGTCCGGAGCATCACCAGGGGTCCTCCGTCATCGGTGACGATCTCCACCGACTCCAGGTAAGCCAGTTCCATGCTCAATCCGGAATCGGTGGCCTCGATCTTTCGGGTTAATTCTTCTCGAAGACTCACCGACGACGGGGGACCGCTGCTGATGCTTCGGACCACTATACCCGTCGACGTCCGGACTTTCACCCTCAAGGAGCCGGCCCGCGCAGTGGTGGATCTTTTTGGTACGGAGTGGGCGGATGCCGCGACGATGGAGGAATTCGAAGACGATATATTGCGGAGTGTGCGTTTCGGGCGTCACAGGGAGAGCGTTGGCGATCTGTTTTCGGGGACCAGGATGGTTCTGGACCTGGGGGAGTATCGGGTACCGGTCATCTCCACTCGCGAGAGAGATGATCACTTCGAAATCGCCGTGGGCGTTCGAACTTCCAGCATAGCCGGCAAGGTGGTTGCCCTGGATCCCGGACACGGTGGTCTGGATCCGGGAGCGCAGGGTGTCCAGGTGCCGGAGAAGGAAGTGAATCTCCTGATCTCGGAGAAGATTACCGACGTGCTGCGAGGCGCCGGGGCCACGGTCGTCACCACTCGCGATATCGATTGCGATGTGGCGATTTACGATCGCCCCGCCATAGCCAATGCCGCCGACGCCGACGTTTTCCTATCTATTCACGCCAACGCCGATCCCCGCGGCGTGGCGGAAGGCACGGAGACATATCATTATCCCAACCACGACTCCAGCGAGAGGTTGGCCGAGACGCTTCATCACCAGCTGATCAATGCGCTGGGTAGTAACGATCGCGGGGTGCGTTACGGCAACTTCGCCGTCCTGCGAGAAGCCGAGATGGCGGCGGCATTGCTGGAATGTCTGTATTTGAGTTCCTCCGGGGAAGAAGCCCGGTTGATGGATCCCATCGTGCAGGAAGCCGTCGCCCAGGCGGTCCTGGCCGCATTGGAGCAGTTTTTCGCCAACTGATTCGACGGGCAGCAAGTACCTGGTGGAGGCGGGACCGCCGGTAGCTCCCGGGGTCCCGCTCGTTGTTGGGTGGGAACGGTTCTGATAGCGTAGGTTTTGAACCGTCGAATTGGGGGCTTTACCTTTGTCCCAACTGGCACTCCTATTGGATATAGGCAGCACTTTCACCAAGGCTTTGGTTTGCGATTTGAATGCCGGGCGCATAGTTGGGCGCAGTCAGGCTCGCACCACGGCCCGCGATGATGTCATGGTTGGCGTGCGGGCGGCTTTGTCCCATCTGGGCAAATTCGGCCTTCCGACGGATCCGGCTTCTCGCGGTTACCGGGCCAGGTATGCTACGAGCAGTGCCGCGGGTGGTTTGCGGATGGTTTGTATCGGATTGACGCGAGGTTTAACCGCGCGGGCCGCCAGGGAAGCCGCCACGGGAGCCGGTGCCCGCATTTATGGAGTGTTCTCGGGTCGATTGGATCGCGAGAAGATTAGAAAGATCGCAGATCTCGCTCCCGACATCGTATTGTTCACCGGGGGCATAAACGGTGGTAACGAGGATCACGTGCTGGATAACGCGCGGTTATTGGCGACCCTGCCGGGGCGAGTCCCGGTAGTGGTTGGGTGCAACGCCGACGTGGCGAGCCTGGCAGCGGAAGTATTGAGTTGCGCGGGATTGGAGGTCTATCTCTCGCGCAACGTCATGCCGACCCTGGAGGGTTTAGACGTGGCGCCGGCTCGCGAGATAATCAGGGATGTGTTTATGCGCCACATAGTTCGCGCCAAGGGCCTCGGAGAATTATCCGCCCTCCTGGATATTGAGGTCATGCCCACTCCCTATGCCGTCATGAAGGGAGTGGACTTGCTCGGAGAAACTTACGATAGCATGGCCGTGGATGTCGGCGGTGCTACGACGGACGTGTATTCAGCATCGAGGGGTTACCCCACCGAGGGAGACCTTATTCCGCGCGGGTTGGCCGATCCGAGACTCAGGCGCACCGTGGAGGGGGATTTGGGCCTGCGCGAGGGCGTCGGTTCTCTATTGGATCTGGCCCAGGGGCGGGTGCTTCGAGGGGTGAGGACAGCCTTTCCCGACTTCGATCGGGACGCACTCAGGACCGCCGCGCGGAGGCGAGAAAAGGAACGGACCTATCTCGCAGATGATCCCCTCGAGGACAAAGTGGATCTGGAGCTCGGAAAATCCTGTATCGATCTCGCCACTCGTCGCCACGCGGGAGTGGTGGAAGTGGAGGATACTCCGAGGGGCCAGCTACGTTATTTGCGGGGCAAGGATCTGCGGGATGTGGAGGTGCTGGTGGGAACCGGAGGAGCATTCGTCGGCGCCGCACGTCGAGGATATTCTCGCAAACTCCTGGAGGCGGCGCTATTTGCCAAAGACGAGTCCCTGCGTCCCGTCAATCCGAGGTTGCTGGTGGATCCGGGGTATTCCGTCTTCGCCGCCGGACTATTGTCATTCGAGCACATTGAGGCATCGC